>JBBQUA010000121.1:0-15503 GCA_038212905.1 Hyphomicrobiales bacterium
TGTCTGCCATTCGCCGCCGCTGGCGCACCAGATTCAGCGCATCTACGAGCGGCAGCTCGCCGGTCACCTGTATTCCGGCGAGACTTCGCACGGCCAGGCCTTCATCCATCTGGATGACGTGGTGGACGCGATCGAGCGTGCAGTGGAGCGCCGCGCCAAACTGCCGCCGGAGCTGGCGATCCTCATCGGCGAGCCGGAAGCACTGAGCTACGATGAACTTCAGCATACGTTTTCACGGCTGATTCGCGACGAGTCGTGGGAGACGCACAACATCCCTGGGCCGATCGCCAAGGCTGGCGCGTGGGTTCAGGACCACATCCCCGGGCAGGATCAGTTCATCAAGCCGTGGATGATCGACCGGGCCAACGACCACTATGCCCTCGACATCACCCGCGCCCACACCCTGCTCGATTGGGCGCCGAGCCGTTCGCTGCGTCAGACCCTGCCGAAGATGGTGGCAGCGTTAAAGGCCGACCCTGCGGGCTGGTACCGCGAGCAGGGCCTGGAGTTGCCCGAACGGCTTGATCCCGCTCGCCGTTCCGAGCAGGCGCCCGCGCCAGCGCACGTGCACGGCTCCGCCTCCGGGGCGGTCGAACCAACGACTGCGCAGGGCTGCGCGGTGCATGCCTGTCCCATGCACCCGGAAGTCTGCCAGTCTTCGCCAGGCAACTGTCCGCGTTGCGGCACGGCACTGGAACCGGCGCAGCCGGCTGAACCGGCGCAGGCGGCCGAATACACCTGCCCGATGCACCCCGAGGTGGTGTCCAGCGAACCGGCCAGCTGCCCCAAGTGCGGCATGACCTTGGTGCCGCGCGGCGAGTCGATGCAGCACGATGGTGAACATCCGGACATGATGGTCGAAGAGCATCGCAAGATGCTCTGGCCGCACTATCTCAACCTGATGCTTGGTTTCTGGCTGCTGACCAGCCCGTTTACGCTCGGCTACCTGAGTGACTTCGTGCCCGATGCCAACCAGTTGCGGGTCATGGCCGAGCGCGGGCTGCCAGCGTTCGAACTGCGCAATCTGCTGATGACCTGGAGCGATGTCATCAGCGGCATTCTGGTGATCGTCTTCAGTGCCTTGTCCGCCAATGCCTGGCGCCGCTACCCCTGGGCGCAGTGGGCCAACGCTGCGGTTGGCCTCTGGCTCCTGTTCGCGCCGCTGCTGTTCTGGACGCCGTTGCCGGAGGCCTATGCCAATGGGACGCTGGTCGGTGGGCTGGTGATCGCGCTTTCCGTGCTGATCGCGATGATGCCGGGCATGAGCATGGCCGGCATGATGGGCAAGCCGGACGTACCGCCGGGCTGGGCCTATACACCATCGAGCTGGTTGCAGCGCATGCCGATCGCGGTGCTCGCGCTGATTGGGTTTCTCATCGCGCGCGTGCTGGGCGCCTATCAGCTTGGCCACATCGACTCTGTGTGGGAGCCGTTCTTCGCCGGCAGCGGTGATATGCAGGGCGTGATGAACGGCGCGGAGACGATCATTACTTCGGATATGTCCAAAGCCTGGCCGATTCCCGATGGCGCCCTGGGCGCTATCGTCTACACCCTCGAGCTGGCGATGACATGGATGGGCGGGAAAACCCGCTGGCGCACCATGCCGTGGATGGTGCTCGCACTGGCTGTCACGATCCTGCCGCTCGGTGTCGTCAGCATCTATTTTGTCATCGTCCAGCCGATCGTGATCGGCACCTGGTGCACGCTGTGCCTGATCGCCGCACTCGCGATGGCGGTGATGATTCCGTATTCGCTCAACGAGTTCGTCGCCATGGGCCAGTTCCTGGTGTGGGCACGCAAGCAAGGCAAGCCGTTCTGGCGCACCTTCTGGACCGGCGATGCCATGGAAGGCGGCAGCGATGACACGTCCAAAGGGCTCGCCGCCACCCCCCGGGAGCAGATCGCGCAAGCCACGCGCGGCGTCACCTATCCCTGGACGTTGACGCTCAGCATCGTGATCGGCGTCTGGCTCACCTTCACGCGAGTCAGCTTCGACAGTTCCGGCACCATGGCCAATAGCGATCACCTGGTCGGTCTGCTCGTGGTGACGTTCTCGATCATGGCCTGGGCCGAGGTCGGGCGCGCCATTCGCTTCATCAATATCCCGTTCGGCGCCTGGCTGATCGCCGCACCCTGGCTGCTCGACGGCATCGCCTCGCCGCTGGCGGTCTGGAACGGTGTGATCTGCGGAGCGCTGCTGATTGTCCTGGCGCTGCCACGCGGGCGAATCAAGGATTCCTATGCGGGTTGGGATCGTTACATCGTTTAGCCGCAGCAAACACATACCCGGCGAAATTCACGCGAGCATAAACCGGTGAAAGCAATCCTTTCTACATTGGGCGTCAGCGCCGTTGTCGGCGTGCTTGCCGCGCTGGGCGTCCCGGTATCGGTGAACCGTCCACGACAAGGTCGCCAGGTGACGGGCAGCGCGGCGTAAGGGAGCGCGCTGGAGCGCAAGCGACCGCGGGCAACCAAGAAGAAGGAGTCTGACATGTCATCCATAAGTGCAGTACCGCCGACGGCGGACATCGGCGTGATCGGCCTGGGCGTGATGGGCGAAAACCTGGCGTTGAATCTTGAAGACCACGGCTACCGGGTGGCGCTCTGGAACCACACCGAGGCGAAAGTCACCCGCCTGATCCAGGGCGCGGGTGCAAACCGGCAATGGATCGGCACCCGGACGCTGGAGGAGTTCGCCGCAGCGCTCAGCCGGCCGCGCCGTATCCTGCTGATGATAAAGGCCGGCGCCCCGGTGGACGAAATGCTGGAGAAGCTCACGCCGCTGCTTGCCCCGGACGACGTGATCGTGGACGGCGGCAACTCCCTCTTCACCGACACGCGGCAGCGTGAGGCGGCCCTGGGTGCACGGGGCGTGCGCTTCGTCGGCATGGGTGTGTCGGGGGGGGAGGAAGGTGCGCGCCATGGTCCGTCGCTGATGCCCGGGGGCGCCCGGACCGCCTACGATCACCTGCGGCCGATCCTCGAGTCCATCGCCGCGAAGACCGACTCTGGGCCGTGTGTCACCTTCGTCGGCCCGGATGGCGCCGGCCATTTCGTGAAGACGGTGCACAACGGCATCGAGTACGGCGTCATGCAACTGATCGCCGAGGCCTACGATCTCCTGCATCGCGCGCTGGGTCTCACGGCGGCACAGACGGCGGCCCTCTTCGCCGAGTGGAACCGCGGTCCGCTGGCGTCGTACCTGATCGAGATCGCGTCGCAGGTGCTGGCCGTGCGCGACCCCGAGACCGGCAATCCACTGGTCGAGATGATCCTCGATCAGGCGGGACAGAAGGGCACCGGCAAGTGGACCGCGCAGGCCGCTCTCGATCTCGGCGTGCCGGTCCCGACCATCGCCGCCGCCATCGATGCGCGCGTGCTGTCCAGCATGAAGGCCGAACGCGTACGCGCCAGCGAACTGCTGGCGAGCGCCGCCACGACGCGCGTGGCGGGCGACATGCAGGTGCTCGCCGGCGCCGTTCGCGATGCGCTCGGCGCGGCGACGATCTGCGCCTACGCCCAGGGCATGGCCCTGCTGCGCGCGGCCTCGGCCGAATACGACTGGAACGTCGAGCTGCGCGAGATCGCGCGCATCTGGAAGGGCGGTTGTATTATCCGCGCGCGCCTGCTGGACCCCATCATGCAGGCGTTCGGACGCGCACCGGATCTGCCGAACCTGCTGCTCGACGCCGACATCCGTCCGGGCGTGCTGCAGGCGGAGCGCGCCTGGCGGAGTACCGTGCAGATGGCGGTGGAACACGGCATTCCCGCCCCTGCGTTTTCGGCGTCGCTCGCCTATTTCGACAGCTATCGCAGCGCCGTGCTGCCGCAGAATCTCACCCAGGCCCAGCGCGATTTCTTCGGCGCCCACACGTATCAGCGCGTCGATCGGCCCGAAGCAGGATTCGTGCACACGGACTGGCCTACCGACTCAGCGCCTTGGCGATCGCGCCGCCTCGCAGACGGGCCGGCCGAGGCAGGCCGCTTCCCAGCAACGGCCGCAGATACACTTGGAAGGCGGGAGTGATGTCACTGTCCGACGACGCAATGAACGAATCGGCCATCACCTTGGTCTTGCCGGCAACCTCGGCCAGCTTTACCAGGGCGTAATCGACGGCGTAATCGCCGATGCGCCGGATCGCCACCGAGCCGTCGCTCGGCCCCCAGATCGCCTGCTTGACGGCGAATTCGCCGACTTCGCGCGCCTCGCGGCGATCCACGTCCGAGACGCAACCGCCGAACGAGCGCTGGAGATAGCCGAACGTATCGCCACGCACGTGTGCGATGCCGAGCGTGGATTTGATCCGGTCGCACAGCAGGTCGGCAAGCGCGCCGCTGCCGGAGAGTTGCACATTGCCATGCGCATCCTTCTCGACCGTCGGGGCGAGCTTGACCGAAAGCGGTGTGCCGGCCGCATCATGGATTCCTTCTGACAACGCGACGACGCAGCGTCCGAGCCGGTCATGGACCGATTTGACTTCGGAGATGAATTTGCCCTCGTCGAAGACGCGCTCTGGAAGATAGATCAGGTGCGGGCCATCGCCCTCGACCGTGCGTGCGGCGGCAGCGGCGGCAGTCAAAAACCCGGAGTTGCGTCCCATCACGACCGCGAGGTAAACGCCCGGAAGCGAGCGGTTGTCCAGATCGGCTCCCATGAACGCCTGGGCCACGAACCGTGCGGCCGAGGGAAAGCCCGGCGCGTGGTCGCTCTCCATCAGATCGTTGTCGATAGTCTTGGGAATATGGATCGAGCGAAGATCGTAACCCTCCCTGGCCGCCTCCTCACTGACCAAGCGCACGGTTTCGGCGGTGTCGTTACCTCCAATGTAGAGGAACCAGGAGACATCATGAGCCTTGAGCGAAGCGAGGATGCTCCGACAGTAGACCAGATCCGGTTTGTCTCGCGTTGAGCCGAGAGCCGAGGATGGCATCGCGGCGATCGCCTCCAGATTGGCTCGGGTTTCGGCCGAAAGGTCGACGAAATCCTCGTTCGCGATGCCGCGCACCCCGTAGCGTGCGCCATAGATCCGCTCGATTTGGGGAAAGAGCCGCGCTTCAAGCACCGCACCGACCAGTGATTGATTGACCACCGCGGTCGGGCCGCCGCCTTGAGCGATCACGAGCTTGCCGCTACGCATCGCCTTTCGACTCCGTGTAAAGACGCTGGTCCTTGCCGGCCCTCACCAGCCGGCGTACGGCGTCGTCGATAAGCTCCGGCGCGGTCATGGGAACGCCCCCCACTTCCAGTTCCGGATCTCCGGCATGTTCTCGCCATGCTCGTCGATGTAGACCTTGTGCTCAACGAGCTTGTCCCGAACCAACTGCTTCAGATAGGCGCCGCTGCCGCCCAGACGCGGCAGGCGCTCGGCGTCGAAAAGGCTACTTTTCACCTACCCGAGCTGTTGTAGTCCCAGTCGAGCTGATATCGGATTTCATTCGCGCATATTCGTCACGGGTGATTTCACCTTTCGCGTATCGGGCGTCGAGGATGTCGAAGGCATCACTACGTGGCGCGCTGCCAAATCTGCGGTGAGCCTGGTAGGTATAGCCCCAGTTACCGATGCCCGAGAACAACAGGAAGATGAAGCCCAGCCAGAGAAACCAGCCCCAGCCGGTATACCAGTCGTTCCAATAGGCATGCTGCATTTCAATCTCCTGTTCAGACCAACGGGTTCGTCGATCGATGCGTGACTGTGCGCCTGGATGCTCGCGAGTTCCGTGCGGCGGCGAACCAAATCCGCAGATAGCAAGGTAACCTCCATGCTCAGCGCCGCGTTTCTTCAGAGGCCCGATTCGGCGCTCGATTCGGCGCATCACCCCCTTGCCGCAGCGTCAATGCGGGCGCTGACGGAGAGGCCGAGGCGAAATCTACCGGGTGATCTTCGATATTGCCCAAGCTCGACCGAGGCTTGATCGTGCTGTTCGCGCTGGGCGCCAATGTAATCGCGACGGGCCAATTGCTTCGACCCGTCGCGAAGGCGCAGAAATGGTCTTCCTCTTTCAACGCCTGACGGTACCTAACACGCGCAAGCAGTTGCCGATTTTTTGCTTGCCGTGTTGCAGCAGCTTTTTGCGCTCTTGGAACTGGCCTTGGCTTCGTCCAGCTTGCCTTTGTCGTGACAATCCGCGGCTTTGGTATGGTGATCAGCGCACGCTTTGTGCTCGCTGGCGGCTTGCTTATGGGCGGTGCTTGCTGCTGTATTGGTGTCTGACATGATGAGTGCCTCAATTGATATATCGTGGATGAAGTGACGTTTACTGATGGGCGTAGCAAATAGTTTCGCTAACCAACATCGGTGAAGCACCGTGCGTTGAAAACCTCATTGTGTCTGCGCCGTAACGAACATACCGCCTCCATTTGGGCCAATGGCGGTTGGCAGAGGTGGCCCGCGCTGAGCTCGAAAAGGGCGCTACGTACGATACCGAACAGCGCGAGTGCTTTGGCTCCTGCATTGTTCTGGAGCCTATCCGAGAGCAATCATCGATGGAGCAAAGCAATGACACAGGTGAATGTACTGCTGGTCGATGACAATCTGACAGTGAGAAAGACGCTCAACGAGTGGCTTTCTCGAATTCCCGGCGTGAACGTTGTCGCCCAAGCGGCTTCAGGCAGCGAAGCGCTCTCCGAGTTGCAGCGGACTCGGCCGGATCTTGTTCTGACCAACGTGGAAATGTCGGGCATGACCGGGTTCGAACTATCGCTCCGAATCAAACAAATGCCGGGTGCGCCTCAGGTCGTGCTCATGAGCGGATGCGACACCCTGCCTTGTTACGAGACGCTGTCACAGCTGGCTGGTGCCGACGCCCATATGCACAAGACCAAGATTTATGACCCGCTATGCCGTTACTTGACAACGCAGTTCGGGACGGGCGCCCCCAATGCCGCGATCCCCGAAGCCTACGTTGGCAGAGCGTAGTGGGCGTTCGATGCCGGCTCCTGTTCGGCGACCCGGAACTTAGCGCGGCCGCTCAACACGAGATAGACCTCGTCCTCCAGCGCGAGGCTTGCATATCCTGGGTCTCCTCAGTTATGGGCCGAGCCTAGAAGTTTGATCTATATCAATACCCGAGTACGGGAATGGGCCAAGCTGCCGCACAAATGAGCTATCGATTCCAATTGTGGTGGCGCATCGGTCTCGAAGCGGCTTGAGCCAATGGTGATCGTCAACCAGCCAAGCTTCGGTGGGTTTCTCCCACTGGGCGTGCCTTGGATCTACCGCATCCGGTTTGAAGAGCGCGGGCCGGGCGCTGCAGAAGTTGCAGCTGCCGAATTCAAGCACCGAGTTCTTCTTGAGGACCGGCGGCGATGAACGCACGTCCATCGCTCGAAGTGCCAGTGGCGCAGAGCGAGCTCGCCCGCTTCGCGGCAATCGCCAGGATTGCGGCGGCCAAGGGGTGGGGCCGGTATGCGGAGCGCATGGGTATCGGGCGCCATGCCGGTCCAGCGGAAGAAAGTGGCGCCAAAAGCGACGCCGTGCGGCTGCGCGAAGCGCTCGAAGAGCTTGGCCCCACGTTCGTGAAGCTTGGCCAGATGATGGCGGGCCGGACCGATATTTTTCCGGAGGAGCTCGTCAGCGAACTGGGCAAGCTGCACGAAGACGCGGCAGCCTTCCCGGCGTATGTCGCGCGCAAGATCATCGAACAGGAGACCGGCAAGCCGGTCGCCGAGCTCTACGCGAGCTTCGACGACTCGCCGATGGCGGCGGCGTCGATGGCGCAGGTGCATTGCGCAACCCTGCCGGACGGGACCTCGGTCATCGTCAAAGTACAGCGGCCGGGCATCGCGGCCACTATCGAGGCCGACATCTCCGTGCTGCGCCGCCTTGCACGGCTGCTCGGCACGGTTATGCCCTCCGCGCGGGCATGGAATCTCCCGGACCTGGTCGAAGAACTCGCCGAGACGCTGCGAGGCGAGCTTGATTTCGAGCGCGAAGGCCGCAATTCGGAGCGCTTCGCCGAGCTAAACCGGAACGAACCGGCCGTGTACGTACCCGGAATCTTCTGGGAAGCCACGACGCGGCGCGTGCTCACGATGGTGCACAGCCCGGGACATCGGCTCGATGCCGCGCCGACGGATCCTGCCCGGAACGCCGAACTGGCGCAGTTGCTCATGAGGCTCTTCCTCACGCAGGTCTTCGAGCACGGCACGTTCCACGGCGATCCGCACCCTGGGAATGTGTTTGTACTTCCGGATGGGCGCATCTGCTATCACGACTTTGGCGCGCTCGGAGACCTGTCGCCGCAGGTAAAGGAAAAACTCCGTGAATTGTTTCTGGGCGTGATAGCGCGCGACGCCGCCTGGGTGGCCAGCGCTTATCTGGGCATGGGCGGGGCGACCGGAGAACTGAATCGAGCGCAGTTCACGAAAGACCTCGGCGCATCGCTCGACCACTATTACAGGGAATCGGGGCTCGGGCGCCAGTCGTTCAGCGCTATCCTCAGCGAGTTCGCTCGCCTCGGCCGGCGCCATCACATCCGGCTGCTGCGCGAGACGGCTTTGCTGCTACGCGCATTTGCCGAGCTCGAAGCGCTGGTGCGGGGGCTCGATCCGGAGTTCAGTTCGCTCGAAGCTTTCCGGTCCTACAGCAGCCAGCTTCTGAAGCACGCGTTCATCCCGGAGCTGGGCGTAGCCAGTATCGCGCGGCTCTACCGCTTCTCGACTGCGGCGCGAGAGGTGGCGGGCAATGCGCCGCTGGTGCTTCAGCAGGTCATGGGTCGGCTCGAACGCGGCGAGCCGCTATTCGACATCCGGCATCAGAGCGGAGGTTCGCTCGAGCGGCACATGCTGCATGCAAGCAACCGGCTCGCCTTCGCTTTCATTGTCGCGTCGCTTATCGTCGGCTCGGCGATCATCCTTGCGGCCCATGCCGGGCCTCACATCGCGGGCGTGCCCGTGCTTGGAATCATCGGCTTCGTGGTTGCCGGCGCCCTCGGAGTCGGGTGGGCGGTCATCGCTCTCAAATCAGGAAAGCTCTGATGAACAACACTGATAAAGGAGGCCAACCTCATGGCTGAACACTCGCACGAAAATCATCCGTCCGCCGGCGGCGATTACGGCCGCTGGATTTTCTGGGGGTTCGTGCTCATCGCGGGGTTCTTCCTGGTTACCGAGCACGGAGCGCACCTCTCCGGATGGTTTTCAGCCTACGGAATATGGCTTTTGCTACTCGCCTGTCCGCTGATGCATATGTTCCACGGACATGGCGACCACGGCGCGGAACATAAGGAGAAGAACAAGGATCAGGCCCCATGAACGATTCCAATCAAATGCAGGCTTACGGATTGTGGTCCCTGGTGATCATCAATTCACTCGTATTCATCATCTTTGCCTTCAGCTTCGCAAAGCCTCAGAGCAAACGCGACTGGCGTTCTTTTGGCGCGTTCTCCGCGTTCCTCGTCGCCCTATTCACCGAAATGTACGGCTTTCCGCTCACCATCTACCTGCTCTCCGGATGGCTCTCGACCCGCTTTCCAGGGGTGGATTTCATGTCGCATGACGCGGGGCATCTGCTGGAAGTGATGTTCGGCTGGAAGTCGAATCCCCATCTGGGACCGTTCCATTTCCTGAGCAATATATTCATCTTCCTGGGATTCTGGCTGCTGGCGTCGGCATGGAAGGTGCTGTACGAGGCGCAGCATGCGCATCGGTTGGCGACCAGCGGTGCCTACGCGCGCGTGCGCCATCCGCAGTACATCGGCTTCGTGCTGATCATGACCGGCTTCCTGTTGCAGTGGCCGACGCTTGTCACGCTCGTCATGTATCCGATTCTCGTCGTCATGTACGCCCTGCTCGGCAAGCGGGAGGAGGCGGAGATGGTCGCGCAGTTCGGCGACGAGTACCGGCGCTACAAGGACGCCGTGCCGGCTTTCATTCCGAAGCTCCGCTCTTCGAAGACCGTTACTCAGCCCTGAAAGGAAATTGGTATGAACAAGAAACTGATGGCGATTCTCGCGGGACTGGCCCTTTCATTACCGCTCACCGCCAGGAGCGCGCCGGATGAAGCACAGAAGCAGATGATCCAGCGCGCCATGGATGCCAAGAAAAAGCTCGCGGCCGCCCAGGCCGCGCAAGGGCCCAAGCGCCAGAAGATGATGCAGGAGCATATGAAGATGATGCAAGACATGATGGCGCAGATGCAGAAGGCGAAGCCGCGCGACGGCATGAAGCCCGAGCAGACGCGCGAATGGATGGACGAGCACATGAGCCTCATGCAACAGATGATGGGGCAGATGACAGATGAGCATCACATGATGATGCAGGGCATGGACATGAAGGCAATGGACATGAAAGGCATGGGCAAGAAGTGACCTCGGGAGCCCAAAGCGGTGGCGGAAGCGATGCGGGCCAGCTGACGTTCCTCGGTGCAGGCGATCGAAGAGATTTTTCCCGCGCTCAATCAACAGCCAAAAGGAAAACCATGCAAGCAAGTGACGTGATGACGACGTGGGCGGCAACGGTCGGGCCGGACGCCACGGTCCAGGAGGCGGCGAAGCTCATGTTCCGGCGCGGCATCAGCGCGCTTCCGGTCGTGGATCGCCAAAAGCGCGTGATCGGGATCATCAGCGAAGGCGATCTCGTGCGCAGGGTTGAGATCGGCACCGAGCGTGCTCGCTCGTGGTGGCTGAGGCTGCTCGCGTTTCCCGGCAAAAGCGATGCTGAAGACTATGTGAAGTCGCACGCGTCGCATGTCCGCGACGTGATGACGAGTCCGGTCATTTCGGTCACGGAGGCGACCCCGATCGAGGAGATCGCCTTACTACTCGAGAAACATCGCATCAAGCGGGTTCCGGTGATACGGGCGGACGAGCTCGTCGGCATCGTCAGCAGAGCGGATCTCGTTCGCCAGATCGCGATCGCGCCGCCTGCGAGCCGATCTGCCTCGAGCACCGATCGTTCGTTGCGCGAAGAGATGCTGAAGGCGATGGACGAATCCGGGCTGGATGCCGTCTATCTCAACGTATCAGCCTCGGGCGGCGTATTGCATCTGTGGGGTGGCCTCAAATCGGACGTCGACAAACAGGCGCTGCGCGTAGCGGCAGAAAGTGTCTCCGGCGTGCGTCGGATCGAAGACCACACCTTTGTCATGCCTCCTCTCATGCTCGGTGCGATGGGAGGCGTGTAGTGCTTGCCCATGCCTCAAGAGGCCGGCTTTGTCGTCTCCCACAGTCCCTCGTGACCGATGAAAATCCGCCCTTCGTTCGGAAGCGAACGGATAATCCGCGTCCAGATATCTACCCTAAGCATGTGGAGTGCCGCACGAAGGTGCTCGCGAGGCGACTGAAACCGTAAAGGAGATTCAACGTGAGCATGAGATCAGCGATTTCAAAGGCAATCCTCGCGATTGGCGTGGGCTTTCTTGCGCAAGTGCCGGCGGGCGCGCAGTCCCCAACGACACCGGGCTGGCCGAGCATCAGCGAGCATCACCAAAGACAATTTGAAATGATGAAAGACATGTCACGCGAAATGAGCGGGATGTCGGAGCAGATGGCGCACGGCGAGCTCGCGCCGGATCAAAATAAACTGATGTCTGGACGGATGAAGCGCATGTCGATACTGATGAACCGCATGTCGTTTTTGCAGAGTCGTCCAGCGATGAGGGAGCCTGAATATCAGAAGCAGATGGGGTCAATGCGCAAGCAAATGGACGAAATGATGCGCGACTCGCCGGCAAATTCGAAGACGAAATAGCCGTTAGCGATATTGGTTGGACGAGATAACCCGGTTGTAACCAGCGTTTTGCCTGTCAAGGAGTCATCATGTTCGAGCACTTTCTGATTCCCACCGACGGTTCGCCGGTGGCCGGCAAGGCCGTCAAGGCAGGTATTGCGCTCGCAATCAAACTCGGCGCCAAGGTGACCGCCTATAGCGCGATCGAAGAGGTCCAGATGATCTACGCCGAGGGTTACGTGATGGACCAGAAAACGATCGACAGGCTCGAAGAGCAGGCGCTCAAGGCGGCGCAAAAACATGTCGATGCGATCGGCAAGTTGGCCAAAGCGGCCGGCGTCCGCTTCGCTTTGGTGGTGGAGAAATCCTATACCCCCTATGACGGGATCGTCAAAACGGCGAAGAAGAAAAGGTGCGACGTAATCTTCATGGCCTCGCATGGCCGCCGTGGACTGTCCAGGCTGATTATGGGCAGCGTCACCCAGAAAGTACTCTCGTACTCGAAGATACCGGTGGTCGTGTACCGCTGAATTGCGTCAATTTCTTTTGACGGAGCAATCATGGATTGGCTTTCGCAAAACTGGGTTTGGGTACTGTTCGGCGTCGGCTTCATCGCGATGCATATGTTCGGCCACGGCGGCCATGGCGGTCATGGCGGTGGCAGTCGCGACGAGAAACAGCCGGCAGGCAAGGACGGCAAGCAAGGCGCCTCGGAGCCGCATTCGGGTCATCAACATTGAACCTTGGAACGCGGGTTTTGAGAATGGAGGCAATGAAATGTTGAATATTAAAGTCGTGACGTGGTCATTGGCCACATGGACCACCTTGTCGTTTGTGTTGTGTGTCGTGTATGGCTTGGTAACGCCGGCGAGTATTCATATGTCGGCATTTCTCCAGCAAGTCCTGCCGGGATTCGAGCCGTACAGTTGGCGCGGTTTCGGCATCGGCCTGGTTGAGAGTTTTCTGTACGGCGCGTACGCGGGGCTCGTGTACGTACCTGTTTACAACGTCTTTCACAAGACTTGGGCGACCCAATAACCATGGGCAAGAAAGCCGACAAAACCAAAACGAGCGGGCGCGCGCCAGCGTGCGCGAAAAAACCCACAAGGAGAGAGGGAGTACAGCCTGGCTCGCAACGAGATGCTCGCGCGCACGCACAACCCGATTGCGCCGTGGACGGTGGTGCGCGCCGACGACAAGCGCCTGGCGCGGCTCAATATCATCGGGGACGTGCTCAGCCGGCTTCACTACGCGGACAAGGATGAGCGACGGATCCGGCCGGACCCGCAGATCGTATTTGCCTACGATGCCTTAAATCTCGAAAGCGGCCAGCTTGCAAGGTAGCCGTGGACATCACACGACCTTCTCAGAAATTAATCGGGGGCAGCAATGAAAACCAGCATTATTGAAGTAGGCGGGATGCTCTCAGCGCTGAGCGCGCGGGGTGTCGAGAAACAGCTAATGAAACTGCCGGGAATCGAGAAGGCAGAAGTCAACTACGTCGGCGGTAGCGCGACCGTGGTCTATGACGAGAAGGTCATCGGCCTCAAGGAATTCAAGCTCAGAATCCATGAGTGCGGCTATCACTGCAGCGGCGAATCGCTTCCAAAGCATGTGTGTCAAGCGGGCGCGAATCAGTAAAACGACCAGGTCGCAGAGTGATCGGAGATGTAGCAACACATCTTGAAGATTAAACCGACGAAGGAGACAAGATGAAAACGAGCGTTATTGAAGTGAACGACATGCTCTCTGTATGGAATGTGGATGAAACCGAAAAGCGAATTGGCGATGTGCCGGGTGTCGAAAGTGTTACGGTGAATTTCGCTGCCGGAAGCGCCACCGTGCGCTACGACGAAACCCGGCTCGAGGTCGCCGATATCAAGTCGGCCGTGCGCCAACGCGGGTATGAGCCCGCCGCGCCTGCCGCCGATTCAGCGGGCCGCGGGCACGAAAGCCACGTGGCACCGGGCGCGCCGCCCGCGACTCCTGCACCCTCTGCACAGAAGCCTTCCCCGGCCGCCGCACCCGCGCCCATGCCCATGCCCGCTGCGTCGAAATCAGCCCCGGAAGCCTCTGCGACCGCGCCCGCTGCTGGCGACAAACAGCAAGACAAAACCAATGAAGCAACCACATCCAAGTAGGAGTCGATCATGATGTTAGCGAATGTTTCACAAGGAAACGCCGATGGCTTGCCCCAAACGCTGAAAACTGCCCAGGACGCAATCCATCTTCCGGAAGTCCAGGAAATGCTTCGCAGGCTGTCTGAATACAACCTCGGCGTCTGCATGCCGCATATGCATGACGAGCGAACGGGCGAGTTCCAGCCGCTTCCGGACGAAGTAATGCAGGTGGAATCCGGTTTGGCAGTGTCCTTTCGACCGACGGATGAAATCGTATGCCAGACAGATCGCTTTCTCCCGGTTGGATGGTTCTGGCGAGCCGGTGCGTCGACACCCGCGGCGGTATGTGAAATGGTTCAGGCAGAAGGGCCTGGCGATACACAGCGCCGCGGCAAACACAAGATGATGCCAAAAGGAACCTAGTCTGAAATGCAACGTTTGGACTGATGCCGAGGCGACCCTGACCATGCAGTACCACTACGTTTGGTTGATATGGTCGTGTGCCTTTCTGCTGCCATGGATCACTTTGTATCTGTTTTCCGATCAATGGCAGAGAAAGGCAATGTGGTGGGGAAGCATTTTCATGGCGTTGTTCGGACTGACCGAGCCGTTTTTCGTGCCTCAGTACTGGAACCCGCCGAGCCTGTTCGAGCTGGCGCAAAGAACCGGTTTCGACATCGAAAGCATCATCTTCAGCTTCGCGATCGGCGGCATCGGCACCGTTCTCTACAACAGCCTGACGCGCAGCCGCCTCGAGCCAGTTGATCGGCAGGAACGCCGTCATGCCCGGCACGGCCTGCATCGCTGGGCGCTCGCGACGCCGTTCACCCTGTTTCCTGTTTTGTATTTCCTGCCCTGGAATCCAATTTATGCAGCTATCGCGGCCATGGTGCTGGGGGCGATCGCCGCAGTCTTGTGCCGGCCCGACCTAAAGGCCAATACGCTGGTGGGCGGAGTCTTGTTTCTCGCCATCTACACGATCTTCCTACTGGGGTTGAAGTGGTCGGCGCCGGGCTATATCGAGCAGGTCTGGAATCTGAAGGCGCTAAGCGGCGTAGTCATCTATGGCTTGCCTCTGGAAGAGCTCGTGTTTGGATTTTCATTCGGTCTGGTATGGACGGGGATATACGAACACTTCACGTGGCGACGCAGTGTCGCTGCAGTGGAGTTGTTTGAAGAATCGGCTATGGAGTCGCGATGAAAACGAGCGTTATCGAAGTCCACGACATGCTGTCGGTATGGAGCGTGGAAGAAGTGGAAAAGCGAATTGGCGAGGTGCCGGGCGTCGAAAGCGTCACGGTGAATTTCGCCGCGGGCAAGGCGACTACGCGCTACGACGAAACCCGGCTCGAGGTCGCCGATATCAAGTCGGCCGTGCGCCAACGCGGGTTCGCGGCCGCCGCGCCAGCCGCCGCGTCTGCGGGCGACGGGCACGAAGGCCACGCAGCACCGGGCGCGCCGCCCGCCACTCCTGAACCTCCTGCCCCGAAACCTTCCCCGGCCTCGCCGGCCTCCGCTCTTGCGCCCGCGGCAGCGCCTGCGGCGGCCGCTCACAAGGGACACGCGGCACCTGACGGGAAGCCGGCCAAGTCAGCGGATATGGCGCATGAGATGGGTCATGGCGGGGGCAAGGATCTGCCGGCCATGGTGCGCGACATGCGCAACCGCTTCTGGATCTGCCTCGCGTTCAGCGTGCCGATTTTTGTCTACGCGCC
>JBBQUA010000122.1:0-15341 GCA_038212905.1 Hyphomicrobiales bacterium
AGAAGATGATAGCGCCGTTGCGCAGTCGATCGAACTGATGCTCAAATCCGAGAGCTTCAACGTCTATACGACGGATCTCGGGGAGGAAGGCGTCGATCTCGGCAAACTATACGACTACGACATCATCCTGCTCGACCTCAACCTGCCCGACATGTCCGGTTACGACGTGCTGAAGCAGCTTCGGGTCTCCAAGATCAAAACCCCCATTCTGATCCTCTCCGGCCTCGCCGGCATCGAGGACAAGGTCAAGGGCCTCGGCGTCGGCGCCGACGACTACATGACCAAGCCGTTCCACAAGGACGAACTGGTCGCCCGCATCCATGCGATCGTGCGCCGTTCCAAGGGCCACGCCCAGTCGGTGATCCAGACCGGCGACCTCGTGGTCAATCTCGACACCAAGACGGTGGAAGTCGGCGGCCAGCGCGTGCATCTGACCGGCAAGGAATACCAGATGCTGGAGCTGCTCTCGCTCCGCAAGGGCACCACCCTCACCAAGGAAATGTTCCTCAACCATCTCTACGGCGGCATGGACGAGCCTGAACTGAAGATCATCGACGTCTTCATCTGCAAGCTGCGCAAGAAGCTCGCCAACGCCAGCGAAGGCCGCAACTTCATCGAGACCGTCTGGGGCCGCGGCTACGTGCTGCGCGAGCCGCACGAGGTCGAAGAGCGCATCCCCGCCTGATCATTGGGTTTTACCAGAGGGCTTGACCAGCTCTCGCCTCCCAGACTGGACCCCGCCGCGAGGCGGGGTTTTTGTTTGTGGGGATGGCTGCGCCCGGCTACGCGGCGGCGATCGCCTTTTCGATGTCGTGCAATCCGTGACCGGTGAGATCCTTTGAGATTTCGCCGCGAAGCACTTCAGACAGCTTCTTGTGGTAGCTCTTGCGAAGCTCGCCCAGGGTGCGCGGCGCGGCGATAATGACGAGATCGGCAATCTTGCCGTCAAGCACCCGCTTGTTGAGCATGTCGGCGATTCCGCCGGCAAAACCGTCTTCCGCGGACTGGCTCGCATCGGGATTTGCCGAACTGCTCTGATGGCTGGCGCCCGAGCCCTTGTTGACGCTCTCAATATCCGGCTCGGACATCGCCGTCAGCGCGGGATGGGCGTGCAGCCATGATGATGTCGCGCGACCTGATCGCCCGGTGACGGCGGTCGGCCAGATATGAACATCGAGGGAAGGCCGCACGAACCGAGGCGGCGGCCCCCTTTCGCTCACAGCGTCTTCAGATACTCGATCAGATCGTACCGCTCGTCGTCGGTCAGGGTACGGCCGATTACGCCGTTCTTGTAGGTCTTCATGCCCTGTCCTTTATCGGCCTCCAGCGAATGCCCCATCACGCTGTTGCCGTGGATATCCTTGCCGTCGCTTCCGGTCATCCGGAACATGGTCTCGCCGGTGTTGCAGGATGTGTCGCCGCCGGCGGGCACCTGGAAGCCGACGTCCCTGGGATCGAAATCCCGCGCGCCGAGGCAGAACTGCTTCGGACGCTCGGCCGCAGGTTTCAGCATCCAGTACAGCGAGGGCACCGAACCGTTGTGAATGTAGGGCGCCGTCGCCCAGACGCCGTTCAGCGGCCGCGCGCGATAGAGCGGCTTCTCCGGCGACGCCTCGGGGTTGGGACAGTTGCTGCGTTCGCCCCAGAGTTCCTTGATCGCGGGCTCCTTGATGTTGTTGTCCTTGATCCATTTCTGGCTGACCTTGTCGACGACGATCATCAGCGCGATCGAGAACGGCATGCTGGTCGAGGAGTAGGTCGGCAGATTCTTGCAGTTCCAGCGCTCGCCGAGATCGCGCGCCGGCTGCAGGTCGAGGAAGCCTGGAATTTCAACCTGTCTTGTCTGCAGCACGTTGGCCTGTGCGGGATCCGTTCCCATATGCGCGACCTGCTTCTGGACCTCATCCAGCACCCAGCCGCCGTTCGGATCCTGTTTCCAGCGCTTGTCAGACCAGAAACTCTTGTCCGGGAACTGGCTGTCGAACGCGGGATCGCTGACCGGTCCGAGGTGACACTCGGCGCAGATAGCGGCGTAAAGCGCGCGACCCTTGGCGACGCGCTCCGGCTTGAGTTTCCATGCCTCATCGTTGGGAAATAAATGCGCCGGCCATTTCGGCGAGGTGAGCCCGCTGAAATTCTTTGGATTTCGGCCGAACGGATCCGGGCCGCGCAACATCGCTTCGATGCGCACCAGATTTTCCAGGGCGACGGACGAACTGAACAGCTTCTCCGGCGGATGGTCGGGCGACAGATTGACCAGCGCGAAAACCCCAAGCGCCTCGCCGGCGTTGCGGATCAGGGGCTGTTCGATCGACGCGTCGTACTGCGCCCACCAGAACCATGGCACGGTCCAGACCGGCGGGTAACTGACGGGGGCATTATTGGCGTGCCAGTTGTTTTCGAACCCGGAAAGACCGCCGGCCACGAGATCGGTGTAGAAAACCTGATTGCCGATCCGGTTCAAGGCGTCGAGCCGGCCGTATCCCTCGTCGGTATCTTTCAGACCCGTCGCCTTTGCCCTCTTCGCGTCAATTTCGATCTGGGCTTTCAGGAAACCGGCGACCTGCTTGAGACCTTCCTTCAGCTTGCCGCGCTCTTCCTTGCCGGCCTCGGCGCCGAGCACGCGCGTTGCGAAGCGGTCGAACCGGCCGGGCACATACAAGGTGTAAAACACCGAAAGACCGGTCGCCAGCTCGAGCTTGCGCAGCTCCAGCATGGCCGCGCCGCCGTCGAAGCGCAGGCTGACCTCCTTGTAGCGGAGGCTTCCGGTGTGACAGGCCGCGCAGGTCAGCCCGATCCTGTCGGAGCCCGGCGCACCGCTGCCGGGATTGACCACGCCGGTCATGCGCGCGAACCCGACCGGCAGGCCATCGAAATTATCAACCGGCGTCGGCTTCAGGCCGGCCACGGTCTCCGGAGCGGGCATGGTCTTGACGCCGGGGGTGTTGACATAACCGTAGCGGGCAAGGGTCTCCGCGTCAGCGCGAACGGTTTTCGGACTCGGAATGAAACCGAACCGTTCGAGATAACGCGGATCCGCCAGCATTCCGGGCCGGGTGAACAAATGAAGGCCCGACTGCTCCAGCGCCATGAACCAGGCGTAGGGCACCGGGAATGTCGCGGTGCCCTGGCTCGCATGGTGAAACCAGTGGCGGTCCTCGGTCGACCAGTTCTGGTCGAGCCAGTGCGCGGATTTCACCGGCGCGAGTTTCGGCAGCGGCGGTGGCAGCACTTGCGCCAGCGGCGGAATGAGCTTGCCGACCTGGTTGGGGAATTCGGCAATCGCCACGATCGCCGCGACGGCCAGCGCAACCAGCCACACCGCGACTTTGAGGACCTTGCGCAGCGGGCCGGGCGCCGGCGCATTGGCCTGCGCCGCCAGCCGCGCGTTGATGCGGTCGGGCAGTCGCCGGTCGACCACCAGTGTCCTGACCTCGGCCACGCTGAGATAGCGCTTGTCGCCTTCGCCCTTGCCCATGCCCATGATATCCAGCAGGACCGGCCATTCGCCGTTCATCAGCAGCCGGTCGTACCAGCGCCTGTTGCCCTTGGCGCGCTCGAAATTGGCGTCCATGTAGGTCTTGATCTGGCTGCTGGTCAGCCCGCGCTCCATGCCGCCGCACGGATCCGGCCAGTCGCTGCCGAACTCGGCGAGGCGCGCGATTTCGTTCTCATGCACCTCGGCGGTGGCATCCAGGATGCGCGAGCCGACGCCGTGCTTGTCCAGCGGACCATTGCGCAGCGCATCGAGCTGCGCGCCGGACCACCAGCTTTTCAACAGGCGCAAGGGGTTGAGGCCATTGGCGATCAGGGCGACCGGGTAGGTCTTCAGGCCGACCAGTTTTTTCTGCAGGCCGGTCGTGCCGCTGGCGGCCTCGACGATCTTGCAGAGCTCCGGAATCGGCACGACGTGGCCACCGACGAACCCCTCCGACACTACCGCGCGCAGGAAGGGACAGGGATTATTGGGCGAAACCGCGGGACCCGGCGCCGACGCGCCGCTCTCGACTTTATTGTTGCTGTCGTCTGCCATGGAGATGAATCCTGAAAAATGCCGAAACCCTGAAAAGTACCGACGGATAAAATATGAAACTGACTCGCCGCAATTTGAAAAGGCGAATTTATTTGCGGACCGCTACCTTAGGCTGCAGGGGAGTTTTGGCGGAATTCGAACCTCTGTCAACTGGAGACCGGCGGCACGGGGCCGCCCCGGCGGGCATTGGGCCATTTTTCGGGTCCGGCCCCAGCCAGATCGCGGCTATCGACCGCATCCGCGTCCCGCCGAACGCCTGCCCACAACCTCCAAGCCGGCCTTACGGATTCGCCGCCAGCTTTGAGCCTGACCCGACGACGGTCAGATTGCGCAAGGGAACGCCGGCCTTCAAAAGTCCGTCACGATAATGGGCGGTGTCGGCCGGGCTCTTCCAGCGGAAATTACTCAAATGCCGCTCGACAGTAAGGCCGGGAAAGCTGTTCAGCAGGACTTCGACCGCCTTTGCCGCTTCCTCGGCCCGGCCCAGTTGCGCAAGGGCCGCCGCACGGACGCAAAGCACCTGGAGATGATTGGGATTCAAGTACAGGGCTTCGCGCGCCCAGGACAGCGACGCGTCATAACGCTGGAGCAAAAAGTGGCTGAACGCGTTCAGGGCCGGCCATTGATATCTGGGGTCGCTGTTGCCACGCTGCACCGCTTCCGAGAACAGCTCGATGGCCTGGCGGTGCTCGCCGATCACCATGTGACATATTCCAAGCACGCCGCGCGCGCCCATGTCGTAGGGGTTCAGTTCGACCGCCCTTCGCGCGGCCTCCATGGCGGCATCGTGAAGGCCTTCCATCGCCTGCACATAGGCCAGAATCGAGTAGGCAAAGGACGAGCGGGGATCGAGCCGAACGCTGCTTTCCGCGAGACTCATCGCCTCGCTCCATAATTCGCGCGTGCTCTTGATCCATCCGAACTGCACGCCCTGCACCATAATGGTCGCGAGATAGGCGCGTGCGATGGACAGCGCCGGATCGAGCGCGATGGCCTCCCTGAACAAATCGATCGAGGCTTCGTAGTCCGCCTTGGTCGGCTTGTAATAGTGCGAAAGCCCCCGCAGGAACCGGTCCCACGCGGTCAGGTCGGTCGACGACCGTGCCGGCGCGGAAGCCTCGGCGCGATAGATCTCCGTCGCCAATGCCGCGCACAAATTGGTGGTGATCTCATCCTGCATCGCGAACAGGTCGCCGATGTCCCTGTCGTACCGGCCGGCCCACAATTGTTCGCCGTTCTCCGGAGCGATCAGTTCGGCGGTGACGCGAATCTTGGCTCCGGCACGTCGTACCGACCCCTGGATCAGATAGGTGGCGTCGATTTCGCGTGCGATCAGCCGCGTACTCACGTTCTTGCCCTTGAACGCGAAGGTCGGGTTCCGGCTCAGCACCCGAAAGAAAGATTGCAGCGACAGCGCGTGGATCAGGTCTTCGGTCAGTCCGTCGGAAAAATACTCGTCGGCACTGTCGCTGAGATTGGCAAACGGCAGCACGCCGACGATCGCGGTTCGGTGCTGGGCCGGCAGGTTCGATGCGCTCATGGCCTCCCGGCCGGAGCTCTCGGACCTGGCCGGTTGCCAGGTCCAGACATGGACCGGCTCGGCGATGTTCTTGAACCGGTGAACGCCGGCGTCGACCAGGGGGGCGCTGAGGTGCTTGCTGGCCTCATCATAGGCTTTGGCGGAGACGGCGACGCCGCCGGGGGCGGCGATCGCTTCGAGGCGGACGGCGATGTTCACCCCGTCCCCGAACACCTCGTCCTCGTCCGCCATCACATCGCCCATGTGGACGCCGAGACGGAATTGCATGACCCGATCGGCGGGCAGCTGGTCGTTGCGTTCCGCCATCAGCGCCTGCATCCCGATCGCCGACTCGATCGCGCCCACGACGCTCGGATATTCCAGCAGGAAACCGTCGCCGGTGTTCTTCACCAGCCGGCCGCCATGATTGAGAATGACCGGATAGACCGCGCTTCGATGCGCCTTGAACGCGGCGTGGGTACCGGCCTCGTCGGCGCCCATCATCCGCGAGTAACCTGCGACGTCAGCGCAGACGATTGCAGATAGGCGTCTCTCCATCTCCTGTGCCCCTGAACCCGCAGCCCTTGAGGGACGTGGTCTGTCGACCGCATCCAACTGCTATAAACCACCAGTTGCCGCCGGACGCCAGATCGCATGTGCATGACAGTTAAAACAGGGCTGCTGCATCGGAAGGGCCCTCCGGCGTCAGTTCCAGCACACGGTTGGACAATGCAGCCAGAAAATGCCGATCGTGTGACACGAATAGCATGGTGCCCTCGAATTCGGACAACGCCTTGATCAGCATCTCCTGGTTCGCCAGGTCCAGATGGTCAGTGGGCTCGTCCGGCACCAGCAAGTTCGCCGGTTCGAACAGCATCTGCGCCATCAGCAGCCGAGGCTTCTGGCGTGCCGGGTGAAGTGGCCCATCTTGACGCTGCCGCCGACGGTGACCGTACCGTCATCGGGCCTCGTGGCTAAATGGGATTCATCCCAGAGATTTTATCACATGCTCCATCAGGCGGCGCGCGGGAATGGACAGCCGCTCCCGATGCAGCAGCGCAATTTCGGTGTCCTTCAGATCCGGCAGCGGCCGGCCATCGATCACGTGCAGGCCGGTCGGAACCATGCCCTTCGGCAACACCGTGATGCCGAGGCCGGCTTTGACGGCTGCCAGCGATCCCGCCAGCGATCCACAGGTGTAGGCAATTCGCCAGGCACGATGAGCCTTGTCCAACGCCTCGGTCGCGCGCTTGCGATAGACGCAGGGCCTCGGTGAAACCACCAGAGGCAGCGGCCCTTTGACCGACCAGAAATCGCGATCGGCGGTGACCCAGACCAGCGGTTCGCGCCAGACCCTGATGCCGCCCAGCTCCGACGTGGCCCGCTCGCGCTTGATCAGCGCCAGATCGAAGGCGTCTTTGCGAAAGCGCTCGAGCAGGTTCAGGGTCAGATCGCAGGTCACTTCGAGCGCCACGGCCGGATAGGCCTGGGTAAAGCGCGCCAGCACTTCGGGGAGATGGCGGGTAGCGAAGTCCTCGGGCGTACCGATCCGTACAATGCCCTGCATCTGCGGCTCGTTGACCCGCGCAACCACCTCATCGTTGAGGTCGAGCAGACGCCGCGCGTAACCGAGGAAGGTTTCGCCCTCGGACGTCAATCTGACCGAGCGCGGGGTTCGTTCGATCAGCTTCTGGTCAAGCGCGGTTTCGAGCCGCTGCATCTGCAGCGAAATCGTCGACTGCTGTCGCCGCATGATCTCGGCGGCCCGGGTAAAATTGCGGGTCCCGGCAATGGTCACGAACGTCCTGACGAGGTCGAGATCGAGATTGGTCAGCGCCTTGGGCATGCCGCCCTTTCATCATCATTATTTATGATCATAGAGCTAACCATTATCAATTTCCGAAAGGCCTGAAAAGGCCGTAGGACCGGCCAAACCCAGCGCCCCGGCGGAACCGCTGGCAAAAACCGGATGGATTTTATGCTGAGTATGGGCCTGCAAAATCTGCTGTCGCCGACGGTGCTTTTCTTTATCCTCGGGCTACTGGCTTCATGGGCACGGTCTGACCTCGCGATTCCCGAGGCTGTCGCCAAGTTTCTCGCGCTTTATCTGTTGCTCTCGATCGGCTTTCGCGGCGGCGCCGAAGTCAACCACCATGGCTTGACGGCTCCGCTGTTGCTGGCCATCGCAGCCGGGGTCGCGCTCTCATTCGGAACCCCCTTTATCGCTTACGCCATCCTGCGGGCCGCGACCAAACTTCGATCAGTTGACGCGGCGGCGATCGCCGGCCATTACGGCTCGATCTCGGCGGTGACCTTCGTCGCCGTGACCGGCGTCCTCGGTCAGTTGTCCATCCCCTATGACGGCTATCTCGTCGCCGTCGCGGCTGCGATGGAAACGCCGGCGATATTCGCGGCATTGCTGATCGCCAACCGCAGTCGCGGCGACGCAGCGGACAACGGCGGACGCGAATTCGTTCGCGAAGTCGCCTTCAACGGTTCGATCTTCATTCTGCTCGGATCGTTCGCGATCGGCGCGATCACGGGCGAGCGCGGCATGGCATCGCTCAAGCCCTTCATTCTCGATCCATTCGCGGGTTTCCTCTGCCTGTTTCTGCTCGACATGGGGCTGGTCGCCGGGCGCGGCCTCAGGCAAGGCTGGCGGCATCTGACGTTTGCAGTGACTTCCTTCGCGGTGGTGATGCCTCTGATCGGCGCCAGCATGGCCGCCGTCGCCGCGACACTGATCGGCATGTCGGCCGGAAGCGCCGCCGTGCTGATCACGCTGGCGGCTTCGGCCTCCTACATCGCGGTGCCGGCGGCGATGCGGCTCGCGCTGCCCGCCGCCAATCCCGCGCTGGCGCTGACGCTGTCGCTCGGCGTGACCTTTCCCTTCAACCTGCTGCTCGGCATTCCCTTGTATATCGCGCTCGCCAGCTGGATTGCGCCATAAATCAGCAACGCCGGAACGGATGACACGGATGACAACATACCATCTGAAGAAACGCATCGACATCGTCGTCGAGGCCCCGCTGACACGGACCGTTGCCCACCTGCTCGATACAGCGGGGGTGCCGGGCTATTCCGTGCTGCCAATCCTGGAGGGCCGGGGCATCGTCAATGCTTGGAGCTCGGAAGGTCAGCTCAGCAACACCGCCAACATGGTCATGATCTTCTGCATCGTCGATCCCTCGCAGGCCGACGCGGTGATCGATGCCGTGCTCGGCCGCATCAGCGACCGCATCGGCTTCGTGACGATCGCCGACGTTTTCGTCGTACGGCCGGAACGCTTCGGAGTGCGATCGGCCTGCGACGTCCGCTGACCGATGGCTTGCGCAAGCTCAGCTGCGCAAGCCCGGCGCTTCCTGGCCGGTGCGCGCGACATATTCGGTGTAGCCGCCGCCATACTGGTGAATGCCGTCCGGCGTCAGTTCCAGCACCCGGTTGGACAAGGCAGCCAGAAAATGCCGGTCGTGCGACACGAACAGCATGGTGCCCTCGAACTCGGACAGCGCGTTGATCAGCATCTCCTTGGTCGCCATGTCCAGATGGTTGGTGGGCTCGTCGAGCACCAGGAAGTTCGGCGGGTCGAACAGCATCTGCGCCATCACCAGCCGCGCCTTCTCGCCGCCCGACAGTACCCGGCATTTCTTCTCGACGTCGTCGCCGGAGAAGCCGAAACAGCCGGCCAGCGCGCGCAACGAGCCCTGCCCGGCCTGCGGAAACGAATCTTCCAGCCACTCGAACACCGTGCGCTCGCCGTCCAGAAGGTCCATGGCGTGCTGGGCGAAGTAGCCCATCTTGACGCTGCCGCCGACCGCCACCGTGCCGTCATCGGGCGCCGTGGAACCCGCCACCAGCTTGAGCAGCGTCGACTTGCCGGCGCCGTTGATCCCCATCACGCACCAGCGCTCCCGGCGGCGCACCTGAAAATCCAGCCCGTCATAGATGTTGCGGCTGCCATAGCCCTTCTGCACCTTCTTCAGGCTGACCACGTCTTCGCCCGAACGCGGCGCCGGCAGGAAATCGAACTGCACCGTCTGGCGCCGCCGCGGCGGCTCCACCCGCTCGATCTTCTCCAGCTTCTTGACCCGGCTCTGCACCTGCGCCGCGTGCGAGGCGCGCGCCTTGAAGCGCTCGATGAAATTGATTTCCTTGGCGAGCATCGCCTGCTGGCGCTCGAACTGGGCCTGCTGCTGCTTCTCACCGAGGGCGCGCTGCTGCTCGTAAAATTCATAGTCGCCCGAATAGCTCGTCAGCGATCCGCCATCGATCTCGACGATCTTGTTGACGATGCGGTTCATGAATTCGCGGTCATGCGAAGTCATCAGCAACAGGCCCTCGTAGCCGCGCAAAAACTGCTCCAGCCAGATCAGGCTTTCGAGATCGAGATGGTTGCTCGGCTCGTCCAGCAGCATGGCGTCGGGGCGCATCAGAAGAATCCGCGCCAGCGCGACGCGCATCTTCCAGCCACCCGACAGCGCGCCGACATCGCCCTCCATCATCTCCTGGGTAAAGCTCAAGCCGGCAAGCACCTCGCGCGCCCGCCCCTCCAGCGCGTAGCCGTCCAGTTCCTCGAAGCGGCCCTGCACCTCGCCGTAGCGCTCGATGATCTCGTCCATCTCGTCGGCCCGGTCGGGATCGCCCATCGCGGTCTCCAACTCCTTCAGCTCGGCCGCGACGCTGCTGACCGGGCCGGCGCCGTCCATCACCTCCACCACGGCGCTGCGGCCCGCCATTTCGCCGACGTCCTGGCTGAAATAGCCGATGGTGACGCCGCGATCGACCGCCATTTGGCCCTCGTCGGGCGCCTCCTGGCCGGTGATCATCCGGAACAGCGTGGTCTTGCCGGACCCGTTGGGACCGACGAGGCCGACCTTCTCGCCCCTCTGGAGTGCCGCGGAGGCCTCGATGAACAGGATCTGGTGGCCGTTCTGTTTGGAGATATTGTCGAGACGGATCATTTTTATCTGGGGGAGAGGGGAATTGTTGCGCTGCTCTTAGGGCATGGGGCGCGCCCGTGGAAGGGTGTTTTGGGCGGGGCGGCTGCCCGATCTCGGGCACGCGAGAGGCAGACTCCGGGCTGCCGACCTGGATCCGCCAAATGACCGGGTTTTTGTCTGTTGATTGAACGGCCGCCCCGCCTGCGGCGACCAACCAATCGTGCAACCCTGCGATCGGACGAACAAGGGCGCCCTGGATGATTCTGCAATCGCTCGCCGGCCTGCCGGCGTTTCTGGTTTATTTCTGCACGGGCCTGGTCGCCGTGGTCGCCTTCCTCTTCGTCTATACCCGCGTCACGCATCACGATGAATTCCAGCTGATCCGTGACAATGTGCCGTCGGCCGCGATCGCGCTGGGCCTCAGCCTGCTCGGTTTCGTGTTGCCGGTGGTCAGCGCCATCGCGCATTCCGCCAATGTCTGGGATTGCCTGATCTGGAGCGCGATCGCGCTGATCGTCCAGATCTCCGTCTATTTCATCGTCAAGATACCCGTCCCGAACCTGTCGGGGCGGATCGCCGGCGGCGAACTCGCGCCCGCGATCTGGCTTGGCCTCGCCTCACTCGCCGCCGGCGCGCTCAACGCCGCTTCGATGATTTACTGAGATGGCGGAAAAACCAGCCAGCGACTTTGGCACGCGCAAGCCGGTGGCGATCCGGCCGCCGCAGCCCGTAAAACGCGGCCAGGTGGCGCTGCTGCTGATGGGTACGCTGGCGGTCGGCGGCGGCGCCTATGCGCTGATGCCGAGCGAAAACTGCCAACCGAACCGGCCGGGAATGGCAGCCCCCTCGGGGCTGCCAGCCAGCAGCGAATGCCAGCCGCGCGGATCTTCATCGAGCGGCGGCCACGGCTACGCGTCGTCGCGCAGCGGTGTTTACAGCGCCGGTTCCTCGTCGAACCACGCGTCATCGAGCACGCCGTCCGATTTCGGCTCGGGCCATGTCACGCGCGGCGGCTTTGGCGGTTTCGCGCACGCGTTCACGTCGCATTTTTCCGGCGGCAGCTAGCGTCGATGCAGCGTATCACCTGCCCCGAGCGTGACGACTTGCGCCTGACCGCCGCGCAGACCGGGTTCGACTTTCACACCATCGACGGCGAGCGCTATTGGGACGAGCGCGCTTATTATGCCTTCACGCTCGACGAGATCGAGCGCGAGATCGAACGCCCCACCGGTGAAATCGACGCCATGTGCCTCGAACTCGTCGGCCGCGCGGTCGACGATGAACGCACGCTGCGCCGGCTGAAAATACCTGAAACGTTCTGGCCGCTGATCTCGACAAGCTGGCACAATGACGAGGGCAGCCTCTATGGCCGGCTCGACCTCGCCTTCGACGGGCGCGGGCCGGCAAAGCTGCTGGAATATAATGCGGATACACCGACCTCGATCTTCGAGGCGGCGGTGTTTCAATGGACCTGGCTGGAACAGGCGATCGAACGGCGCATCACCCCCGTCCGTGCCGACCAGTTCAATTCGATCCACGAGCACCTGATCGAAGCCTGGAAAACACTCGGCAAGGGACATCCGTTGCACCTCACCGGCACGCTCGAAAATGCCGAAGATGCCGGCACGCTGGCCTATCTCCGGGATACTGCCGCGCAGGCCGGCCTTGCCACCACCCTGATCGATATCGCCGACATCGGATGGCGCGACGACGGCAACTTCGTCGATCTGGACAATCGCGCGATCGCGCTCGCCTTCAAGCTCTATCCCTGGGAATGGATGTTTCACGATGCGTTTGGCGCGCGGCTCGCCAGCACGTCGACGCGCTGGATCGAGCCGCCATGGAAAGCCATCCTGTCCAACAAGGGAATTCTCCCCCTGCTGTGGGAGATGTTTCCGCATCACCCGAACTTGCTGCCGGCCTATTTCGAGGACGATCCGGCCGCCGCGTCGCTCGGCGCCTCCTTCGTGCGCAAGCCGCTGTATTCCCGCGAGGGCGCCAATGTGGCGCTGGTGAGCGGCGGCGTGACGCTGGCGCAGCAGCAAGGGCCGTATGGCGCCGAGGGTTTTATCCGGCAGGCATTCGCGTCACTGCCGAATTTTTCGGACCAATATCCGGTGCTCGGCAGCTGGCTGGTCGACCACGTGTCGTGCGGACTGTCGATCCGCGAGGACGAGAACCCGATCACCGGCAACAGCTCGCGCTTCCTGCCGCACGCGATCATTTAACCCCGTTCAGCGCGTTGCAGACGCAACTGCCCGCAGCGGCATGATGGCGGCACCGGCACGTTGCGCGCGGGCCAGGTTCGGGCGGTAAAGCCCGCGCCGTTCCGGATAGGGCTTGAAGGCGTCGGATAGTCCGACCACGGATTCGGCCGCCCCCAGCGCCAGCACGCCATCGGGTTCGAGTAGTTTCGACAACCGTTCGAAAATACCTACCTTGGTAGCCTGGTCGAAATAGATCAGGACGTTGCGGCAGAAGATCAGGTCGAACGTGCCGAGATGGGAGAAATCCTGCAGCAGGTTGAGCTGCCGGTGCTGCACCATGCCGCGGATATCGGCATTGAGCTGCCACAGTTCGCCGATCTGCTTGAAATGCTTGACCAGCAACTGGATCGGCAGGCCGCGCTGCACCTCGAACTGGCTGTAGATGCCTGCCCTGGACTTCTCCAGCACGTCCTGCGACAGGTCTGACGCAACGATCTCGACGCGCCATCCTGCCAGTGCGGCGAATTCCTTCACGCACATCGCGATCGAATACGGCTCCTGTCCGGTCGAGGACGCCGCGCACCAGATGCGCAAGGCGCGGCGGCTGCCGCGCGCCTGCACCAGCGCCGGCAATACCGCCTCACTCAGATGATCGAACGGAATCTTGTCGCGGAAAAAGAACGTCTCGTTGGTGGTCATCGCCTCCACCACCTCGGATGTCAGCGGTTCGGTCCCGGCCTTCAGCTTCTGCACCAGTTCGCCGATGCCGGGCAAGCCAACCCTTCGCGCCAGCGGGATCAATCGGCTTTCGACCAGGTATTGCTTGTCGGAAGATAAATCGAGCCCGGATCGTTCTTTCAGAAGCTTACGCAGGAACTCATAGTCCAACGGCGTCACGAACGATCTCCCGAAAACAACCGAACCAGTTTCGGCGCGATCTGGGCCAGCGGCAGGATGGCCGAGCAAATCCCCGCATTGGCGGCGGCGCCCGGCATTCCCCACACCACACTCGTGGCTTCGTCCTGGGCGATCACGCTGCCACCGGCGGCGACAATCTCCTTGCCGCCGCGCATCCCGTCCGAGCCCATGCCGGTGAGCACGACGGCCAGAATGGCGCCCTGCCAGACATCGATCGCGGAGGAGAACAACGGATCGACCGCGGGTTTGCAGAAATTGATCGGCGGCCCGTCGTCGAGGGCGATCGCGACATCCGTGCCGCGGCGCACGACCCGCATATGGCGGCCGCCCGGGGCGAGATAGATCGTACCGGCCTTGACGATTTCTCCATCGACGGCCTCGTGCGCCGGGCGGTGGCTCGTACGCGCCAGATGCTCCGCCAGAATCGTCGTGAAGGTGGGCGGCATGTGCTGGGTAATCAGCACCGGAAAACGGTCGATCACCGCGCCGATCTCGGCGACCAGCGTCATCAGCGCCTGCGGGCCACCGGTCGATGAACCGATCAGAAGCGCGCGCGGAGCCTGGCTGCCGAAAGGGCGCCGCGTCAGCGGCGGGGGTATAACCGCGGCCTGCGGCGGCAACGGCTCGCGCGACCGCGCCGGGACCAGCGGCGGACTTGTCGAGGGGGGGCATGAAGGAGAATGATTTGGCGAGGGTTGATGTGGCGAAGCCGGAACGTTGCGGCGCACCTTGGCGCCGAATTGGCGAATCCGCTGGATGAGATCCTGATGAAAGGTTTCGGCAGCGGCCGCTTCGCGGGTGCTTTCCGGCTTCGGGATGTAGTCCGCCGCACCGAGCGACAGCGCCTTGAAGCTGATCTCCGCGTTGCGGCGGGTCAGGGTCGAAGCCATGATGACAATCAGGTTGCGCTTCTTCGCCAGCAACTGGGGCAGCGCGGAAATGCCGTCAAGCTCCGGCATTTCGATATCGAGCACGGCAACGTCGGGATTGACGCGCTCGATCTGGTTGACGGCGTCAAGCCCGGTGCGCAATGACGCCGCGACCACCATGTCCGGTTCGGCGGCGATCCAGCGCGAGATCAATCCCCTGATGACGACGGAATCGTCGACCACCATCACCCTCAGCGGCTCCTGTTGCGTCGAATTCGAAGTCGAGGAACTTGCCAACGCAATACTCATTCATCACCAGGTACAGCCGAACACGGCACTATAGAGACACTCACGCCGGGGACCGTTCGGCCACCGGATCGCTACACGCAAATCAGATCAGGCCGACTTCCTGGAACTTGGCCGTCACGATGTCCTTGTCGAACGGCTTCATGATGTATTCGTTGGCGCCGGCGTGAAGCGCACGCGCGATGTGCGCCACGTCGTTTTCGGTGGTGCAGAACACCACCTTGGGCGCGTCGCCGCCGGGCATGCGGCGCAAATTGCCGAGGAACTCGTAGCCGTCCATGATCGGCATGTTCCAGTCGAGCAGGATTGCATCGGGCAGGCCGCGCTTGCAGACCTCGAGCGCCTTCTCGCCGTCCTCGGCTTCGATGATCTGGAAATCCAGGCCTTCCAGGATGCGCCTTGCGACTTTTCGAATGACACTGGAGTCATCGACAACGAGACATGTTCGCATTTTGGCCTCTGCTTTTTCTCTCTCCCCGAAGGGACATTTCCAATGCCGTTTGGGTTTGCCGGTCTTTATGCCGCCAGCAAGTCAGGCACGATTTCGAG
>JBBQUA010000123.1:0-15213 GCA_038212905.1 Hyphomicrobiales bacterium
AGGTCCCCTCGCCCAGCGCGCCCTTCGGCGCCTCGACGGAGGATTTTTTCACCGTGAGCTTGCCCGGCGCATCCAGCGTCGCCTCGCCCCAGATCACCGTGACCTTGTTCTTGTTGAAGAGATAGCCGACGCCGTCGTTCAGCCGCTTCACCACGCAGCGCGAGCGTTTTACCACGGCCTGCAGGTCGAACGAGATCTTCTCTGCCGCAAGGCCATAATCCCCGGCGTGCTGCATCAAATGATACACCTCCGCCGAACGCAGCAGCGCCTTGGTCGGAATGCATCCCCAATTGTTGCAGATGCCGCCGAAATAGGCCTTCTCGACCACGGCGGTCTTGAGGCCAAGCTGCGCCGCGCGGATCGCGGTGACGTAGCCGCCGGGACCGGCGCCGATGATGATGACGTCGAAGGAAGTGTCGGCCATTCTACTTGCTCATTTTCTTCGTAGCGACGATCAACGCTCCATCACCGTCGTTGCGAGGAGCCCTTGCGACGAAGCAATCCACCTTTGTCGCCGAGGTAATGGATTGCTTCGCTGCGCTCGCAATGACGGCGCTCACACCATCATCATCACCGGATTCTCGATCAGCATCTTGAACGCACCGATCAGTTCGGCGCCCAGCGCGCCGTCGACCGCACGGTGATCGCAGGACAGCGTCACGCTCATGATGTGGGCGGCTTCGATTTTTCCGGCCCGCACCACCGCGCGCTCCTCGCTGGTGCCGACCGCCAGAATGGTGGCGTGCGGCGGGTTGATCACGGCGGTAAAATCCTTGATGCCGTACATGCCGAGGTTGGACACCGCCGTGGTGCCGCCCTGGTATTCTTCCGGCTTCAGCTTGCGAGCGCGCGCGCGGGCGGCAAAGTCCTTCATCTCGGCGGAGATGGTCGACAGCGACTTGGTCTCGGCCTTGCGGATGATCGGCGTGATCAGGCCGCCGGGCATCGCGACGGCGACGCCGATGTCGGAATGCTTGTGCTTGAGCATACCGCTTTCGGTCCAGCTGACATTGGCGTTCGGAATCCGCTGCAGCGCGATCGCCATCGCCTTGATGACGAAGTCGTTGACCGAGAGCTTGTAGAGCGGCTTCTTTTCCTTGTCCTTCGGCGCCGAGGCGTTGATCTCCTCGCGGGCGGCGAGCAGCTTGCCGATGTCGCAGTCCATCGTGAGATAAAAGTGCGGAACGGTCTGCACCGAAGCGGTCAGGCGCTGCGCGATGGTGCGGCGCATGCCGTCGTGCGGGATCACTTCGTAGCTGCCGGGCTCGAACAGCGCGAGGATCTGCTTGTCGGACATCGACGGCGCGATCGATGGCGCACCGGCGGGAGCCGCAGCGGGCGCCTTCAGCCCCTTGCCGGACTTTGCCTCTTCCACGTCGCGCGCGATGACGCGGCCATGCGGGCCGGAGCCGTTGACGCGGGCGAGTTCGATGCCGGCCTCTTTCGCCAGGCGGCGGGCCAGCGGCGACGAGAACGTGCGGGCGTGACCATTGGTTTGTTGCGCAGGTGCGGCTTCCGGCGCAGCAGCAGCCGGTGCCGCGGCCTTCGGCGCGGGAGCCGCAGCAGGCGCAGCTGCCGGGGCAGGCTTCGCAGCGGCCGGCTCAGCCGCCGGCGCGGCTTTGGCCTCGGCCTTCGGCGCGCTTGCGGCCCCTGCCCCCGCCGCCTTCACGTCCTCGCCGTCACCGGCCAGCACCGCGATCACCTGGTTGACGGCAACATCCTGGGTGCCCTCGGGCACCAAAATCTTCGCAATCGTGCCCTCGTCGACCGCCTCGACTTCCATGGTCGCCTTGTCGGTCTCGATCTCGGCGATGACGTCGCCGGACTTGACCTTGTCGCCCTCTTTCTTGAGCCACTTGGCCAAGTTGCCCTTTTCCATCGTCGGCGAGAGCGCGGGCATCAGAATGTTGATTGGCATTGTCAGTGACCCTGTTGCGACCGTGGCGTGGTGTTGCCGAGGTCGGTCGGCCGCGCGATTTCGGCTTCGAACAAGTCGACGATGCGCCGCAGCGCATCCTCCTCGGTATAGTCGCCCTCGCGCGCATAGACGCGGGCGGCATGGCGAGCGATGTCGACCAGCAGCATGCCCCACATATCCGGCTCCTCGAACGCGCGCTGGAACGCGATCGACAATCCGCCGTCGACGACGAACGCGCGCAACACCTCGGTGGCGTCATCGCGATCGATGACGTCAGGAGGCAATGGCTGCTCCTTGGGACCGGCCATGGTTCACCGATAACAAACGGCTTTGGCGGCGGCGACCACTTCGGCCACCGAGGGCAATGCCAGCTTTTCGAGATTGGCCGCATACGGCATCGGCACATCCTTGCCCGAGACACGTCCGACCGGCGCATCGAGGTAGTCGAAGGCGTGCTCCATGATGCGGGCGGCGATTTCGGCGCCGACGCCGTTCTGCTGCCAGCCCTCTTCCACCGTCACGGCGCGGCCGGTCTTCTTCACCGAGGCGATGATGGTATCGGTGTCCATCGGGCGCAGCGTGCGCAGGTCGATCACCTCGGCCTCGATGCCTTCCTTGGCCAGTTCGTCGGCGGCCTTCAGTGCGTAGGACATGCCGTTCGACCAGGAGACGATGGTCACATGAGAACCGGTTCGAGCGATCCGCGCCTTGCCGATCGGGATCACGTAATCGTCGAGTTTCGGGACCTCGCCGGAATGGCCGTAGAGCATTTCGTTTTCGAGGAAGATCACCGGATTGGGATCGCGGATCGCGGCCTTCAGCAGGCCCTTGTAGTCGGCGGCCGAAAACGGCGCGACCACCTTGAGGCCGGGAACCTGCGAGTACCACGACGAGTAATCCTGGCTGTGCTGGGCGCCGACCCGGGCGGCGGCGCCGTTCGGCCCGCGGAACACGATCGAGCAGCCCATCTGGCCGCCCGACATGTACAGCGTCTTGGCCGCGGAATTGATGATCTGGTCCATCGCCTGCATGGCGAAGTTGAAGGTCATGAATTCGACGATCGGTTTCAATCCCGCCATCGCGGCACCGACGCCGATGCCGGCAAAGCCGTGCTCGGTGATCGGCGTGTCGATCACCCGCTTGTCACCGAATTCCTGCAGCAGGCCCTGGGTGACCTTGTAGGCGCCCTGATATTCGGCGACCTCCTCGCCCATCACGAACACATCCGCGTCGCGGCGCATTTCCTCGGCCATGGCGTCGCGCAAGGCTTCGCGGATGGTCATGGTCACCATCTCCGTGCCTTCGGGGATTTCGGGATCGGGCTCGGCTGCGGCTTTCGGAGCGGCCGGCGCTTTCTTTTCGTCGCCGCCGGATGCCGGCGCTTCCGCCTTGGTCTCTTGCTTGGGTTCGGCCGGCGCTGCCTCAGCAGCCTTCGGAGCGGGCGCCTTGCCCAAATCGTCGGCGCTCTCGCCATCCGCCAAAATGGTGGCGATAGGGGTGTTGACCGCGACGTCGGCGGTGCCTTCCGGAATCAGGATCTTGCCGAGGGTGCCCTCATCGGTGGCCTCGACTTCCATCGTCGCCTTGTCGGTTTCGATCTCGGCGATGACGTCGCCCGACTTGATCGCTTCGCCCTCCTTCTTCAGCCATTTCGAAAGGTTGCCCTTCTCCATGGTCGGCGACAGCGCGGGCATCAGCACTTGAATTGGCATGGTAGCTCCGAAAAATTCACTTGTCAGGCTGGAAGGCGCGCGCCCTGCGCTCAGCGGTAGATATCGGTATAAAGTTCGGACGCATCCGGCTCGGGATCGTTCTGCGCGAAGTCGGCCGATGCGTTGACGATCTCGCGCACCTCTGCGTCGATCGCCTTCAATTCCTGTTCGCTGACCTTGGCCGCCAGCAGACGGTTGCGCACCTGCTCGATCGGATCCTGATCGTGGCGGACCTTGTCGACTTCCTCGCGGGTGCGGTACTTCGCCGGGTCCGACATCGAATGGCCGCGGTAGCGGTAGGTCTGCATTTCCAGGATGAACGGTCCCTTGCCGGCCCGGCACCATGCAACCGCCCGGTCGCCGGCGGCCTTCACCGCGCGGACATCCATGCCGTCGATCTGTTCGCCGGGAATGTTGAAGGAGATGCCGCGTTTGGAAAAATCGGTTTGCGCCGAGGCGCGCGACACCGAGGTGCCCATGGCGTAGCGGTTGTTCTCGATGATGTAGACGACGGGCAGCTTCCACAGCTCCGCCATATTGAAGCTTTCGTAGACCTGGCCCTGGTTGGAGGCGCCGTCGCCGAAATAGGCCAAACTGACAAAGTCGTTGCCGCGGTAGCGGTTGGCGAAAGCGAGGCCCGTGCCCAGCGAGACCTGGGCGCCGACGATGCCGTGGCCGCCGAAGAAATTCTTCTCCTTGCTGAACATGTGCATGGAGCCGCCCTTGCCCTTGGAATAGCCGCCATGGCGCCCGGTCAGCTCGGCCATCACACCATTGGCTTCCATGCCGCAGGCCAGCATGTGGCCGTGGTCACGGTACCCGGTTATGACCTGGTCGCCCTGCTTCAGCGCCATTTGCATGCCGACCACGATGGCTTCCTGGCCGATGTAGAGGTGGCAGAAGCCGCCGATCGCGCCCATGCCGTAGAGCTGGCCGGCCTTTTCCTCGAAGCGGCGGATCAGCAGCATGTCGCGCAATGCGCGCAGCTCCTGTTCCCTGGTGAAGTCTGGAGGACCGCCGACGCCGCTTGCTTTTTCCTGTCCCGATTCCTTTGTGACGTTTTTTTTCGCTGCGGACATGGCACTTCCGGATGAGAGAACGAATAGCCCTCTCTATCCCAACTCAAACCGCCATGAAAGGATTGCGTGGTCGCAGCAAAATTTGGCTATGCCGCACTGCAACCGGCGACATTTTCGAAATCGAATTCGCCGATTTTTGAAATTTGTAGCCGAGATAACGGCAGTGTCACTTCGGCTTGACGATTTTGACCAGATCGCGCGGGTTGGCGTAATCGAGCTGGTAGCGCGCGCGCTCGTCCAGCATGTCCGGATCGACCCGGTCGGACCGGAGCAGCGACACCCGCTGCTCGCCATCGAGGCGTTCGCGCTTCAGCCGCACCAGTTCCGACGTCAGTGCGATGATCTCCTGGTCGAGTTCCTGCCGCGCGTTCAACCCATACTTGCCGGTATAGGCGTTGACGCCGAAATAGCCGACCATCGCCGCCGCCATCGTATAGAGGGCAAGCCCGGTGAGCAGGGATTTGAGTCGGGAGCGCGAGACCATGCCCCGACGATGCGGCGGCCCGGTTAATAGATTCCTAAGACCCGGGCCGTCCAGCGCTTCGCCGGCCTATTTGTTCTGCTTTTCGACGAACGCGGCGAAGGCGTCGATATATTGCTGCAGCACCTTCTGTACCGGCTCCTTGGTGAGCTGGCCCTTGTCGTCGAAGGCGTCGCCGACGCCGTTAAGGTAGATTTCCGGCTGCCCCATGATCGGGCCGGCAATGCCCGGCATGATGTTCTGCAGGTGCTTTACCGCAGCAACACCGCCGAGCGCGCCCGGCGAATTGCCGATCAGGCCGAGCGGCTTGCCGAGAAACGAGCTCTTGCCATAAGGGCGCGATCCCACGTCGATGGCGTTCTTCAACACGCCGGGAATCGAGCGGTTATATTCCGGTGTCACGATCAGCACGCCGTTCGACTTCGCCAGTTTTTCGCGAAACGCCAGCCAGTCGGCCGGCGGCGCGGCTTCGAGGTCCTGATTGAAGAACGAAATGTCGTGCAAGGTGACGACATCGAGCTTCAGCGAAGCCGGCGCCAGCTTGGCCAGCGCATTGGCGATCTTGAGCGTAAAGCTCTCCTTGCGCAGGCTGCCGACGATCACGACGATGTTGTGGGTGGCCATGGTATTTCCTTATGGAGGCGGGGTGCCGGAACGGCTCGGCTGCACCCTAGCCACCTGCGACAAAGATGCAAGTGCATGAAATGTGGAATGTCAGCGGGAGGCCGCCTTCGACCTCACGCCGCCCCTCACCCGCCCTTGTTCGGATTGATCAGAAACTTCTCGCCGGTGGCGCGCTTGTTGTAGACGGCGATGTTGGACAGCTGCAGCGTCTCCTGCAGCGACACCACCTGGGTGTAATGGCTGGCGAAGGTGGTCTTGAGTTCGGCGACCACGCGTGCGCGCAGCTTGGCGCCGTCGGCCGCGCCGATCTTCTGCAGGAACGGAAACAACAGCCAGCCGCCAATCCCCCAGGCCATTCCGAACGAACGGTTCAGCTCGGTCGGACGGATATCGAGCCCGCCGTAGATATAGACCTGCTTGTGCACGCTTGATCCGTAGCGGCTGTAGACTTTTGCGGTTTTGTTGATCGCGATCTCCATGCAGGTAAGGATCTGGCCGGCGAGCTTGCCGCCGCCGATGGCGTCGAACGCGATGGTCGCGCCGGTTTCCACCAGGGCATTGGTCAGATCATCCATGAAGGTCGCGGCGCTGGAATCGACGATGTGCTTCGCCCCGATCTTGCGCAGGATGTCGGCCTGCTCCTGGCTGCGCACGATATTGACGAGGCTGACGCCGTCCTTGATGCAGATCTTGTTGAGCATCTGGCCAAGGTTGGAGGCCGCCGCGGTGTGCACCAGGGCGGTGTGGCCCTCGCGCCGCATGGTTTCGACCATGCCGAGCGACGTCAGGGGATTGACGAAGCAGGACGCGCCTTCGGCCGCCGTGGTGCCGTCAGGCAGCGGCAGGCAATCCTTGGCCCGCATGGTGCGATACTGCGCATACATCGCGCCGCCGATCATCGCCACGGTCTTGCCCATCAGCGCCTTGGCGGCATCGGACGATCCGGTCTTGATCACGACGCCGGCACCCTCATTGCCGACCGGCATCGATTCATCGAGCCTGCCGCCCATCGCCTTCATCGCCGCATCCGGCACTTTTGCCGTGATGACAGGCGCGTCTTTCGTGCCCGATGCTTTCGCCGTCGTCATATCGGCGGCACCGACCAGCAGGCCGAGGTCCGACGGATTGATCGGCGAGGCCTCGACGCGGACCACCACTTCATCCGGGCCGGGCTCCGGCACCGGCACGCTCGCCAGCGATATCTCGAGTTCGCCGCTCTTCTTGATCAGCGAACGAAGCTGCAGCCCGGTCGTGGTGTCGGCACTCATCGTGAAACTCCCTATCTTTCGGTTCAACCGAATTTCGGCCGGGAGTGTTCTCACGTTGGCCGGGAAACGCAAGCCTCAAAGGAACTGCGGCGAGAAGTGGTTCAGGCCAGCGCCTTCGGTGGCGCATTGCCCGCATATTTGGTCGGACCACCCACCATTCCCTGCTCGTGCACGGCAATTGAATGCACCTGACGCGCGTTGCACTCTGGCAACATGGTCCTGAATACGGTTATGATCTGCAGAATTCGCCCTTGTGCGTCCACATTGTGACCCGAACCTCGGGGCGTCGGATACTTTTCGGATACTTGGCTGTGCAACCGGGCTCGACGGAGCCGTTGGAGGCAGGGATGCAGGGATCATGAACCCGCGGCGATCAGCAGCAGTGGCGGCGGCGATTTATCCAGCCGCTGTTATCGCAAGCTGGGCTTTCGTCAGCCTTGCCGGCATCACCTCGCCTCGCATCGAGCACACCGCAGTGGCGCATGCCGTGGACCGGCTCGCGCCATCGCTGACTGCCAGCATCGACCTTGCGGCCGCGCCGCGGGCCAGCGCAGCGGTCGCGCCGCAGATCGAAGCGCCGCAAGCAATTGCAATGAGCCTTGCAACGCCCGAAACGAGCCTTGCCAGGCTCGAAACAAGCCTTGCCATTCCCGATACGCCCGAAGTCGCAATCGCCGCCGAACTGGTGACGACGCCCTTTGCCGACCTCAAGCCCGCTCCCGACGCAACGCCCGCCGAACCGGAGCCGCGCTCGTTCGCGCTGGCCGCGTTGACCGATCCGGCCCAAATTGTGCCGGAGGAAACACCGCCCGTGCCAGCCACAGCCGACCCGCCGGCTCAAGGCCCCCTAACTGCCAGCAACCGCATCGAGATTGTCGGCGAGTGCCTGGAGGCAGAGCCCTGCATCGACCAGTTCCTCTGGGCGCTCTACCAGCGGACGCCCAAGGAGGACACCATCAAGGAGCATGAGAAGCGCAAGGTGACGGTCAAGCGGAAGGGCAAACTGGTGGCCGTCACCAGAAGCTTCACCAAGCTGGTCGAAAACGATTTCACCTGGAAGGATCCCAACGCTGCCGAACGTGTCGGCATGTCGATGATGGACTACGTGATCGGCGGCATGGATCGCGGCTTCAAGCTAAAGCTGTTTCATGCGCTGTACGCCGCCGAGGCCGCCGGACTGCAGCCCGGCATCACCAGCGCGTTTCGCGATGACTATCGCCAAGGTATCGCCAGCGGCCTGAAAGCGGCAAGCAACCGATCCTACCATGGCGGCAGTCTTCGCGGTGGCTATGGCCGCGGGTTGGCGGCTGACATCGTCAGCGTCAACGGCGCAAACCGGGCGCAGCGCTGGGCTTCGACCGAAAATCTGTGGAAGTGGGTCGATGCCAACGGCAAGCAATACGGGATCGGACGGCCGTATCTCAGATTCGATCCGCCGCATGTCGGCCCGATCGACGGGCCGGAATACCTCTCCCGCCGCGGCGGAACCAAGACCACGGTCGCGGATGTGAAAAAGCGCCACAAGCAGGTCGCGCGCGCCAAGCCCGCCGCCGCGAAGCGCGCCGTGGCGGCGAAACCGTCCAGCGGCAAACCAGCCAACCGGATTGCCGAAGCACGCTAGGCGATTCTAGTAGCTCGCCTGGCCATTGGGCGACGTGCTTTGCGATTAAGGTATTAAATTACCTCTATAGCCCGTTGTTCCTACTGTATTTGGGGTTGTTTTCGCAATTTTCGTCCGGGCCCGCTCAGGGCGCCAGCGTTACGCCAGTGCCTTCAGCGCCGCCCTGCCCGCATACTTCGCCTGCGCGCCCAATTCCTGCTCGATGCGCAGCAGCTGGTTGTACTTGGCAGTACGGTCGGAGCGCGCCAGCGAGCCGGTTTTGATCTGGCCGCAATTGGTGGCGACCGCGAGGTCGGCGATGGTGGAATCCTCGGTCTCGCCGGAGCGGTGCGACATCACGGCGGTGTAGCCGGCCTTGTAGGCCATCTCGACCGCATCAAGCGTTTCCGTGAGCGTGCCGATCTGGTTGACCTTGACCAGGATGGAGTTGGCGCGGCCGTTCTTGATGCCGTCGGAAAGCCGCGTCACATTGGTGACGAACAGATCGTCGCCGACCAGCTGGCACTTGCTGCCGATCAGTCGGGTCAATTCCTCCCAGCCGGCCATGTCGTCTTCCGACATGCCATCCTCGATCGAGACGATCGGATAGCGCGCTGCGAGGTCGGCAAGATATTTTGCCTGCTCGGAAATCGAGCGGGTCTTGTTCTCGCCGCCATAGACGTAAGCGCCATCCTTGAAGAACTCGGTGGCGGCGCAATCCAGCGCCAGCATCACGTCACCGCCGGCCTTGTAGCCAGCCTTGCCGATCGCGGCCATCACGAACTCCAGCGCCGCGTCGGCCGACGGCAGGTTCGGCGCAAAGCCGCCCTCATCGCCGACATTGGTGTTGTGGCCGGCCTTCTTCAATTCACCGCGAAGGGTGTGGAAGATCTCCGAACCGCAGCGCAGCGCCTCGGCGAAGGTCGGCGCCCCCACCGGCATGATCATGAATTCCTGGAAGTCGATCGGATTGTCGGCATGCGCGCCGCCATTGATGATGTTCATCATCGGCACCGGCAGCGTCCGCGCCGAGGTGCCGCCGACATAGCGGTAGAGCGGCATGTCGAAGGATTCCGCCGCCGCCTTGGCGCAGGCCAGCGAGACGCCCAGAATGGCGTTGGCCCCGAGCCGGCTCTTGTTCGGCGTGCCATCGAGATCGATCATGATCTGGTCGATCTGGACCTGCTCCTCGACCGCCATCTCGCTCAGGGCCTCGAAGATTTCGCCGTTTACCGCCTGGACCGCCTTCAGCACGCCCTTGCCGAGATAGCGCGCCTTGTCGCCGTCGCGCAGTTCGACCGCCTCATGGGCGCCGGTGGAGGCGCCCGACGGCACCGCCGCGCGGCCGATCGAGCCATCCTCCAGCACGACGTCGACTTCGACCGTGGGATTGCCGCGGCTATCGAGGATTTCGCGGGCGATGATGTCGATGATGGCTGTCATGATTTGGCGCTTCCCTTGATCGTGCTTGGGTTGGGCGGGTCTTACACGGCGCGCAAGCAAATGTGAACGGTCGCCCTGCATCGCGGCCTGACGGGCTGATTTGGTCGGGCTATGCTGCCTAAAGGTTGATCTTCGCGTCCGAACCTTCCTTCTCACAAGCCCAAGGTAACGCAATGAATCGCCGCGCGTTTCTTAAGTACACCGCCGCCGGAATCCTGGCCGCCCCCGCTTTGCTGCGCGGTGCCGGCGCCCAGGAAGGCCCGTTCCGAACCAGATATTATCCGGTCGCCGCCGGCATGGGCTCGCGCGATGTCGCGCCCGCCGCCGACGGCACGGTCTGGTTCTGCGGCCAGCGCAACGGCACGCTGGGGCGGCTCGATCGGCGCGACGGCGCGTTCAAGCTGGTCGACCTCGGCAAAGGGGCGGCCCCTCACGGTGTCATCATCGGACCCGACGGCGCCCTGTGGTGACCGAGGGCGGGCAGAATTCCATCGCCCGGGTCGACCCCGGCGATCACAAGGTCACCCTGTTCCGCCTGCCGGAAAAGGAAGCCGGCGCCAATCTCAACACCGGCGTGTTCGACCAGAGCGGCATGTTCTGGTTCACCGGCCAGTCCGGCATCTATGGCCGGCTCGACCCGAAATCGGGTGACATGACGGTTTTCAAGTCGCCCCGCGGCCGCGGAACCTATGGCATCACCATCACGCCGAAGGGCGACGTCTGGTACGCCTCGCTCGCCGGCAGCCATATCGCGAAGATCGATCTGGCGACCGGCAATGCCACCGTGGTCGAGCCGCCGACGCCCCATCAGGGTGCGCGCCGGGTGTGGTCGGATTCCCGGGGCCGGATCTGGGTCAGCGAATGGAACAGCGGCAATGTGTCGGTGCACGATCCCGCCGACGGTTCCTGGAAAGCCTGGAAGCTGCCGGGCGATAGCCCGCGCACCTATTCGGTCTATGTCGATGACAAGGACAAGGTCTGGCTGACCGATTTCTCGGCCAACGCGATCGTGCGTTTCGATCCCGTGACGGAAAAATTCAACGCGTTCCCCAGCGACAAATCAGGCGCCAATGTCCGTCAAATGGCCGGCCGAGCGGGCGAAGCATGGGGCGGCGAATCCGGTACCAACCGGCTGGTGGTGATCCAGACCGTCTCGGCGTGAGATTCCTTGGCGTGAGATTTCCTGGCGTGAGATTTTTCGCCGCCGTGCTGTTGCTCGCTGCTCTGGCCACCGCTCCCGCGGCAGCGGAGGATGCCGGCGAGCGGCTGTTCGCGCCCTGCCGCGCCTGCCACAGCCTCGATCCAGTCGAGCGGGGCCTGCCCGGCCCCAATCTCCGTAACCTGATCGGGCGTAGCATCGGCGGCGATCCCGGGTTCGATTACTCGCCGGTGCTGCGCAAGGCGCGCGACGACGGGTTGCGCTGGGACGAAGCGCGCCTCGACAGCTTCCTCGCCGATCCCGCCGAGATGTTTCCGGGGCTGTGGATGTCGATGCGCGGTGTCGAGGACGCGACGGAGCGCCAGGCGCTGGTGCGCTTTCTGGCAGACCCCGCCTCGCGCTGAAGGTTGACGTCCAAGCCCGCTTGCGTCCATGTCACCGCTTCCACGAGGACGACAATGATGGCTCGAAAATCCCTGCAGCTCGGCCGCGCCGTGCAATGGCCCGACAGCCCGGAAAAGGCAAAGCTCGACCGCGTGCCCAATCCGCAGAAGAACACCAATTACGTCGTGCGGTTCACCGCGCCCGAATTCACCTCGCTCTGCCCGGTCACGGGACAGCCGGATTTCGCGCATCTGGTGATCGATTTTGTGCCGGGCCCGTGGCTGCTGGAATCAAAATCGCTGAAGCTTTATGTCGCAAGTTTTCGCAACCACGGCGCGTTCCACGAGGACTGCACGGTCATGATCGGCAAGCGCATCGTCGTCGAGATCAAGCCGAAATTCCTGCGCATCGGCGGCTACTGGTATCCGCGCGGCGGCATCCCCATCGACGTGTTCTGGCAGACCGGCCGGCTGCCGAAGGGCATGTGGATTCCGGATCAGGGCGTGGCGCCCTATCGCGGCCGCGGCTGATACACCGTCTCAATGCCCGCTCAGCACCAAGGTCTTGATCGGCAGCAACAGGGCCTGAATCCGCAGCAGCATGGCGTGCCCAATTGCTACGGCATCGACCACGTGCAGCGCAAAATCCTTGAAGGCGCCGGTCTCCTTGCAGCGATGCGGTCATGACACAACAAACCATCTCGGCCTGGGACCGATGTTGTGAACCGGCGTCTGCCCGATCGTTCCGCTTTGTCCCCAGCCATTATGGACATGGCCGCAGATTGTGATGCGGGGCCGGTGCTGGCCAATGGCATCGCGAAGCGCCGCACTGCCGCTATGTCTGCCGTCCTTTTGCTGATCGGCAATGCCGTAGGGCGGCGAATGCGAAACCAGCACCGCCCGCGCGGGACATAGCGTGAGCAGTTGCGCGGCCTCCGCTTCGTCCAGCACCATGTTCCATGGCTCCGGATCGATGACGCCACTGCCGAGGCCAATGCCGAAGAACGGGACGCCGCCGATGACGACCGACTGGCCGTGAAGCAGATGCGCCAGTGGCCAGTCGGCGCAGGCGGCGAACAATTCACCGAGATCGTCGTGATTTCCCGGAACCAGCACGAAGGGCACCGTGATGCGCCGGAGGATGCCCAAGGTATCCTCATGGCCGAGGCCGCATGAGGCAAAATCGCCAGCCCCAACCACCACGTCCGCGTCGCGGCTTTCGTTGACGATCGCCTCGGCCCTGGCGGCATCCCGATGCAGGTCGCTGAAGGCAAGGATCTTCATGCGAACCTCCCGGCTGCGACAGCGGCAACCGTTCTCATTTCGAGAAGCGCAACATCAGCGCTCCCAGCATCGTCAACATCGCCGACACCAGCTTGACGAGGCTGAGGCGTTCCTTGAGGAAGAAAACTCCGATCAGCAGCGCAAACACGATGCTGGTTTCGCGCAGCGCCGTGACCACGGCGATGGGCGCCTGGGTAAACGCCCACACCACCAGCGCATAGGCCACAAACGACGCTCCGCCGCCGACCGCCATGATTTTCTTGTGGTTGCGGATGGTCGTGCGCAAGGTGCCGGGAGACGCCGTCGCGACAATCAGGGCAAACACGATCGCGTTCAGAATCGTCTCCCAGGCGTAGAACCCCACCGGCGTTCCAGCGGTACGCGCGCCATAGCCGTCCACCATCGAATACCCCGCCACGAAACATCCGGTGATCAGCGCCAGCATTGCGCCGTGCGGATTGTGCAGGCCCTGGCTGCCGCGAACCAGCACCAGGCTCATGATGCCGCACCCAATCGTCGTGATGGCGACAAGTTGCAACGTTGACAGCGTCTCGTGAAAAATCAGTACCGAACAAGCCGCCACGATCAGCGGCGCGGTGCCCCGCGCAATCGGATAGACTTGGGTGAGATCGCCCTGCCGATAGGCCCAGAACAGAAACAGCTGGTAGCCGACATGAAGCGCGGCGCCGCCGACGATGTAAGGGACCGACGCGACCTCCGGCAGCGGCACGAACGGCAGCGCCAGCAGCGCAAACGGCACGTGGCCGAGAACCACGGCGGTCATGCTGATCAGTTTGTCGGACGCCCCCTTCACCAGCGCGTTCCAGGTGGCGTGAAGCGCCGCGGCGAGCAAAACAATCAACAGGACATGCGTTTCAATCATTGAAGTCTCCCGCCGCCATTGCCAGGCAGCCGCTACGTCACAACCGCATCCGCCGGTCTCGTCTGCCGCAGCAGCCGCGCACAGGCGAGGCCGACAGCAACCATTACACCAGCGAATACCAGCAAGGTCGGAACCTTGCCGAGATTCTCGATGCCAAATCCATAGGCGATCGGACCGACCGTCTGTCCCATGAAGAAGAAAAACGCGTGCAGCGATAGCGCAGTGGCGCGGGCTTGCACCGAAAGCTCGCTGGCAACCACCTGCAGGGAGCCGTGAATCATGTAGAAGCCCCAGCCCATGAACAGCAGGCTGACGGCCTGAACCTTCCAATCCGGGCCGAACGCCACCACGGCAAGCTGCAGCCCGACCAGGGCGGCGCCCGCGATCATCATGCCCTTGACGCCGAGCCATGGCAGGAATCGCGAAACGCTCATGGTGTAGAACAGGCCGCCGACCGCGAAACACGCGATCACGATCCCCGCGATCGACAGCCGGGTTTCGCCGAGTTCGAACAGGAATGCCGCCAGGAACGGAAACAATCCGAGCACGCAGCAGCCCTCGATGAAGACGGCGACGTAGCAGATGCGCGCGTTGGGATTGCTGAAGATGGTGCGATAGCCCTGCCGGAGCATCGCCAGGCTCGTTTTCGGTGGCCGCGTCAGCGCCGCGCCGCGAAACCCCCAGGCCACGGCGATCGGAGCCAGGATCACCAGCACGCCAAGCACCGCCAGCACGCCGCGCCATCCCAGGAAATCGCCGATCAGGCCCGACAGGGACGCGCCCAGCAGATTGCCGGTCATGGCGCCGGCCAGCGTTCGCCCGATCGCGACCTGCCGCTTCTCCGGGCCGACGAGGTCGCTGGTCAGGCTGAGCGCGACCGGAAACACGCCACCGGAGCCGATGCCTGCGAGGATGCGGGAGGCGAACAGCATCGGGAACGAAGTCGCGAACGCGCCGAGAATGTTGGCAACCCCCAGCAGCACCAGGCAGATCACCATCAGCCGCGTCTTGCCGAACAGATCAGCGGCAGCCCCCAATACCGGCTGGATGATGGCGAAGGTGAAGGCGAATGCCGCCGAAAATCCCGCCGCGGCGGCGATGGTGACCCCGAAATCCTCGGCGACATGCGGCAGCACGGGATCCAGCGCGCGCGCCGACAGGGCGGCGGAAAAGGTCGCCAGCGCAATGACATAGATTACCGAGGGGATGCGCTGGTCGGGTGGCGGTGTTGCCGGCCCCGACGGCATCAACGCGGCGCGCTTTTTGACAGCGCGTCGAACGCCATCAGCGTCCGCACCAGGCCCTCGAAATCGCGAAGCGGCACCATGTTGGGACCGTCCGACGGCGCGTGGTCGGGATCGGGATGGGTTTCGATGAAG
>JBBQUA010000124.1:0-15156 GCA_038212905.1 Hyphomicrobiales bacterium
GAGAGCCCGGCGCGCTCGACCGCCGAGATATGGACGAACACGTCCTTATCGCCGGCGTTCGGCTTGATGAACCCATAACCCTTGGTCGGGTTGAACCACTTGACGGTGCCTTTCTGCATCGCCTGTCTCCTGGTCTAGACATAAAAAAGACGCGGCCACGCATTTTGCGTGCCACGCCACAAGCGGGCTTCCGGAAGTCTGCTGAATTTCCGAGTCTTGAACGTCATCGTCGCGAAACGCACAGTCGAACGGCCTGGATCCGATTGTGCCTGATATTGCAACACGAAATTATTGCCTTAGCAAGCCTCTGGTGCGGCTCAGGAAATCGAGTCCGAGAACAGGATTGCCGGTAGCCAGCTGTGGCAACAGAACAACAAGTGCGGGTAATCAGGCGGTGCGGAGCAGCCTGACCGATTGACGCTTCCGGTGAACTCAGCGCAAATCGGCTTGGACCGATGGGGATTTTCGCAGTTTTCTCGAGCTGGCGCTCATTTTTTCGGATTGGACTGCATGCGCTGCTCATTGCCTTGGCGAGTAAGTAAGACGGGGGTCGGCCGCAACCTGGGGCGGGTCCCACGTGCGCGTGTGCTGGCGATGGCGTTGCTGCTCGCCGTTGCCGCTGTGTCGCAGGCGCAGGCCCAGTCACCCAGCCCAACGCCAATCCCAACACCTTCGCCGACACCGACGGTGATCAATTCCAGTTTCTCGGCCGGTTCGACCGTGACCAACCTCGGCAGTAATTTTCTGGAGCGGCTGGGCAATCAGGCGACGTCCGGCTTCGACAAGGCGATGCGAAGCAATCCCGCCGGTGGCGGCGCTTCCGAGAGCACGGAGGCGCCCCGTTTTCGCAGCTGGGCAGAGGGTTACGGACTTGGCGCCACGACTGGCCCGCTGGGATATTTCGTCGGCGATCGCCGCCGTACCTATGGCGGCGTCGTGGGGGTAGGGGCGCGCGTCGCGCCCGGCGTCAATGTCGGCTTTTCCGTCGATCAGAGCCACACCGCCATCGACATTCCCCTGGCGCTGCAGTCGGCCACGCTCGATCTCACCCAGTTCGGCTTCAATGCCTCAGTCGACAAGGGACCATGGACCTGGGCCGTGGCGCTGGTTCACGGCTTTGGCAACGTCAAATCAATCCGCGATACCGGGTTCGGCACCGCAACCGCCGGCTATAACGCCCGCCTCGACGGCGCCCTGACCGAGCTCAGCTATTACTGGAGCCTCGACCAGAGCCGCATCGTGCCCAAGGCCGCTTTCGAATATGTCCGCGCCATCACCGGGTCGCTGCAGGAGACCGGCGGCCTCGATCCGGTGATGGCGACAGGCGCCACGGCGGAGCGCGCGCGCCTCCTGATCGGCGCGGAAGTCGGACGCTACTGGATTTTCGATCAGAAGATTTTCGACGTTTCGGCCTACGGCAAGTTCGTCGACAATGTCGCGCAGAATTTCAACGCGGTGACGGTCAGTCTCGGCGCCCAGAGCATCGTGGTGCAAGGCTTCGGCGAAAGCCGCTATGGCGCCGACGCCGGCGCGTCGGCTTCGCTCAGCCTGAGCAACACCGCGCGCCTCTACGTCAATTATGACGCCAAATATCGTGCGGCGATGCGCTCGCACCAGGGCACGCTCGGCTTCGAACTCAAATGGTAGCGGCGCGATTTCTGTTGCGCGTCTCCCGCGCCTGATGGCCTGGTCAGGCCGGCCCCGCGGCCACGTATCCCTGAAGCCCGAAATTCGTTCGTGACGTCGCCATCAGCGGCACGAGGTCGTTCGGATGGATGAACTCGTCCTTGAAACAGGGATAGGTTTTCGGATCGAAGATCTTCTTCAGCCAGTCGATCACAATCTTGTGGCGCTCGGACTTGCGAAACTCCTTGTGGTAGGTAAGCCAGAGATCGGCGTGGTGGCGGACGCCGAGATCGACCGGGACGAGGTCCGCTCCCAGCGCAATGGAAGATGTCGGCAGGAAGCCCATTCCAGCACCGCGCTCCACGGCATAGAGAACGCCGATGCTCGAATTGGTCTTGATCCCGACAATGCCTTCCAGCGACGTCAGTCCAAGTACCCTGGCATAAGCGGAATCGTCGACCTGCGGCGCCTGCTGGATCACCAGCCGGTGGTTCCTGATTTCGGCGAGCGTAGGCACGCCGTGCAGCTTGCGATATCCTTCCGATACGAAGCCATAGATGTGAAGCCGGCCGAGCTTGGTGACGATCAGATCGGGGTTGGTCGGCCGCTCCAGCTGGATCGCGATGTCGGCTTCCAGCCGGGCAACGTCGGCTTGCTCCATCGCGCAGCGCAGGTCGACGGTGATCTTGCGGTAGGTTTTCTGGAAGTCGATCAGCCTCGGAAGGATCCAGAAATTGCCGGGTCCCTCGGTGACGGCGACGCGGACCGAGCCGGCGGTCTCGTCTGCGTGCGACGCGCGCCGGAAAATATTGAAGGCGTGACGTTCCATTCCCATCACGTCGCCGATCATCGCCGCGCCCTCGACGCTCAGCGTCAGGCCGCTCTGGTCGCGCAGGAACAATTTGCAGCCGATCGACTCTTCGAGCCGGTCGATCCGGCGCATCAGCGTGGTGCTGGTAATACCCAGTCCCTCGGCGGCATTGCGAAAGCTCTTGCACCGCGCGCACGCCAGAAACGATCGCAAATCATCCCAGGACGCATCCAGAATTTCGTCATTCCGGTGCTGCGTCACCGCAGCACCCCGGTGCAATAGTTGCTGCATACTCCAAATCCCTGCCCGCTATGGTGCTCACCCAGAGGCAGGAGCGACGATAGATGCGCGACCCGGTTATGGAAAGGGCCACGTTGGCCGCAAAACGCGATTTCGATCTGCTGCCCAGGAGCGCGGAGATCGCGGTGCAACCCGCGCTGCGTTCCGACCTTGGCGCGCTTTCCGACATGGCGAACCGGCTGGTGCCGGGAGTTCAAATTACGGAACCGGGCCTCGAGCGATATTACAGCTTCGATCCCGGCAGCATTCTTACATTTAGTCGAAAAAGCAAACTGATTGGAGCGGTGGCGTTTCTCTATCTCAACGACCACGGTCACGATGCGCTTCTTCTCGACGAGGTGGACTGGACGCATCCGGATATCGGGCTGCTCGCCGGTTCGTCCGAGCCGGTGTCCGCGATCTATGTCTGGGCGATCGCCGGAGTGGGGAGAGCGATGGCGGGATTGGGTAACGTGTCGGCGCATCTTTCACAGCCGAGGCTGGCGCCAGCCGATCTCTACGCCCACCCCTCCAGCGTCGACGGGCGCAACCTCAACATCGCGATCGGCTTCCAGCCGATCCCGAGCTACCAGCGCGACCTCTGGCGCTACCAGCGCCCCTGGAATCGTGTCCCTTTCAACGCGCCAACAGCCCAACCGGCGAGGAGCTTTGCAGATGCACGGCACTAACATTCCAGCTTCCATCAAGACGTCATCGCGTTCGATCACGGTTCGCATCGCGCGCGACCCCAACGACCTGATGCTGGTGACCGCGATCCGGTCGGCGGTTTATCTCGCCGAGCAGGATTGTCCGATCGAGGAGGAATTCGACGGCAACGATCTCGTTGCCGCGCACTTCCTTGGATTTGTCGGAACCGAGCCCGCCGGTTGCCTGCGGGTGCGGTTCTTCGGCGAGTTCGCCAAGGTCGAGCGTCTTGCCGTGCGTCACCAGTTCCGGCGCTCGCGCGTGTCGTTCAAGCTGGTGCAGGTCAGCGTCGATTACGTCAGGCGCAAGGGATTCAAGAAGATCTACGGCCAGGCGCAGGACCGGCTGGTGGACTTCTGGGCGCATTTCGGCGCCAAGCCGCTTGGCCACAACCGCAAGATCACCTTTTCCGATTTCTCCTATACGGAGATGGTACTCGATATCGAACCCGGCGCCGACGCCATCACGCTGGACAGCGATCCCTATGTGATCATTCGGCCGGAGGGCGACTGGGACCGGCCCGGCGTTCTCGATATTTCATCGGGGCGCGCCGTGACTTCTCCGCTGCGCGCGGTGTGAGTTTCGATGATGACCCATCCCAAGCTGGCGGTCTCGATCCACGACGATCCGCCGATCCTGGTCTGCGCGGATCTGCAGAGCGAATATCTCACCGAAGGCCGCCGTCACGTCATCGCCGATGCCGAGGCGATCACGGCGCGGTGTCGCGAGTTGATGACGCTGTGGCGCGGCAACCTCTGGCCGATCATCCACCTGAAGCGAATTGCCCAGGCCGCGTGGTTCAATCCGGCATCGAACCTGACGGACTGGATCGCCGAATTGAAGCCGAGGCCGGGGGAGCTCGCGTTCGAGCATCCGCTGCCGTCGGCCTACAGCTCGTCGCGGTTCGCCGAATACATGGCAAACATGAAGAGTATGCGCTGCGTGGTGTCGGGATTTTCGCTCGATGAAACCATTCTGTCGACCGTGGTCGACGGGTTTCACCGCAGCCACCGCTATCAGGTGGTCAGCGACGCCGTGGCCTGCCGGCGCCAGGGGATTGGCGACGCGGTTGCCTACAAGCTGGCGGTCGTCAACGTGATCGGCAATTTCGCCGGAGTGGTTGATAGCGCCGGGCTGATCGAAGCCAATGCGGTGATTTCGGCGTGACGGGGAGGTTAGCTAGGCGCGGTCGACCCGGATAACGCGCCCCTTTTCGATCGCCAGCGCCAGCCGGCCATGTTTCAGCGACAACGCCGCATCGCCGAACAGTTCGCGGCGCCAGCCGTGCAAAGCGGGCACGTCGGCGTTATCGTCAGCCGCGATGTCTTCGAGATCGCCCACCGTCGCGATGATCTTGCTGGCGACGGCGTGACGCTCCGAGGTCATGCGCAGCAGCACCTTCAGGAGCTCGACGATCGCCCCGCCGTTGGAATTGCCGCGCGGCTTTTCGAGCTTCGGCAGCGAGGCCGGATCGCGTGCGAGCCCGCGCTGCACGGCGGCCACGATGTCGGCGCCCCATTTCGAGCGGTCAAAGCCCTTCGGCAGCGAGCGCAGATTGGCGAGGCGCTCAAGGCTGGTCGGCGCGTGGGTGGCGATGTCGCCGACCGCATCGTCCTTCAGCACGCGGCTGCGCGGCACGTCGCGGCTCTGCGCCTCCTGTTCGCGCCAGGCCGCCACCTCCATCAGCACCGCCAGCTCCTTCGGCTTGCGGACCCGGGTCTTCAGCCGCTCCCAGGCGCGTTCGGGATGGAAGTCGTAGGTCTTCGGCGAGGTCAGGACCTCCATTTCCTCGCTCACCCATTCGCTGCGGCCACGCTTCTTGAGATCGGCGTCGAGGGCCGCGAACACATCGCGCAAATGGGTGACGTCGGAGACCGCGTAATGCATCTGCTCGGCGCTGAGCGGCCGGTGCGACCAGTCGGTGAACCGGTGGGTCTTGTCCGGCCGGTGGCCGGCGATGCGCTCGACCAGCTGGTCGTAGGCAATGGAATCGCCGTAGCCGAGCACCATGGCCGCCACCTGGGTGTCGAAGATCGGGTGCGGAATGGTGCCGGACTGGTGCCAGACGATCTCGATATCCTGCCGGGCGGCGTGGAAGACCTTCAGGACCTTCTCGTCCGCCATCAGGTCGAAGAACGGCTTGAGCTCGAGCCCCTGGGCCAGCGTGTCGATCACGACGGCTTCCTCGGCGCTCGCCATCTGGACCACGCAGAGCAAGGGATAGTAGGTGGTCTCCCGCAGAAACTCGGTGTCTACGGTGATGACGGGGTGTTTCGCGAGCCGGGCGCATACCGCGGCAAGGTCGGAGGTGGTGGCAATCAGATCCATGAACGGTCCATAACGCTTTTGAGACGCGTTCGGCCGAAAGCGCTGATATGTCAAGGGTCTTGCGGCGAATTCATGCCTTGCATTTCGGCCCGGCAGGGATTTTTCGGCAGGGACTCAGGGCCGCCGGGACGCTTGTGGGCGGCCCGTTCGGTCAAGTCCATCCGTCCTGCAAATGGGTCCGTTAGTAGTCGCTAACCTGGCGCGAGCGCCGTCGCCTTGATGGGGTCGCCAGCACGATCACACAGAGGGCCAGCATCGCCAATCCCATGAACTCAAATACCAAAACGTCAAACACGGTCGTTCCCCCAGCCAAGCCGCTAGACTTGTCGGGAACGCGTTGACCGATTGTTAATTTGTGGAACCCAGGCGCCGCAGCCTGCTGGAATGTTTAACGGAACGTTAGCGCTTTACGTTCCGCAAAACGTTTGCAGCACGCACTGGTGCGGCTCCGGCGGATCGGCGTAGCCCGCGAATGCCGTCTGGTCCTGATATGGCTTTGCCAGCACCGTCAGCAGTTCCTCGAACGGCGCGAAATCGTCGCGGTTCACGGCGGCTTCGATCACCGCTTCCACCCTGTGATTCCGCGGGATGAAGGCGGGATTGACCGACCGCATCGCGGCCTGCCGCTCGGCGGGGGCTTGCGGCTCCTCGGATATCCGTTGCCGCCAGCGCGCGGCCCATTCGTCATAGGCTGATGGATCGGCGAACAATTGCCGGACGTCGGTATCGCCTGATGGATCGAGTGCGGCGTCGCTCAGCCGCCGGAAGGTCAAGGTGAAGTCGGCCTGGTTCTTCGCCATCGCGTCCAGCAGGTCCTGCACCAGCGCCTCGTCGCTGTCGCGCGCGGTGAACAGGCCGATCTTCTGGCGCAGGCCGGCCTGATAGGCCGACGTGAACTTTTCAGCGAAATCGCCGAGGATGATCTGGGCTTCTTCGATCGCCTTGTCCTTGTCGTCGGATAACAGCGGCAGCAGGCACTCCGCCAGGCGAGTCAGGTTCCAAAGCGCGATCCGCGGCTGGTTGGCATAGGCGTAGCGGCCTTGCTCGTCGATCGAGCTGAACACCTTTGCCGGGTCGTAGTGATCCATGAAGGCGCAGGGGCCGTAATCGATGGTCTCGCCCGCAACAGAGGAATTGTCGGTGTTCATGACGCCGTGAATGAATCCGACCAGCAGCCAGCGCGCGACCAGATCGGCTTGCCGCGCGATCACGGCTTCGAGCAGCGCCCGATAGGGCCGCTCGGCATCGGCGGCCTGCGGGTAGTGCCGGACGATGACGTGATCGGCCAACCGCCGCACGCCCTCGGTATCGCTGCGCGCCGCGAAATACTGGAAGGTGCCGACGCGGATGTGGCTGGAGGCGACGCGGGTCAGCACGGCGCCGGGCAACGGCATCTCGCGCATCACCTGCTCGCCGGTGATGACGGCGGCGAGCGAACGGGTGGTCGGAATGCCCAATGCAAACATCGCCTCGCTGACGATGTATTCGCGCAGCACCGGGCCGAGCGCGGCGCGGCCGTCGCCGCGGCGCGAAAACGGCGTCGGGCCGGAGCCCTTGAGCTGGATGTCGCGGCGCACGCCGTCGGCGTCGATGACTTCGCCGAGCAAAATCGCGCGGCCGTCGCCGAGCTGGGGCACGAAATGGCCGAACTGGTGGCCGGCATAGGCCATCGCGATCGGGTCGGCGCCCTCGGGGACCCGCTTGCCGGCCAGGATCTCGGCCCCCTCGGGGCTGTCGAGCAGGTCGGGATCGAGCCCGAGCTGGACCGCCAGCGGCCGGTTCAGCTTGATCAGGCGCGGGGCGGCGACCGGGGTCGGCACCACCCGGGCGAAAAAGCTCGCCGGCAGCGCCGTATAGGTGTTCTGGAAGGGGAAATGGACTGTCATGGACTTGAAGATAGGCGCGACCGGGGAATAGACAATCGTCTTGCGCCATTGCCCGCGAAAGGGTCGGTTTTTGTCCACTTTTCCAGTCCCGGTGCCGGTTTTGGCGGTCACAATCGACCCCGCATTCGGTTGCCGCGCCTGACCGCGTCGGGTAAACCCTGACCCTCCTCGGACGGGCTTTTGGCCTCGATTCGACCTCTCCACAGCTGTTTTTGGAAATTCCATGCATCGCTACCGGTCCCATACATGCGGCGCGCTCCGTGAGGAGCATATCGGCGAGGCGGTTCGCCTGTCAGGCTGGTGCCACGTCATCCGCGACCTTGGCGGCGTGCTGTTTATCGACCTGCGCGATCATTACGGCATCACGCAAATCGTGGCCGATGCGACTTCGCCGGCCTACCGGGACGCCGAGAAACTGCGCTCGGAATGGGTGGTGCGTATCGACGGCAAGGTCCGCCGACGTCCCGAAGGCACCGACAATGCGGAATTGGTGACCGGGACCGTCGAGGTTTACGTCACCGAGATCGAAGTGCTGGGTCCGGCCGCCGAATTGCCGATGCCGGTGGCGGGCGAACAGGAATACCCAGAGGAAACAAGGCTTAAGTACCGCTTCCTCGACCTTCGCCGCGAGAAACTGCACCAGAACATCATGACCCGCGGCGCGGTCGTCGATTCCATGCGCAAGCGGATGAAGGAGCAGGGCTTCTTCGAATTCCAGACCCCGATTCTGACCGCGTCGTCGCCGGAAGGGGCGCGCGACTTCCTGGTGCCGTCACGGATTCATCCGGGCAAGTTCTATGCGCTGCCGCAGGCGCCGCAGCAGTACAAGCAGCTCCTTATGATGTCGGGCTTCGACCGCTACTTCCAGATCGCGCCGTGTTTTCGCGACGAGGACCCGCGCGCCGACCGTTTGCCGGGCGAGTTCTATCAGCTCGATCTCGAGATGAGCTTTGTCGAGCAGGACGATGTTTTTGCTGCGGTTGAACCTGTTATATCAGGCGTGTTCGAGGAGTTTGCCAAGGGCAAGCCGGTGACAAAGACATGGCCGCGGATTCCGTTCGCGGAAGCCTTGCGCAAATACGGCAGCGACAAGCCGGACCTGCGCAATCCGATTGTCATGCAAGAGGTCTCCGAGCATTTCCGTGGCTCCGGCTTCAAGGTGTTCGCGCGGATGCTGGAAGACCCGAAGAACCAGGTCTGGGCGATCCCGGGCAAGGGCGGCGGCTCACGCGCGTTTTGCGACCGGATGAACTCGTGGGCGCAGGGCGAGGGCCAGCCCGGGCTCGGCTACATCATGTGGCGCGAGGGCGGCGAGGGCGCCGGTCCCCTGGCCAACAATATCGGGCCGGAACGGACGGCGGCAATCCGCGATGCCCTGGGATTGAAGGAGGGCGATGCCGCCTTCTTCGTGGCCGGCGATCCCGAAAAATTCTGGAAATTTTCCGGATTGGCGCGAACCAGGCTCGGCGAGGAATTGAACCTGATCGACAAGGATCGGTTCGAACTCGCCTGGATCGTCGACTTCCCGATGTATGAGTACAACGAGGAGGACAAGAAGGTCGACTTCTCGCACAACCCGTTCTCGATGCCGCAGGGCGGCCTCGAGGCGCTGCAGACGAAGGACCCGCTGACCATCAAGGCGTTCCAGTACGACATCACCTGCAACGGCTACGAGATCGCCTCCGGCGGCATCCGCAACCACCGGCCTGAGGCGATGGTGAAGGCGTTCGAGATCGCCGGCTATGGCGAGAGCGACGTGGTCGAGCGTTTCGGCGGCATGTACCGCGCGTTCCAGTACGGCGCGCCGCCGCATGGCGGCATGGCGGCCGGCGTCGACCGCATTGTTATGCTACTCTGCGGCACCACCAACCTGCGCGAAATCTCGCTGTTCCCGATGAACCAGCGGGCCGAAGACCTGCTGATGGGAGCGCCGTCGGACGTGGCACCGAAGCAATTGCGCGAGTTGCACATCCGGCTCAATCTGCCGGACAAGACGTAACTCAATTCCGGTCACCGACGTCTGAATTCGGGGTCAAGGAAGCTGCCGGGGGAAATGTATGTCGTCCCATCCTGAAGATCTGCAATCGGCGGCGCTGGCCTATCACCGGCTGCCGCGGCCGGGCAAGCTCGAGATCCAGGCGATCAAGCCGCTCGCCAACCAGCGCGACCTCGCGCTGGCCTATTCGCCAGGCGTGGCGGCGGCCTGCATGGCGATCGCCGCCGATCCGGCGGAAGCCGCATCGCTGACCATCCGGGCCAATCTGGTCGCCGTCGTCTCCAACGGCACCGCGGTGCTCGGCCTCGGCAATATCGGTCCGCTGGCGTCGAAGCCCGTCATGGAAGGCAAGGCGGTTCTGTTCAAGAAATTCGCCGGGATCGACGTGTTCGACATCGAAATCGCCGCCGACACCGTCGAGCGCGTGGTCGAGACCGTGGCAGCCCTCGAGCCGACCTTCGGCGGCATCAACCTCGAGGATATCAAGGGGCCGGAATGCTTCGAGATCGAAGCGCAGCTCAAGGCGCGCATGAAGATCCCGGTATTCCACGACGACCAGCACGGCACCGCGATCATCGTCGCCGCCGCGATCACCAATGCATTGCTGCTCAACGGCAAGACGCTGGCTGACGTCAAGATCGTCACGTCCGGCGCGGGGGCGGCGGCGATCGCCTGCCTCAATCTCCTGGTCGAGATGGGCGCGCAACGCAGGAATATCTGGGTTTGCGACATCGACGGCGTGGTGCATGAAGGCCGCAACACGCTGATGGACCGCTGGAAGGCGGTCTATGCGCAGAAGACCGACAAGCGCGTGCTGGCGGACGTGATCGGCGGCGCCGACATTTTTCTGGGGCTTTCGGCACCCAACGTGCTGACGCCTGACATGGTCAAGACGATGGCGGACAATCCGCTGGTAATGGCGCTGGCCAATCCGACCCCGGAAATCATGCCGGACGAGGCCCGCAAGGCGCGCCCGGACGCGATGATCTGCACCGGTCGCTCCGACTTTCCCAACCAGGTCAACAACGTCCTGTGCTTTCCCTTCATCTTTCGCGGCGCGCTCGACGTCGGCGCCACCGCGATCAACGAGGAGATGAAGAAGGCCGCGGTCGATGCGATCGCGCAGCTGGCGCGCGATCCGCCGTCGGATGCGGTGGCGCCCGGTTTTGACAGCGGCGAAGCCCAGGGCTTCGGGCCCGGTTCGCTGATCCCCAGTCCGTTCGACCCGCGGCTGATCCTGCGCATTGCGCCGGCGGTGGCGAAGGCGGCGATGGCGTCGGGCGTGGCCTCGCGGCCGATCGCCGACTTCGACGACTACAGCGCACAGCTCGAGCGCTTCGCGTTCCGCTCCGGCCTCGTCATGAAGCCGATGTTCGCCAAGGCCAAGACCCAGCCGGTTCGCGTGATCTATGCCGAAGGCGAGGACGAGCGCGTGCTGCACGCGACCCAGGTGGTGCTGGAGGAGAAGCTGGCACGCCCGATCCTGGTCGGACGGCCGTCGGTGGTTGAAGCGCGGATCAAGCGGTTCGGCCTGTCCATCAAGGCCGGTCAGGATTTCGACCTCATCAATCCCGAGGACGATCCGCGTTACCGGTCCTATGTGCAGTCCTATATCGATGCCGCCGGCCGGCACGGAGTCACTCCCGATGCGGCGCGCACGGTGGTGCGCACCAACGCGACGGTGATCGCCGCACTCGCGGTGATGCGCGGCGAAGCCGACGCCATGATCTGCGGCGTCGAGGGCCGTTACATGAGCCATCTGCGCCACGTCCGCGAGATCGTCGGCTTCATGCCTGGCGTCAGCGACTTCGCGGCGCTGGCGCTGATGATCACCAGCAAGGGGGCCTATTTCATCGCCGACACCCAGGTGAGGCCGAACCCGACCGCCGAGGAACTCGCTGAAGTGGCGGCGCTGGCGGCGATCCATGTCCAGCGCTTCAACATCAAGCCCAAGGTCGCCTTCGTCTCGCATTCCGATTTCGGCAGTTACGACACCGACTCCTCGCGCAAGATGCGCCGCGCCACGGCAATTCTGAAGCAGAACCATCCCGAAATCGAGGCTGACGGCGAGATGCAGGGCGACACCGCGCTTTCCGAAGCCGCGCGAAAACTGATCCTGCCGCATTCGAAGCTGGAAGGCGTCGCCAATATCCTTATCATGCCGAACCTCGATACCGCCAACGTCGCCTATCAGATGATCAAGGTGCTGGCCGACGCGCTTCCGGTAGGACCGATCCTGATTGGCCCCTCGCGCCCGGCGCACATTCTCACCCCCTCGGTGACCGCGCGCGGTATTCTCAACATGACCGCGGTCGCCGCGGTCGAAGCCCAGGAGCGCGCCGGCCGCCAGCAGCCGAGCCTGTTCGGATAGAACAGGCGACAACAAGCCGGTTTTGTTTGCGGTCGACGGGCCGCGGAAATTGATTTGATCGTTTGAAAAGCCGGCGCCGAGCGCCCATACTTGCTCAGCCGGCGCGACTTCGGTATTTGCAGCATTCAACGAGGCCAATCATGCCAGCGTTTGTTACTTTCGGGCGGATCCTGTTCGCCGTGCTCTTTATTTATTCCGGAGCCGTCAAGCTGTTCGGCATTCAGGCCACATCGGATGCGATCGCGACCAAGGTTGTGGCGACGCTGCCCGCGCTGGTCACGCCCTATGTGACGCAACTCGAAGGCATCACGGGAATGCCGATGCCGCAAATGCTCGCCATCGCGGTCGGGGCCTTCGAGGTGATCGCCGGATTGATGATCGCGCTCAATTTCGGCGCGCGGTTCTTTTCCATTCTGCTGATCTTCTTTGTCGGCGCGGCGACGTTCTATTTTCATGACTTCTGGAATCAGCCATCGCCGTCGGATGGCAAGATGGTGATCGAAGCGCTGAAAAACCTGTCGATCATCGGCGCCCTGTTCATTCTCGCCGGCTACGGTCGCTCTTCGCAGACACCGGAACCGGCCTATGGCGATGTCTAGCGCATCTTGCGCCTGAAAATCATGAGACGGTCATCGCGATTGTACCATTGCGGGAGATCGACCACATCGATCGCGTCGTAGGTCGAGGCCAGCAGGGTGAAGAAGCGCGGGGTCGCGCTTCCGCCGAACCATTCGCCGACATAGACGAAATAATCACCGCGATGGCAGGTGAGGGCGTTGTAGGCCATGTCGCTATTCCAGGGTGGCCAGCACAGAAACAACGCGCGATCAGGATAGAAAAGCGCCGCTCGCTCGTCGCCTTGGGCGACCTCGGTCCACTTGAAGGGGGCCTGGTTGGTATCGAATGCGACAACCTGGATTCCGGCCTGGCGCATCATCCATGCCCAGTAGCCACTGCCTGCGCCGATCTCGACCACCATGGCCGAATATTTCAGAATGGTCCGTACCGCCTGTTCGGTCGGGACCGCCCAGGCAAAATGTCCCGCGATCTCCGTCTTCAGATTCAACCATTGCGGCGCCAGCAGTTCAGCCGCTGATATCGGCAGCGAGGGATCACGCCGCCAGGCCGCCGGCATGGTGCGATAGAATTCCAAATAGGGGTTGAAGAGCCCCATCGTCGAGTTGTCGCCGGCCATGCGCGAAGAGTTCGACAAGACTAAAGCCAGGCCTCAAGATGCTATCCGATCGAAGCGCCTGAGGTAGCCTGCTTCGCCGCTATCATTGCGTTCATGCGGTGGTAGGTCGTTGCGTCGCTGCGAGTCGGGTAAGCGGGCGGGATGTACAACGTGTATCCCGGCGAAAGTGGCCCGTGAGCGAGTTCGGCCGCGGTGATGGGGCGGATGATCGGTTCGCAACCGTGGAAAACCGCGGCCTCGTACAAATACATCGGATGTGAAGCCGGGTAGATCGCGAGCAGCCGCTCGACCAGCAGTGGCATGGCTGACAGATCGTATCCGGTCTTCTTGAATGTCGCGTCGCCGACGACGCCGATCTGCCAAAGAACGACAGAGCTTGACGGGTCGATCACCCGGCCGTTGAGCAGGAAGTCGGTCGCTTCATAGGACTGGCAGCCGCTGATGCCGGGGTCGACGCCCAGATCCGCGAACAGGCAGTCTTCTGACGATATTCCCGGCAACATGCGGGCGCTGTAGCCTTCGGCACGGGCCCGACGGATCGACTCGTGTGACGGATATACGAAGACGCCGGGATGACCATAGCAGGCCATGCATGTCAGCATGCCCGCGCGCAGGCATTCGAGGGTTCGGTCGACCATCTGGTTGTAGGTTTCGATCCGCTGCTTTCCCTCGGCGTACATGCCGGTCAGGGATTCAGCGCCGTCGGGATTGAGCTCCTTAAGCATCAATTCGGCGACGGGATCGCCGACGACATACAGGACCTTGTCGGCTTGCTTGATCCAGGCCACCGCCTCCATCGTCAGGTGACCGACGGTCCGGATTCCGGTCCCGACGACAACCAATGAACCTTTGTGCTTGCCGTTGGAGCCGGAGCCGTTGGAGCCCGACGCTGCCGCGCCTGCGTTGGGTTCCGGCTGGTCCGTGTGCTGGTCATCATGGGCGGTCATGGCGCATCACCTCGTCTGTTTTTTTTCGAGCGCCGCATCATCGCAAGCACAAGCTGCGAAAACCGGAGGCGCGCGTTCGCTTCCGTGGACGTGTCGTGCGGCCTCTCAACCGTTCGGAGTCGGGAATACGAGTTGCGGATGGACCTGCGGGAAGATCTGCGGATGCACCACGACCTGGGGATGGACCTGCGGGAAGATCTGCGGATGCACCACGATCTGGGGATGGATCTGCGGGAAGATTTGCTGATTCACCGCGGCCCCTGGCTGGTTCTGCGGGAAGATCGGATGAATCTGTGGGAAGACTGGATGCACCTGCGGGAATACCGGATGGACCTGCGGAAAGACCGGATGGACCTGCGGGAAGATCTGCGGATGCACGACGACCTGAGGATGAACCTGCGGAAAGATTTGGGGAAACACCTGTGGGAAAGCTTGGGGGAACGCCTGGGGAAATGCCTGCGGAAACGCTTGGGGAAACTGAGGGAACGGGACCTGAACGGGAGGAAAATTGGGAAACATGTTTAGACTCCCTTGGGTTGAAGGTGCCGGGAACGCGGAGCCGCTACGAACAATTGGCTGATCCGCAGCATCGGCGGCGGCAGCGCCGGCCGGCCGGACCATGTCGACCACCAACACGTTGGGAGTCGAAGACGGCGGGGTGAAGGAAAATTTTTGTCCAAGCAGCCGGGCATGGATCATCCATGCCTGCGCGCCTTTCAGGATCACCTGATCGACAGGATCGATGTTCGCGGCTTCCATCGAGCCGTCTGGATCCTTGATGAAGGCACCCAGTCTCGCCGGATCGGTGGCCAGCGCAACCAGGAAGCTTCGGAATTCATCCGGTGATTCCGGCGCCGCGGATGGATCTGTCATCCCCGGTGAGGTTTCTTGCGGTGAAGCGGAGGGTGACGTCCCTTCGTCCGCCGGATTGGTCTCGTCAGGTTCGTCGCCAATCGCCATGGTAACCTCCAATGGATGACAGGCTCAAGAGCATCCTGAATGAAATTCGATT
>JBBQUA010000125.1:0-14955 GCA_038212905.1 Hyphomicrobiales bacterium
CGCCGGTCTGCTCGAAGATCGGTCCGAACTTGCAGGGCTTGATGTTGACGGTGACGTTGTTACGCCCCGCGATCTCGGCGAACGGCGCGCTGCCGAGATAGGTCCAGGGCGAAGTCAGAGCCATGTAATAATCGACGGTGGTGGTCATGCCGCGGCCTGCTCGCGCGGCTGGGTGATCGCGATGTGCTGGCAATGCGCCAGTGGCGTCGTGCCGTTGGCGACCACCAGGGCGTCGAGCTCGACGAAACGGTGGCCCTTCTTGTCGTAATTGCCGGTCACTTTCGCCCGCGCCGTCAATTCATCGCCGATAGCGGCCGCGGACAATAGCTGCATCCTGGTGCCGACATGAATCCAGGGGCCCATGATGGCGTTGTCGACCAGCACCTTGTTCATGACCCGCGGCAACAGGCCGGGATGACCTAACCCTTCCCGCGTGTAGATCGTTTCGGTTTCGCGAATATCTGCCAGATATTCCTTCGCCGCGTCGGCTGCCCAGGCGCGCGGCACCGCACCGAGCCACTTGCCGAGCGCATAGGACGTTGCATTCACCGGCTTGCGTTCGCCGACCGCGGCGACCTCGACAAAGTCGGAAAGGGAATATGACGGCGGCAACGGCGGCAGCGATGCACTGCCGGTCGCGCAAAGTTCTCCCCGGCTCCTGACCTCAATCGAAAGCCCGCCATTGCTTTCTTCGCCGGTGACCTCGGCCAGTTCGCCGTCATAGACCGGCTTGGTGAAACGCGCCTCGATCAGCCCGCGCTCGAGGAAGGCCCGGCCCCATTTTGCGACCGGCAAATGCATCATGTAGGCCATGACATCGACGCCCGGCACCAGCCCGCCGCTGAAGCCGTAGCGCTTCGCCACAATGTCGTCGTGCATCTTGTTTTCGGAATGCTTTGACGTGTTGTAGGCCGAGACCCGGTAAGGCGCGACGGTCATGGCTGTTTCCCCTGTTTTTGATTGGCTTTTCTGCCGGCAATGGTACGCGAAGAAAACGCCGTGGCAAGCGCGTTTCGGTCGCCTTTTCCTCGCAATTCCCGCTGCGATGGGGTACCACGCGGTTTCGGGACCGCCCAGAGGGCTCCCGTGCCAAATCCTTAACGTGATGACATCAGTTTTGAACCCCACGACCCGCATCTATGTCGACGCCGACGCCTGTCCGGTCAAAGACGAAATTTACCGCGTCGCCGCCCGCCATGGCCTGCCCGTCAGCGTGGTCGCCGGCAATTTCATTCGCGTACCGCCTGATCCCATGATCGAGCGTATCGCGGCGGGGTCCGGCATGGATGCCGCCGACGACTGGATCGCGGAACGTGCCGGAAAGGGCGATATCGTCATTACTTCCGATATCCCGCTGGCGAGCCGCTGCGTCAAGGCAGGCGCCGAGGTGATCGCGCCGAACGGCAAGCCGTTCTCGGAGCAATCGATCGGGATGACGCTGGCGGTCCGCAACCTGATGACCGATCTGCGGTCGTCAGGTGAAGTCACCGGCGGTCCCAAGGGATTCGCGCCACGCGACCGCTCCGCGTTCCTGTCGGCGCTCGACCAGACTATCAGGCGCATCCAGCGCCAGCGCGCCGATTACATCGCGCAGAACCAGAATTGAATTGAGAAGACATGGCGCCTCCTTTGATCCAGTTGAAAGACATCAAGCTGACCTTCGGCGGCACGCCGCTGTTGTCGGGCGTCGAACTGTCGGTATCGGCCGGCGAGCGCGTCTGCCTGATCGGCCGTAACGGCTCCGGCAAATCGACGCTGCTGAAGATCGCCGCCGGCCTGGTGGAGTCCGACAGCGGCAGCCGCTTCGTGCAGCCCGGCGCCACCGTCCGCTATCTGCCGCAGGAACCGGATTTTTCAGGTTTTGCCACCACGCTGGCCTATGTCGAGGACGGCCTCGGCCCCGGCGACGATCACTATCAGGCGCGCTATGTGCTGGAGCAGCTCGGGCTGCACGGCGAGGAAGACCCTGCGCATATCTCCGGCGGCGAAGCCCGCCGCACCGCGCTGGCGCGGGTGCTGGCGCCCTCGCCCGATATCCTGCTGCTGGACGAACCGACCAACCATCTCGACCTCACCACCATCGAATGGCTGGAAGGCGAACTCGCCAGCCGCCGCTCGGCGCTGGTCATCATCAGCCATGACCGCCGCTTCATGTCCAATTTGTCGCGCGCCACCGCCTGGCTCGACCGCGGCCAGATCAAGCAGATCGACCGCGGCTTCAGCGCCTTCGAATCCTGGCGCGACGAGGTGCTGGCCGAGGAGGAGCGCGACCAGCACAAGCTCGACCGCAAGATCGTCAACGAGGAGCACTGGCTGCGCTACGGCGTGTCCGGCCGTCGCAAACGCAACGTCAAGCGGCTCGGCAATCTCTTCGCGCTACGCGAGCAGCGCCGCGACTATCGCGGCGCCGCCGGGAATGCCAACCTCGCCGCGTCCGAAGCTGACAAGTCCGGCAAGCTGATCGTCGAGGCCAAGGGCATCGGCCGCACCTATGGCGATCGCAAGATCGTCGAGAATTTTTCGATCCGGGTGCAGCGCGGCGACCGCATCGGCATCGTCGGGCCGAACGGCGCCGGCAAGACCACGCTGATCGAAATGCTGACCGGCGGCAAGCCGCCGGACAGCGGCACCATCCGGTTCGGCGCCAACATCGAAATGGTGACGCTCGACCAGCACCGCGAAAGCCTCGATCCGAAATCGACGCTGGCCGACGCCCTCACCGGCGGTGGCACCGACAATGTGATGGTCGGCGGCAAGCCGAAACACGTGGTCAGCTACATGAAGGACTTTCTGTTCGCGCAGGAGCAAATGCGCACCCCGCTGGAAGTGCTCTCCGGCGGCGAGCGCGGCCGGCTGATGCTGGCGCGCGCGCTGGCAAAGCCTTCCAACCTGCTGGTGCTGGACGAGCCGACCAACGACCTCGATCTCGAAACCCTCGACGTGCTCGAGGAAATGCTCGGCGACTACGAAGGCACCGTGATCCTGATCAGCCATGACCGCGACTTTCTCGACCGTGTGGTGACCTCGGTAATCGCGCCGGAAGGCGACGGCCGCTGGATCGAATATGCCGGCGGTTATACCGACATGCTGGCGCAGCGCGGCGCCGACCTGAAGCGCGAGGCCGTGAAGGCCGGCGCCGAGGAGAGAAAAGAAACGAAGGGCGGCGCGCCTTCGACCGCCGCCAAGCGCAAGCTCAACTTCAAGGACAAGCACGCGCTGGAGACACTGCCGAAGACGATCGCCGGCCTTCAGGCCGAAATCGCTAAACAGCAGCGCCATCTTGACGATCCCAATCTTTACAAGAAGGATCGCAAGAAGTTCGACCTGTGTTCGGCTGCGCTGTCTGCCGCGCAAAAGGAACTCGAGGCCGCTGAGGACAGGTGGCTGGAGTTGGAAGTGATGCGCGAAGAGATTGAGCAGGCTTGAGGATAACGGAGAGCACGATGACCACGCCCCTCGCCGCCAAAATTGCCCGCGAATACGGCACGCCCGCCGCCGTCATCGACATGGACCGGGTCGAGCGCAACATCGCGCGAATCCAGGCGGCCTGCGACGCCGCCGGGGTCGCCAACCGGCCGCATATCAAGACTCACAAGAGCCCGATGCTGGCACGGCTGCAGGTCGCGGCCGGCGCCAGGGGCATCACCTGCCAGAAGATCGGCGAAGCCGAGGTGATGGCGAATGCGGGGATCGACGACATCCTGATCAGCTACAACTTGATCGGCGAGGAGAAGATGGCGCGGCTCGGCGCGCTGCAGGCAAAGGCCAACATGACCGTCGCCGCCGACAATTCGACGGTCATATCGGGTCTGCCGCAGGCGGCAGCGGCTTCCGGCCGCCCGCTTTCGGTGGTGGTCGAATGCGACACCGGGCGCAAGCGCGCCGGCGTCGAAACCCCGGCGGAAGCCGTTGCGCTGGCGCGCGAGATCGCGGCGTCGAAGGGACTGCTGTTCGCCGGCTTCATGCTGTATCCGACCGAGACCGGTTGGGCCGACGCGCAAACATTCTACGACGAGGCGCTGGCCGGTGTGCGCGCGCATGGACTCGATGCCGCGATCGTCTCCACCGGCGGCACACCGAACCTGAAAAACGTCGGAAAACTCAAGGGCGCCACCGAGCACCGGCCCGGCACCTATATCTATAACGACCGCATGCAGGTCGCCGCCGGCGTCGCCAGCTGGGACGATTGCGCATTAAGTATCTATTCCACGGTCGTGAGCCGCGCCGCGCCCGATCGCGGCATTCTCGACGCCGGATCGAAGACACTGACCTCGGACACCGGCGGCGGGCTTGATGGTCACGGCCTGATCCTCGAACATCCCGAGGCCAGGATCGCACGCTTCGCCGAGGAGCACGGTTTTCTGGACCTGACCCGCAGCAACACCCGCCCCAATGTCGGCGACGTCGTGCGGATCGTCCCGAACCATGTCTGCGTCGTCGTCAATATGATGGACGAGGTGGTGATGGTGCGCGGCGAGGAGATCATCGGCACGCTGGCGGTGGCCGCACGGGGAAAGCTGCGGTAACACCGCGCGGCTCACCGGGCCTCAGTGCATCCCGTGATTTCCCTCAGCAGTCCGAAGAACCCGCGCTTGCGGGCTGACGAGATCGTCCAGTCAACCGGCAGCGACTGGAAGCCGTCCTCGAAGCGCTCGCGGGAGCGGCGGTAGTCAAAGAAGCCCCAGCTCGCGCCACACTCGACGGCGGCCACGAAATGGTTGTCGGGCTTGTCGAATTCAAAGTGATCGTCCTCGTTGTAGACGATCGGCTGGCCGCGATGGCCGGCGCCGGCCCGCCAGCGCGCGAGCTGCAGACGGATGCCGTGCGGGCTGGGCTGCATCACACCGTCCGGGCCGTGAATGCGGTTGCCGTGCGGCAGCAGGAAATCGGCGGCGGCCAGGATTTCCGGCGATGGCCCGTCGAGCGTGAGCAGGCTGGTGCTGACCAGCAATTTTCCCATGCTGCGCTTTTGCGCGAGCTCGATCAGCTCATGGCAGCGCGACGCTTCCATGATTGGATGCGCCCACACGCCCGCTAGATCCACTTCGTTGCCGATCTCGATCAGCACGTTCGTGGCGCCGCGCGCCAGCAGCCAGTCGACGATGCCGGTCACGGCCGCTTTCACTGCCGCCTCATCACGGAGCGTGCCGCTCTGTTTGCCGTAGAACAGTCCCAGGATCACGACCATGCCGTTGCGGTCGCAGGCGTCGATCACCTTGCCGAGCCGCGCCGCCCAGGCGGGCTTCAGCGCGCCCTCAGGCGTAAAGCCGCCAATCTTCCATGGCTGATGCCAGGAGTAGCCCTGCGGGCTGCCGCCCTGGACGTTCAGGCAGACCGCGAGCAGACCATGCGCGCGGTAGGCCGGCAGCGCCGCGATGAACTCGGCCGTGTTGCGTTCGGCGTCCCAGTCGCCGTCGGCATAGGCCCAGGCTCCGCGCGTCGCCGCATTCTCGTCGTCGGCAATGGCGTTGGCCATCCGGCTGTTGAACAGCAGACCTTCGATGCGATGGCCCTTCCAGCTCCGGCCGGCATAAGTTGGCCGGCCGTTGATGGCAAAGCCGCCATCCTGGATCGAGACGACGGTGGTGTCCTTGTCCGAACTGGCAATCATGCGAACGTTCCTCTCAACGATTGGTCACGAATCCGGGGCACGTGTCGCCACAAACCGACAACGGCGCCGACAGGGAAGCGAGACCGGCCGAGATGTCGCGATGTACACGGTCATGATGGCGACGGTTCGCACACTTGGCAACGAGTGATCCAGACGCGAATGATCCAACTGGGAGATCAAGCCGATCGTGCCAGCGGCGGGTGGGAGCCAGATATCCATCCCGGGCCGGACGCAAAGTGCTAGGCTCCTGCCAATGCACCAGGTGGGTTTCCGGAGAGTTGCATGAGACGGCGCGAGTTCATCACGCTTGTAGGTGGCGCGACGATAGCTTGGCCGTTGGCAGCGCGGACCGCGGGAGGCGCTGATTTCGTCATTGATGGTGTGCCGCTTCCCTCGGATGCCGCCGTAGTCGCCGTTCCGAAATTGGCGACGGGCCTACGTCCGCATTGGAGCGGCGTGTGGGTCGGCGCCTGGAATGGCGCGCTCAAGCATATCTTGTTGGTCGAACGCATCGGTGAAGATGGCGCAGCGGGCATCGTTTATGCGGAGACTGACAATCCAAACACCGGGGTGCAGGCGAGGTGGTGGCGATGGAATGCGGTTGTGTCTGGACAAACGCTTATCGTGAAGGAGCCGCTGTTCACCGCTACCTACGACATGGACAAGGACGGGCGCCTGGAAGCCATTTTCAAGGGCGGCAGCAGGATGGCTCGTGCGACGATGAAGCGAACCGACTTGGCCTCCCTGACCAAGCCCGAGGCTGTCGTCGTCTGGTCCCGCGGCACATCCGAATTGCTCCAAACGGATTTGCTCGACGATGGCCGTCCGATCAGGCTGGAGATGGTCATTTTCAAGCCTCCCGGGCCAGGGCCGTTCCCTCTCGCGGTGTTCAGTCATGGCTCAACCGGCGGACGTCGCGAACTTGCCAAGCAAACGTGGGTCTCGCTCGAAGTTGCCGACTTTCTTAACAAGCGGGGATGGCTCGTCGCTTTTCCGCAGCGTCGGGGGCGCGGAAAATCGGATGGTCTCTATGACGAAGAATTCAACCGGACGGGCAAGCCCGTACTGAGCGTTGCGGATCGTGCATTGAGCGATATCGACGCTGCCGTTGCTATCCTTCGCCGTCGGCAGGACGTTGCTCTCGGTCGTGTTCTCATCGGCGGCCATTCTCGTGGCGGCGCGTTGTCGATCGCCTATGCAGGTATGCATCCCGAGCAAACTCTGGGCGTCATCAATTTCGTGGGAGGATGGCTTAGCGAGAGGTCTCCCGCCGCGGAATTTGTAAATCAAACCCTCTTTGATCGCGGCGCGGGCTATGGCCGGTCCACCATCTGGCTCTACGGCCTAGGTGACCCTTTTTATTCGATCGCTCACAGCAAGAAGAACTTTGCGGCTTTCGAAAAGGCCGGAGGCCACGGGACCTTCCTCGAGTTCGATATACCCAGCGACGTCGGCCACAATGTTATTCATTATCCTGATCTTTGGGCAGGCCCAATCGGCGACTACCTCAATTCACTCTCTGGAAAAGACTGAGCTCATGATACACGACGTGCCCGTTCTCCAGCGAAACACAATCTCCCCCGTGGACCATGACCTGGCGAAACATTGCCGGTTGCAACCAATCTATCGCGATTTATGAGTGCGATGCCTGGCTCTCGAGCCACTTCAACGCCCCCTTCCCCGCCGCTGCGCCCGTCGCAAACGAGGCCTGCAGCAGGTAGCCGCCGGTCGGCGCTTCCCAGTCGAGCATTTCGCCTGATGCGAATACGCCGGGCAGGCGGCGGATCATAAAATCGGGGTCAAGTTCCTCGAAGGTTACGCCGCCAGCGGTCGAGATCGCGCGCGCGATTGGAGCCACGCCATTCAATCGAACCGGGACGGCGTTGATCAGACCGGCCAGCTTTTCGGCGGAGAGAGACGACAACACACCGGTCCCTATCGCCGCCTCCTGCAACAGGCCGATGCCGACGGACGAAAGGTGCGCCGCCTTGCGCAGCCAGTTCGAGAACGATTGCTTGCCGCGCGGGACCGACAGCCGCGCCACCAGATCCTTGCTGCCGACATCCGGCCGCAAGGCGATGTGCAGCGTTACCTGCCCTGAACTCAAAATGGCTTCGCGCAAAGCGGCCGACAGCGCATAGATCGCGCCGCCCTCGATTCCGGTTCGCGTGATCAACGCCTCGCCCCGCACGCGGTGTTGGCCGAACGACAGCGCGACACCCTTCAGCGGCTGGCCCTCGAAACGGTCGCGAAAAATGTCGGACCATGCGACGGTGAAGCCGCAATTGGCCGGTCGCAGCGGCGAAATCGTCACGCCCTTGGCTCCGAGTGTCTCGGCCCAGCCTCCGTCAGACCCGAGCCTTGGCCAACTGGCGCCGCCAAGCGCGAGCACCGTGGCGCTGATATCGACGGCGCGTTGACCGTCCGGCGTTTCGAACAGCAAACGATCCTGCTGGTCCCAGCCGGTCCAGCGGTGCCGCATCGCGAATTCAACACCCATGGTGTCGAGCCGCCGCAGCCAGGCACGCAACAGCGGCGAGGCCTTGAAAGCCTCCGGGAATACCCGGCCGCTGGAGCCGACGAAGGTCGGTTGCCCCAGTTGCTCGCTCCACTGCCGCAAGCGATCCGGCGGAAACGCCTCGACCGCCGCGGCAAGCCGCGGCTTCGCTGCGCCATAACGCACGAGAAACGCCGGCAGCACCTCGCTATGCGTCAGATTGAGCCCGCCTCGCCCCGCCATCAGAAACTTGCGACCGGCCGACGGCATCGCGTCGTACACGGTGACGCCAGCGCCGCCCTGCGCCAGCACCTCGGCCGCCATCAGGCCGGCGGGGCCAGCACCGATGACGGCGACATCATTTTTGAACGTTGAAGTCATGGCGCGAGTGTAGGCCGAATTCGCGAGCCGCCATAGCAGTCGTCAACCACAGCCATAGGAGCGATCGTCATTCCGGGGCGCGTGTTAGCGCGAACCCGGAATCTCGAGCTTCCGGGTTCGATACATCGCATCTGCCCGAATGACAGGTTACAGCTTGATCCCCGCCCGCGCCGCGGCCTGGCCGACATATTTCTGGGTCTGCTCGAATGCGCCCTGCAACGCCCTGGCGTTGGACATGTCACTGATCTCGGCAAAATGCGCAGCGACCGCGTCCGGGGTCCAGTCAGACTGTGCCAGATTGACGCCTTCGCTTTCCATGATCCTGATAACTGCGAAGGACCCGGCGCCAGCGCCGATCACTGTGCGGGTCGGCGCGTCCTCGCTGAGCAGGAACTCCACCGCCGGCGTGATCGCTTCCGGCCGCATCAACCCAAGCGCCTGCGGTGGCAGCAACTCCTCGGTCATCCGGGTCGCCGCGGTCGGCGAGATCGTGTTGACGCGAATATTATTCTTGCGCCCCTCCTCGGCCAGCACGTTCATCAAGCCGACCATGCCGGCTTTGGCAGCGCCGTAATTGGCCTGGCCGAAATTGCCGTACAGACCCGACGACGAGGTGGTGATAACGATCCGGCCATAGTTTCGCTCGCGCATGCCGTCCCACACCGCCTTGCAGCAATAAAAAGTGCCGGTGAGATGCACGTCGAGTACCTTCGCAAAATCGGCGATTTCCATCTTGGAAAACGACTTATCGCGCAGGATGCCGGCATTGGCGCAGAGCAGATCGACGCTGCCCCACTCGCTGGTGGCGCGAGCGACCATCGCCTTGACCTGTTCGTAGTTCGAAACGTCGGCGCCGTCCGCCATCGCGGTGCCACCGGCTTTACGGATTTCCTCGACCACGGTTTCCGCCGGGGTCAACGATCCGCCGGTGCCGTCCCGGGCGCCACCGAAATCATTGACCACCACCTTGGCGCCGCGGCTCGCCAACCCAAGCGCATGCGCTCGTCCCAGACCATTGCCCGCGCCGGTGACGATGGCGACGCGTCCGTCAAACCTGATTGTCATGCGTAGAATTCCTGAATGCGGGTTCTTTGGTCATGGCCGGGACAAGCCCGGCCATACGGGTGGCGGCTCAAGCGAAATAAATCAAACCGATCCAGTCGGCCACCAGCGCGGGTTTTGTCTCCCCCTCGATTTCGACGGATACATTGGTCTTCGACAGCAGTTCCGTCGGCTTGCGCAGTGTCGCTTCCGTCAGCGTGAAGCGACCGCGGACGCGCGAGCCGGCGCGGACCGGCGACAGGAAGCGCAGTTTATCAAAACCGTAATTGACGCCCATCGTGGTGCCCTCGATCACGGGCATCACCTCGTAGGACATGATGGACATCAGCGACATCGTCAAGAAGCCGTGCGCCACCGTGTTGCCGAACGCGGTTTCGCGCCTGGCACGCTCGGGATCGACATGGATGAACTGGTGATCCTCGATCACGTCGGCATAGACGTTAATCCGGCTCTGATCGAGCAGATGCCATGACGACACCCCGACTTCATGGCCGACCATTTTTTGATAGGCCTCGAGCGCGATCGGGGGTTTCTTCCAGACTTCATTCATTCTTCAGTTCTCCGTCGATCCGGCCGACCGTACCTTTTGCAATTCCGGAAAATCCTCTTCACGGAATTCGTCACCGCGCAGCGGGTCGCCGCGATTATTGTCGTGCTCCAGCCGGCGCAGCTGCACCCGGCGTATCTTTCCCGAGATCGTCTTCGGCAGTTCGCTCACCAGTTCGATCCGGCGGATACGTTTGAACGGCGCCAGCCGCCGGTGCAAGTGCAGAAAGATCGACAGCGCGGTTTCCGCCGATCGCGCCTGGCCCGCCACCAGCAGCACATAGGCTTTCGGGATCGCGAGCCGGATCGGATCGGGGCTGGGAACCACGGCGGCCTCGGCGACCGATTCATGCTCCAGCAGAATGCTTTCGAGCTCGAACGGGCTGATCCGGTAGTCCGATGATTTGAACACGTCGTCGGAGCGGCCGACGAAGGTCAGATAACCATCGTCGTCCGCAAACACCACGTCGCCGCTGCGATAGAACGCGCCGTCGGCGCCCGAGAGTTTTCCATCGTCGCCCTGATAACCCTGCATCAGGCCGGCGGGCCGGTCGGCGCCAAGCACCAGCGTCACCTCGCCTTCTTTCGTCACGTGCCCGTCGATATCGGTAATCTGCACGCGATAGCCCGGCAATGGCCGCCCCATCGATCCGATCTTGACCTTCTGCCCCGGCGAATTCCCCGCCAATGCCGTGGTTTCGGTCTGTCCGTAGCCATCGCGGATGGTCAGGCCCCAGGCGGCGCGGACCTGATCGATCACCTCGGGATTGAGCGGCTCGCCGGCGCCGCAAACCTCGCGCAGGGACACCTTGAAAGTGGCCAGCTTCTCCTGAATGAACAACCGCCACACCGTCGGCGGCGCGCACAGCGTGGTGACGCCGCAGCGCCCGATGGTCGCGAGCAAGCCCTTGGCGTCGAAGCGCGGTTGGTTGACCACAAACACCGTGGCGCCGGCATTCCACGGCGCGAACAAGCAGCTCCAGGCGTGCTTGGCCCAGCCCGGTGAGGAAATGTTCAGATGCACGTCGCCGGGCTGCAGCCCGAGCCAGTACATGGTCGAGAGGCCGCCGACGGGGTAGCTGCGCTGGCTGTGCCGCACCAGCTTCGGCTTTGCCGTGGTGCCGGAAGTGAAATACAGCAGCATCGGATCGTCGGCCTGGGTCGGCCCGTCCGGCGCAAAGGTTTCCGGAAACTCCGCAGCCTGTTCGTAGGCGAGCCATCCTTCCTGCTTCGCCGGTGCGTTGACGACGATGCGAACCAGATCGTTGCCGCCGAGGCCGGAAAACTTCGCGACCTGGTCCTGCGTCGCTACCACGATCCGGGCGCGCCCACGATCGAGCCGATCGCGCAATTCGTCCGGCGTCAGTAGCGTGGTGGCGGGGATCACCACCACGCCGAGTTTCATCGCCGCCAGCATGGTCTCCCACAGCGGGACGACGTTGCCGAGCAGAAGCAGCAGGTGATCGCCGCGCTTCAAGCCCTGCGCGCGCAGGAAATTGGCTACCTGGTTGGAGCGGCGCGACAACGCCTCGAAGGAGAGCTTGGTCTCGCGATTGCTGGCGGCGTCGACGATCCATAGCGCCGGACGGTCCCGGCTGTCCACATTGCGCGCCAACTCCGCATCGAACCAGTCCAGCGCCCAGTTGAACGGCACCGGATCCGGCCAGCGGAAGCCCTTTACGGCCGCATCGTAGTCGGTGCGATGCTGAAGCAGGAAGGTGCGCGCGTCCTGGAATGTTGTCATGTTAGTTGCCTACATTGTCGTCATTGCGAGGAGCGAAGCGACGAAGCAATCCAGCTACACTGCGGCAAAGCTGGATTGCTTCGCTTCGCTCGCAATGACGATGTCAGCTACTTCCCCGCCAGACCCCGCACGTGCTGGATGATCCCGGAAAAATCCACCCCGCCGTGTCCCGCGGCATCGAATGCCTTGTAGATTTCCTGCGCATGTTTGCCAAGCGGCGTCGCGGCGCCTGTCGCATTGGCGGCATCCTGCGCCAGCGTGAGGTCCTTCACCATCAGCACCGAGGCGAAACCCGGTTTGTAGTCGTTATTCGCCGGCGAGGTCGGCACCGGACCCGGCACCGGGCAATAGGAGGTCAGCGCCCAGCATTGTCCGGACGAGGTCGAGGCGACGTCGAACAGCGCCTGATGCGACAGACCGAGTTTTTCGGCGAGCGCAAAGGCTTCGCCGACCGCGATCATGGATATGCCCAAAATCATGTTGTTGCAGATTTTGGCTGCCTGCCCGGCACCGCCGCCGCCGCAATGCACAATCTTCTTGCCCATTTTTTCAAGTACGGCCTTGGCCGCCGCAAAAGCCTTGTCCTCACCGCCGCACATGAAGGTCAGCGTCGCGCCCTTGGCGCCGCCGGTGCCGCCGGACACCGGCGCATCGACCGAGGCGATGCCGTGCTGGGCCGCCAGCGCATGGGCCTGTTTGGCGCTCTCGACGTCGATCGTCGAGCAATCGATGATCAGCGATCCCTTCGCCATCGACGGAACGACTTCGGTCCAGACCGACAGCACATGCTTGCCCGCCGGCAGCATGGTGATCACGACGTCGGCACCCTTCACCGCCGCCACGGAGCTGTCGGCAATCGCTGCCCCATCGACCTTGGCCTGCGCGCGCGAGGCCTCCACCAGATCGAATGCGGTTACCTTGTGGCCGGCCTTGATCAAATTGGCCGCCATCGGCCCGCCCATATTGCCGAGACCGATGAATGCGATGCTTGCCATCTGAACTTCCCTCCGCTTGAACCGTTGCTGTTCTTATTGATTGAATACGATTTCGTCGGCGCCGATCTCCGCGAAATAAGGCGCCACCATCCCGGGCGTCACATCTTCAATTCGCGGCGGCGACCATTTGGGGTTTCGGTCCTTGTCGATCACGGCCGCGCGCACGCCCTCGCGAAAATCATCGCTGGCGAAGACTTCCAGCGCGGCGCGATATTCTCGCACCAGGCATTGCTCCAGCGAGGACGACGCCCGCGCCAACCGCAACAGCTTTAGTGCGACCACCATGCCGCGCGGCGACTTCTCGTTCAACGTCTTCAGCGTCGCCTGCGCTAGCTCCGAGCCGTCTGCCTGCAACGCGGCGACGATGTCCTGCATCCGATCATGACCGAACCAGCGATCGATCTGCGGCTCGGTCGCCGCGACCGGTCCCGATGTCTCGCCCGTCGCAAAGCCGTCGATCAGGCTTTTGACTTCCGCAGCGGTCACGCCGGGCCGTAGCCTTGTCAGCGCCTCGCGCAAGGCCGCCAGTTTACTTGACGGCACCACCGCATCGGCAAAGCCGGCATAGACCGCATCCGGACCATTCATGGTTTGGCCGGTGAGCCCAAAATAAGTCCCGATCTCGCCCGGCGAGCGCGCCAGCAGCCAGGTGCCGCCGACATCCGGGAAAAAACCGAGCCCAACTTCCGGCATCGCGAGTTTGGTCCGCTCGGTGACGACGCGATGGCTGCTGTGAGCGGAAAGCCCGACACCGCCGCCCATCACGATGCCGTCCATGAAGGCCACATAGGGCTTTGCGAATTTGGCAATGCGCGCGTTGAGAATGTACTCCTCGCGCCACAGGATTTTTCCGAGATCGCCTTTGACCTTTGAATCTTCATACAGCGCCCGGATGTCACCGCCGGCACAAAGGCCGCGTTCGCCGGCGCCTTCGAGCAGGATCACTCCGACAGCTGGATCCGCCTCGAACGCGTCGAGCGCCCTGTCGATCTCGCGAAACATCTCCAGCGTCACCGCATTGATCGCTTTGGGACGGTTGAGCCGGATGATGCCGGCGGCGCCCTCGCGCCGTGCGATCAGGTCGGGTTCGGAGCCCGCAACGGCGGCGGCTGCCGTCATCGCGCGCCCTCGATCAGTTTTCGCGAAACGATCAGGCGCATGATCTCGTTGGTGCCTTCCAGAATTTGATGCACGCGCAAATCGCGCACGATCTTTTCGATGCCGTATTCGCTGAGATAGCCGTAACCGCCATGCAGCTGCAGCGCCTGGTTGGCGACCTCGAAGCCGACATCGGTACCGAAGCGTTTTGCCATCGCGCATAGCATGGTGGCGTCAGCATCCCTGCGGTCGAGCGCGGCCGCCGCGCGCCAGACGAAGGTTCTGGCCGCCTCCAGCTCGGTCGCCATGTCGGCGAGCCGAAACTGCAGCGCCTGAAATTCGTCGAGGCGCTTGCCGAAGGCTTTTCGCTCCTTCATGTAGGCCAGCGATTTGTCGAGCGCGCATTGCGCGCCGCCGAGCGAGCAGGCCGCGATGTTGATGCGGCCGCCGTCGAGCCCGGCCATCGCGATCTTGAAGCCGATGCCCTCGTCGCCGAGCCGATTGGCGACAGGCACGCGGACATTCTCAAAGATCACCGCGCGGGTCGGCTGCGCGTTCCAGCCCATCTTGCGCTCATTGGCGCCGAACGACAGGCCCGGCGTATCGCCCTCGATCACCAGCGTCGAGATGCCGCCTGGGCCGTCGGCGCCGGTCCGCACCATCACCACGTAGAGATCGCCCTTGCCGGCGCCCGAAATGAACTGCTTCTGGCCGTTGAGCACATAATGGTCGCCATCGCGCACCGCGCGGGTGCGCAGCGCCGCGGCGTCCGAGCCGGAGCCGGGCTCGGTCAGGCAATAGCTCGCCAGCAGCTCCATGGTGCAGAGCTTCGGTAGCCATTTCTGGCGCTGGGTATCATTGCCATAGGCATCGATCATCCACGACGCCATGTTGTGGATCGAGATGAAGGCCGACACCGTCGGGCAGCCCTGCGCCAGCGCCTCGAAGATCAGCGCGGCGTCGAACCGCGTCATCCCCGAGCCGCCGACGTCGTCGCGGATGTAGACGCCACCGATGCCGA
>JBBQUA010000126.1:0-14930 GCA_038212905.1 Hyphomicrobiales bacterium
CTCGGCCTGATCATTCTCGCCACCGCCGCATTGTTCGTGCCGCTGCACATCATGCACCCCTGGTGGATGCTGGCCTTCCTGGTTCTGACCGCGGTCACCTTCAGCCTGTTCGGCTTCATCATCGGCATCTGGGCCGACGGCTTCGAGAAGCTGCAGATGATCCCGATGCTGGTGGTGACGCCGCTGACATTTTTGGGCGGCAGCTTCTACTCGGTCAACATGCTGCCGGAGGGCTGGCGCACCATCACGCTGCTCAACCCCGTGGTCTATCTGATCTCAGGTTTTCGATGGAGCTTCTATGAAATCGCCGACGTCAGCATCGGCCTCAGCGTCGGCATGACGCTGGCGTTCCTCGGCCTCTGCATGGTCGCGGTGTGGTGGATCTTCAAGACCGGGTATCGGCTGAAGAATTGATTAGCTTCGTCATTGCGAGGAGCTCTTGCGACGAAGCAATCCAAATTGTTTCGCGAAAGCTGGATTGCTTCGCTGCGCTCGCAATGACGGGAATCATTCACCGATAACAATGAAACCGATCGCGCCGGTCATAATAACCCCGGCAGCGATGGCCGCGGTCGTTGATGCCAAAAACGCCCTTCACAGCGCCCATGGCGCCGCCGACACCGGCGCCGACCGCGCCACCCACTACGCCGCCGACCGGGCCGGCGATCCGGTTGCCTTCCCGGGAGCCTTCCTGCGCGCCGCGCACGATGCCCTGGGCGTTGCCGAGCTGCGGCATCGCGAGCAGCGCGAGCATGATCGCCGCCGCCGCCAGAATGAGTTTTGCCGGCAGACCGGCCGGCATTGCGGCGGTGCGGATCTTCGTCTTCATCTGAATTCCTCGATGCTGGCCACGACGGGGCGGGAGTGTGTAACGCGGTTGCGGCCGAAAGGTTGCGTTGCCAGGGCTAGTCCGCGACGGGACGGCCGGCGGTCACCTAAAGTTGCGCGGGCCTGTCCGAAATGGTCCCGCCACCGCCTTGCTTGCGCCCTGCGGTCCATTAACGATGCCCGTGCAGGCGGCTGGAACCTTGAGCCGATCCCGGGCATATTAACACTGGGGACGGCGAGAGCGGTGCAGTCGAAGCACTGGATTTTTGGGCCTGGAGGCAAGGGTAAAATGCGTCGTTTCCTGATTGCTGTCTGCGGACTGATGCTGTTCTCGAGCGTCGCCGCGCAGGCCAAGATCGCCATCACCGTCGACAAGAATGCGCAGCTGATGACCGTCGAGGTCGACGGCGTCCAGCGCTACCAGTGGCCGGTGTCGAGCGGCCTGCCCGCCTATGAGACGCCGAACGGCAGTTTCAAGACTTTCCGGATGGAGGAAGACCACTACTCCAAGGAATTCGACGACGCGCCGATGCCGCACGCGATCTTCTTCACCAAATCAGGTCATGCCATCCACGGCACCGACTCGGTGAACCGTCTCGGCAGCCCGGCTTCGCATGGCTGCGTGCGGCTGTCGCGCGCCAACGCCGCGACACTGTATTCGCTGGTGCAAAAGGACGGCGTGCTCAACGCCAGCGTGACGCTGACCGGCTCCTCGCAGATAGCCCTTGCGCGTAACCCGCGGCCCCGCGCCACTACCGCGGTGGCGCGTCGCGACCCGGCCCCGCAATTCAACTCTGCCGGCGATCCGGTGGTGCTGGCGCCGCGGCCGGGCATGCCCGGCGAGGTCGCGCCGCTGGTCGAGCGGCAAGTGCAGCCTCAGGCGCAGGCCGACGATAGCTACATCTATCCGGCGGACGGCTCTTCCAACGAGGCACGCTATCCGGCGCCTCGCAGGCGCGTGTATGGCGCACAGGTCTATCCGCGCGGGCAATATTACGGGGATCGCGGCTATGCGCCGCAATACGCGCCGCAGGGCTATTACCAGCCGCGGCAGCAATACCAGCCGCGCGGACTTTTCAGCTATCAGGACTGAGGCGCGGGTGTAGCCGGACGGCTACTCCTCGCCCTTCTTCAGCCGTCGCCACACCGCGCCGAGCACGTTCGAGTAGTCATCGGTCCAGACCCGCTGGTTGTCATCGGCTTCGGTCAGGGTCCATTGGTCCGATGAGGCCAGCTTGCCGATATCGGCCGCCTCGTGCGCCGAGAGCACCACCGTGGTCGAGAAGATGTATTCGGCGTCGCGGTTGGTATCCTCGCTGTAGACCCAGCTCTTGAGATCGTTGGCGTCGGCAATCCCGACCACGACGCTGGACAGTTCGAGATGCCGGTTGGAGACGTGCATCAGCACGGCGCCATGCGGCGCCAGCCGCTCCTTGTAGATCTCCATCGCTTCTTCGGTCGCGAGATGAATCGGGATCGCATCCGACGAATAGGCGTCGACGATGATCAGGTCGTAGGTGCCGGCAGGTTCCCTGGCGAAGGTCAGCCGTGCGTCACCGATCACCGGCTTCATATCCGGTTCGCATTTGCTGATGTAGCTGAAATATTTCGGATCCTTAGCGCTATCCACCATGGTCTGGTCGATCTCGAAGAACTTCCAGGTCTCGCCCGGTTCGGAGGCGCAGGCCAGCGAGCCGGAGCCGAGCCCGATCACCGCGACCCGCAGCGATGAACCCTTGCGCTCGCGAATCGCCGCGATCGCCTGACCGATGCCGCCATCCCGGTGATAATAGGTGATCGGCTCGGGCCGCCCGGTCACCGGCGTGCCGTCGTCGTTCTGGTATTTCTCGGCGCCGTGGATCGTCGTGCCGTGCATCAAGACGTGATACTGGCCGTTCGGCGTCACCACGATCTTGTGCACCCCGAAGAAGCTGCGCACGGTTTCGACCCGGCCGGCGTCCGACGGATAGACCCGGATCAGCGCCAGCCCCACCGCGACAGTGGCAAAGATTTTCCAGCGGTTGGCGTTCAACCCGAGCGCCAGCAAGGCCGAGAGCACGCCGACGGCGCCGATCACCCAGACCCTGTGGTCATCGAGCCAGGTGAATAGTTTGCCGGTCGACCAGGCCGGCGCCATCAGTGCCACCGCGAGCACGGCGAGAAACGGCCAGTACCACTGGCTCCATCGCGCCAGGCGCTCATTGCCGCCGGGTGGCCGGCACAGCGCCGCGCAGGCCAGCAGGATCGGGTATTCGGCGATCCACGAGAAAGTAAACGGTGCGATCAGTCCTGCGAACAGGCCGCCGACCATGCCGCCGAACGACAGCGCAACATAGAAGCCGGTGAGATATTTCGCGGCCGGGCGGGTCCGCGCCAATTCGCCATGGCAGGCCATCGCGATGACGAAGAAACACAATTGGTGGCCGCCGAGCGTCAGCAGCAGGTTCTGCTCGCCGCCGATAGCCAGCAGCACGATCACGCCCGCGATCGCCAGCGGCTGCAGCAGCAGCATCCATTTGTGAGGCAGCAGCGGCCGCGACTGGAACACCAGCACCCAGGTCAACAGATACAGCGACAACGGCAGCACCCACAGCAGCGGCGCCGCGGCGACGTCGGTGGAGATATGCGCGGTCACCGCGATCAAGAGTCCCGACGGCACCGCGGCGAGGAAGATCCATCGCGCGCGCAACATCCACGGCGGCGCCGGCGCGTCGGCCTCCTCGGCCCGTCCGTCGGAGGCAGCCATCACCGGCGAGCGCAGCAACAGCACGCCGCAAGCCGCGATCAGGACGATCAGCAGGCCATAGCCGCCGGTCCAGATCAGGTTTTGCGTGCGCAGCGCGAACATCGGCTCCAGCAGCACCGGATAGGACAGCAGCGCCAGGAAACTGCCGATATTCGACGAGGCATAGAGAAAGTAGGGATCGGGACCGTTTGGATGACCTGATCGTACGAACCAGGCCTGCAGCAGCGGATTGTTGGCCGCCAGCGCGAAGAACGGCAGCCCGATCGAGACCGCGAACAGGCCGAGCAGCCAGAACGCATAGCCCGAAGTCGGCGGCTCGCCCCAGCCACCCGCGATCGACAACGGCAGCGTCAGCAGCGCGATCACCAGCAGCACCAGATGGATCACGACCGGCAGCATGCGGCTCTTCAGCTGCATCAAATAATGCGCGTAGGCATAGCCGCCGAGCAACAGCGACTGAAAAAACACCATCGCCACCGACCACACCGCCGGCGAGCCGCCGAGCCTGGGTAGCACCATCTTGGTGAACAGCGGCTGCACCGAGAACAGCAGCAGGGCGCTGACGAAGATCGCCGATGTATAGACCACCAGCACCAGCCGGTTCCGGGCAACGGAAGCGGCATCCGTGGCGACGGACGATCCAGAAAGAGTCATGAAAGCTCCGGCTTGAACCCGGCGGGCGCCGGTGGCGGAAATCCGGCCAAGGCGCCGGGGCTACAGGATAAAGCATAGGGTAAGATCACGGGCAATGCAGGCCCCCGGAGCCAAATGTCACTTAACGCTGTGCTGACATTCACATCTTCGCTAAGGGATGGAAACGTCATTCCGGGGCGATGCGTAGCATCGAACCCGGAATCTCGAGATTCCGGGTCTGGTCCTTCGGACCATCCCGGAATGACGTATCGACTAGACGCCCTGAAGCGGACATGAACGAAACCGACGTCCTGATCATCGGAGCGGGCCATAACGGCCTCACCTGCGCGGCCTATCTGGCGATGGCCGGCCTGCGCGTGAAGGTGGTGGAGCGCCGCAACGTGGTCGGCGGCGCCGCGGTGACCGAGGAATTCCATCCCGGGTTCCGCAATTCGGTCGCGGCTTACACCGTCAGCCTGCTCAATCCGCAGATCATGGCGGACCTCAAACTCGCCGAGCATGGCTTGCGGATCGTCGAGCGCCGCGCCCAGAACTTTCTGCCCTCCCCCGATGGCAGCTATCTGCTGACCGGCGAGGGCCGCACCCATCAATCGATCGCAAAACTGAGCGAACGCGACGCCACCGGGATCGACGCGTTCACGCGCGAACTCGAAGAGATCGCCGACGTGCTGCGCGCCTTCGTGCTGCGGGCGCCGCCGAATATCGTCGAGGGATTCGGCGTTGGCTCGATCCGCGAAGCCCTCAATGTGCTGGGGACCGCCGGCATCCTCAACCGGCTGTCGCTGCCGCAGCAGCGCTCACTGCTCGACCTGTTCACGCGTTCGGCGGGCGAGATGCTGGACGAGACCTTCGAGAGCGATCTGGTCAAGTCGCTGTTCGGGTTCGACGCCATCGTCGGCAATTACGCCAGTCCGTATGCCGCGGGCTCGGCCTATGTGATGCTGCACCATGCGTTCGGCGAGGTGAACGGCAAGAAGGGCGTCTGGGGCCACGCCATCGGCGGCATGGGCGCCATCACGCAGGCGATGGCGCAGGCCGCGCGCGGCTATGGCGTCGAGATCGAGACCGATGCCGGCGTGCGCGAGGTGATCGTCGAACGCGACCGCGCGGTCGGCGTCATCCTCGACAACGGCGAAACCATTCGCGCGAAGTATGTCGCCTCCAGCGTCAACCCGAAACTGCTGTATACACGCCTCGTGCCGGCGGATGCGCTGCCGGCCGATTTCCTCGGCCGCATCAAAAACTGGCGCAACGGCTCCGGCACCTTCCGGATGAACGTCGCGCTCAACGCGTTGCCCTCCTTCAGCGCGCTGCCGGGCACCGGCGATCATCTCTCGGCCGGCATCATCATTGCTCCCAGCCTCGGCTATATGGATCGCGCCTGGCAGGACGCCCGCGAACACGGCTGGAGCCGCGCGCCGGTCGTCGAGGTGCTGATCCCGTCCACGCTGGACGACACGCTGTGTCCGCCGGACCAGCACGTCGCCAGCCTGTTCTGCCAGCATGTCGCACCGGAACTGCCCGGCGGCAAATCGTGGGACGATCACCGCGAGGAGGTGGCCGATCTCATGATCGCGACGGTGGACCAATATGCGCCGGGATTCGCGACAAGCGTGATCGGGCGGCAGATGCTGTCGCCGCTCGACCTTGAGCGACAGTTCGGGCTGCTCGGCGGCGACATCTTCCACGGCGCGCTGACGCTCAATCAATTGTTCTCGGCGCGGCCGATGCTGGGCCACGCCGATTATCGCGGGCCGTTGAAGGGCCTTTATCATTGCGGCAGCGGCGCCCATCCCGGCGGCGGCGTCACCGGCGCCCCCGGCCATAACGCCGCGCGGGTCATCCTTGGGGATCACCGGGCGTTGTTCAAGTGAGTAGCCGCAGGGCCCGCAGACCAACGAGGTGATCGAATGAATTCTCCTGCTCGCAAGCGCCGACCTATCCATCATTCGCCGATGTTCTGGATCGGAATCGTGCTGTGTCTGGCCGCGATCGCGATCTATCTGTGGTCCGACGACCTCTCCTGGCGGCCGTCATCCGGACGCTGAGGCTGGCCGGCGGCGGCCGTATTGAAGTTCGCTCCCGGTTGATAACCCGGTGGACAGGCCGTGGAGAACCTGTTGATAACGCCGTGAACATGGTGCGGCGTATGCTGTGCATATCCGGCCACAAAGCTGTGAATAATCCGGTTATGTTCGCTGTATGACCTTGGGGAGAACCTGGCGAGCAGGCTGTGGACCTAGGCGTCAGCCGGCACCAGAAACAGGCTCTCGATCAGGGCCGTCTGCGCGGCTCCCGTCTGCTTCAAAAATTCCGCCAGCTCGAATTCGTCGCAGCCGCTGTGCCTTGAAGCCTGCCATTGGTGACGCACCAGCAAGCGCCTTGTGGCCTCGTCAAACACGAGGCTCCAGGAATCCTGATCGGCCGGGGCGGGCCCGCGCCAGCTCTGGTAAAATTGCCGATTGATCGCGGTCATGGCTGCGTCCTTTCCGACCCCTTTCGCCAAGCATAGCAAACAAGGCGGCAGGAGTCCGGCGGTCCGGGAGGGGAATTCGAACGGGAGTCACTACCGGACAGGCCTCGCGTTTGGTACCGACAGGCTCACGCCGCCCTGTCGCGCAAATTCCCCGGACCTTCCATGACCCCTACCATCACCCCCGCGACCCGCCGCGCCAGCTTTGCGATCGGCAACGAGCAGGCCGCCAAACGCGTGGTCGATCTGCTGGACGAGAGCTTCGGCGAAGGCCAGGCCGCGATCACCGCGTTCGAGGGAGCCGACGGGCGCTGGGATATCATCGTGCATTTCGCCGAGCCGCCGGACGAAGGCGCAATCCGTGACCTTGTCGGCCTCGCCGCCGGCGACGAGGCCGCGCGTGGTCTCGCGTTCGACACGGTCGAGGCCAAGGATTGGGTCAAGGCGACGCTGGCGGACCTGGTCCCGGTCCGCGCCGGGCGCTTTGTCGTGCACGGCCAGCATGACCGCTCGAAAGTGCCGGCCAACAAACTCGGCATCGAGATCGAGGCGGCGCTGGCGTTCGGCACCGGGCATCACGGCACCACGCGCGGCTGCCTGCTGCTGCTGGACGAGGTGCTGAAGGCGCACCTGCCGCGCCGCGTGCTCGATCTCGGTACCGGCACCGGCGTGCTCGCCATTGCCGCGGCGAAGGCGCTGCGGATAAAGGTGCTGGCGAGCGACATCGATCCGCTCGCGGTCCGGGTGGCGCGGGAAAACGCCAATCTCAACGGCGCTGGCGGACTGGTGCAGGCGGTTCACGCCACCGGCTTTTCAGCCGCGGAATTTTCCAGCCGCGCGCCGTTCGACCTGGTGCTGGCGAACATTCTCGCCAACCCGCTGCGACAAATGGCAACGCCGATGGCGCAGCATCTGGCGCCATCGGCGTTGGTGATCTTGTCGGGGCTTTTGCCGCCGCAGGCCCAGAGCGTGGTCGCGGCCTATCGCGCGCGCGGGCTTACTTTAAGGAAGCACCTTCAAATCGAAGGCTGGAGCAGCCTGCTGATGCAGCGCGTGGGTTGAAAACCTAGTCCGGTTTGGGCTCGTGGCGCGCGATCGCGCCTTTGTCCCCGCGCCCGGTTCGCTTGACGCGCGCCTCGGCGAACCGATCCAGAATCTGGACAATGACACCGCGTTGCTTGGTTTCGATCGACGGAATCGGGCCGCGGCGAACTGGGGGCGAAATCTTCTCAAACGTAAAGGCAGGCATGATGTATCCCCTCGTCGTTGAGTTGAAACACTCCTGGAATTTCCCCAGATATCACTGGAACAACAGCCGGCGACAGCGATCGTTCCATCCCGTCTAGCGCAGGTGTTAATATTGAAGCACTATTTATGCCAAATCGGCTTGAGATGGATCAGATTGCGGAGATCTCCCCGCAATCCTAAGGTGACCACGCCATGTTCGAAGCCCATTTCCAGACATTCGAGGACCCCGAAGCCGGCGTGGCGCTGACCGCGCGGCTGGCGGCGTTTCGCGAGGAACTGGCGCGGCGCAAGCTGACGGGATTCGTGATTCCCCGCGCCGATCAGCAACAAAACGAATATGTCGCGCCTTCCGAGGAGCGGCTGGCCTGGCTGACCGGCTTTACGGGATCCGCCGGAATGGCCATCGTTCTCACCCACGAGGCCGCCGTTTTCGTCGATGGCCGCTATACCCTGCAAGCCCCAAGGCAGGTCGATACCAAGGCCTGGCAGGTCGAGCCGCTGGCCGATCCGCCGCCGGAAAACTGGCTGGCGCGGCATCTGGTGGCGGGCGACCGCCTCGGATTTGACCCGTGGCTGCACACTTCCGCGGCAGCCGAGCGGCTGGCCGGCGCTTGCGCCCGGGCCGGCGCGGAACTGATCGCGGTCGACAGCAACCCGCTCGATTCGGTGTGGACCGAGCGCCCGGCCCCGCCGCTCGGCCCGGTCGCGATTCACGGCCCGCAATTTTCCGGCGAGGCGGAAACCGACAAGCTCAAGCGGATCCGGCTCGAGATCGCACGCCTCGGCGTCGAGGCGCTGGTGCTGTCGGATTCACACGCGGTGGCCTGGACCTTCAACATCCGCGGCGCCGACGTCTCGCATACGCCGCTGCCGCTGTCCTACGCGCTGGTGCCCAGGGAAGGCCGGCCCACGGTGTTCGTCGATCACCGCAAGCTTTCCAACAGCGCGCGCGACCATCTCGAACACACCGCCGATGTCGAGGAGCCGGATGCGCTGACGCCGAAGCTTGCCGCGCTGGCGCAGGCCGGCGCGGCGATCGCGCTCGACAACGCCACCGCCGCCGACGCGCTGAGCCGGTTAATTTTAACTGCCGGCGGCAAGCCGGTGCGCGGCAACGATCCGGTCAGCCTGCTCAAGGCGGTGAAGAATTCCACCGAGATCGAGGGCACGCGAACGGCGCATCGGCGCGATGCGGTGGCGTTGACACGATTTCTGGCCTGGATCGACCACGAGGCGCCCAAGGGCGTGCTGACCGAGATCGACACCGTCGAGGCGCTGGAAACTTTTCGCCGCGACACCGGCGCGCTGAAGGACGTCTCGTTCCCGACCATCGCCGGCACCGGGCCGAACGGCGCCATCGTGCACTACCGCGTCAGCCGCAAGTCCAACCGGCGGATTGCGCCGGGCGACCTGCTGCTGATCGATTCCGGCGCGCAATATGAGGACGGCACCACCGACGTCACCCGCACTATCGCGATCGGCGAACCCACCGCGGAAATGCGCGACCGCTTCACCCGCGTGCTGCGCGGCCACATCGCGATCGCGCGCGCGGTGTTCCCCGACGGCACCACCGGCGCCCAGATCGACACCCTGGCGCGCCAGTTCCTGTGGCAGGCCGGCATCGATTTCGATCACGGCACCGGCCACGGCGTCGGCAGCTACCTCTCGGTGCATGAAGGCCCGGCGCGCATTTCGAAGCTCGGCACCACGCCGCTGAAGCGCGGCATGATCCTGTCCAACGAGCCCGGCTACTACAAGACCGACGGATTCGGCATCCGGATCGAGAATCTCGAACTGGTGGTCGCCGCCGACATCACCGGCGCGGAGCGACCGATCAACCGGTTCGAAACGCTGACGCTGGCGCCGATCGACCGGCGATTGATCGATCTTGCGATGCTGGATGGCGAGGAACTGAGCTGGCTCAACGACTATCATGCACGGGTGCGCCACGAGGTGCGCCCGCATGTGGATGAAGCGACGAAGGTGTGGCTGGATGCGGCGACGGCGCCGCTGGCGGTGTAGTCCGTACTGCCGTAACTGCATGTGTGATGCACCGTGCCTGCCCCACCACAACTCGTCATACCCCGCGGAGGCGGGGTACCCAGTACGCCGCAGCTCCTCGGTTCTATCGCTGACGTCTCTGGAATACTGGGTCACCCGCCTTCGCGGGTGACGACATGCGTATATGTTGGGCGAGTGGAACACATTTCCAACCATCCTCCCGAAAACGGAATAGCCGCATTCCGAAACGGACGTATTCGCAAGCGTCGATCACGCTACAGTCCGATTCACACCACGGAAGCGGACCAGAATGCACGGAGTGATGGGCAAGCCGCCGGGAATCGACACCAGTCCCGCGACCTCGCGAACCACGCTGCTGCTGCTCGTCGCCATGACCGGCGTGGCGCCGATCTCGCTCTATATGCTGGTTCCGGCGCTGCCAGTGCTGGCCACCACCTTCGGGCGCGACATCTCGATCGCGCAGATGACGGTGTCGCTGTTCATGGTCGGCATCGCCTGCTCGCAGATCATCATGGGACCACTGTCGGACAAATTTGGACGCCGCCCGGTGCTGCTGGCGGGCCTCAGCCTGATGGTGGTGGCGAGTGCGGCCGGCATCTTCGCCGAAACGCTGCCGCAGTTGATCGCGGCGCGGTTCTTTCAGGCGCTCGGCGGCGCCACCGGCATGGTGGTGAGCCGCGCCATCATCCGCGACCTCTACAGCCGCGACCGCGTCGGCGCCATGATCAGCCTGGTGATCGCGGTGATGATGGTCGCGCAGATGCTGAGCCCGCTGACCGGCGGCCTGCTGGAGATCGCGTTCGGCTGGCGTGCCATCTTCTATGTCATCACCGCCGCCTCCCTGATCATCGCGGTGGCCATCGCCGTCGCGCTGCCGGAGACGCGGCGCGACCGCGTTGAGCCCGGCGGCTTTCGCGGCGATGTCGGCAGTCTGCTCACCAGCCGCCCCTTCATCGGCTATGTGCTGTGCCAGGTGCTGGCGTCGCAGATCATCTTCGTGTTCGCCGCCGGCGGCCCCTATATCGTGGTGACACAGATGGGCCGAACCAGCGCCGAATACGGCGCGTGGTTCGCGGCGACAGGCCTCGCCTTCCTGCTCGGCAATCTCGCTTCCGCGCGCTACTCGCCGCGTCATCAATTGGAAAAGCTGATCTGGTTCGGACTGGCGCTGCAATTCGCCGGCGCGCTGCTCAACCTCGTCTGGGGCGTCACCGGGCTCAACCAGGCGCCGTCGTGGCTGTTCGGCACCCAGATGCTGGTGATGTTCGCCAACGCCTTCGTGATGTCGAACTCGGCGGCCGGCGCCATCAGCGTCCGCCCCGAGGCCGCCGGCACCGCATCGGGCGCGATGGGCTTTCTGCAGATGGGGCTGGGCTCGCTGGTGTCGCAGTTCGGCGCATATCTCGGCGGTCATTTTACGACGCCGGTACCGCTCAACCTCGCGATCGTCGCACTGTCGATCGCCTGCGCCTCGACGATGATGTTTCTCATTCCCCGCCGCGAATTGGTGGTCAGCGAGGAATTGATCGAAAAGGCGGAGGGGGAAGAGTCGGGGATGCTGTGAGGGCGCAAACAAAAAAAGTGAAAACAACCCCATGTACAGAATGGGTGGATTGGCCGAACTCGTTCGGGCACAAGATGTAGTATGCCGCGGCTTCCCTACGGCGTCGTCGCCCGCGAAAGCGGGCGATCCAGCACGCCGCGGCTTCTCGGCTCATCCCTCACGTCTCTGGAATACTGGATCACCCGCTTTCGCGGGTGATGACAACTGAGGCTGTGCGGGCAACGTGCGACACCCGCCTACTCCCCGATCAGCTTCAGCCAATCATCTTCGCTCAGCACGGCAACTCCCGCGCCTTGGTCAGCTTCGATCCGGCGTCCTCACCAACTCGCCTCCTATTCATCAAGTCGCGGCCGATATGAACGTGATCCGTCCGGCCTTGCCCCGTTTCCGATGAGGCTTCAGCGTGATTTCCACATCCTGAGCGAACGCCGTCAGCATCCGCATCAGCTTCTCGACTGAAACCAGCCTGAGATCGCCCCTGAGCAGCTTCGATAAATCGGGTTGCTTCATCCCGATCAGCTTGGCCGCGGCCGTCTGGGTTAGTTCGCGTTCTGCAATAAGCCGTTTGAGCTGCACCACCAGCGCAGCCTTGAGCTGATGCTCCTCGGCGTTAGGCAGACCAAGATCAGCAAAAATGTTGCCGGAACCCTTTTCGTGGGCTGGCAGTTTCTTCCTGGTCGTCATCATCGGTCTCCCTTCGTTGCCTTGTGAATGGTTTCGGCATCCTTGAGGCGCTGCCTGACCAGTTCAATGTGTCGCTGCGGGGTGGCGATCCCGCCGGTAGATTTCTTTTGAAAGGCGTGCAGGACGTACAGGATGCCCTCAAATCGCACGGTGTAGACCGCCCGGTAGGTATCGCCGTCGAAATTGTCGCGGATTTCGAGGACCCCGCTAAAACCCTTGAGGGGCTTGGCGTGACGTGGATGGTCGCCAAGCTGCGCTTCAAAAAGGGCCTGGCCAATCTCACCACGAACGGCCGCAGGGAATGCCTGCAGGTCCTTCCGACTGGAGCCCACAAAAATCGCAGGTCGGGGCGGGCGCAATAGATCTTTCACTGCAGATCTTACCACCGCATTATAGTAATATACCTATACCCAAAAGTCAACGTGAGTGTAGCCAACGCTCGGCGTCAACGCACCGTAACCTGTTCAGTCCCCGATCAGCTTCAGCCAATCATCTTCACTCAGCACGGCCACGCCCAACTCCCGCGCCTTGGTCAGCTTGGAGCCGGCGTCCTCGCCCGCGACCACATAATCGGTTTTCTTCGACACCGAACCCGCGACCTTGGCGCCGAGGCGCTCCGCCACCGCCTTGGCCTCGTCGCGGGTGAATTTTGTCAGTGATCCCGTGAACACCACGGTCTTGTCCGAGACCGGCGAACTCTTGCGGGGGCGTTCGGCCGGTTTGACTTCGTCGAGTTCGTCAATCAACTGGCCGAGCGCCTTGACGTTGCGCGGCTCGGCGAAGAACTCGACCACCGCGTCAGCGACGATTTCACCAACGCCGTCGATGTCGTTGAGGTCCTGATAGGCCTCCGTGGTGTTGTCCTCGTCGTTACAGCCCCTGGCGGCCGCCAGCATGGCGTCGCGAAACGCCTCGAACGTCTCGTAATGCCGCGCCAGCAACTTGGCATTGCCCTCTCCGACATGCCGGATGCCGAGGGCATAGATCAGCCGATGCAGCTCGATGCTGCGGCGGGCGTCGATCGCGGCGAACAAATTGCGCACCGAGGTTTCGCCGTAGCCTTCCCGCTGCATCAGCTTGTTCTGCGAACGCGCATCGCGCTTCTGCAGCGTGAAGATGTCGACCGGCGACATCACAAGGCCGTCCGCATAGAATTCCTGGATCTGCTTGTCGCCGAGCCCGTCGATATCGAACGCCAGCCGCGACACGAAATGCTTCAGCCGCTCCGTCGCCTGCGCCGGGCAGATCAGCGCCCCGGTGCAGCGGCGCACCACCTCGTCGCCCTCGCGGACCGCATGACTGCCGCACACCGGGCAGGTTTCCGGAAACTGAAAAGGTTTTGCGTTCTTCGGCCGCTTCTCCATCACGACACTGACGACCTGCGGGATGACGTCGCCGGCGCGCTGGATCACGACGGTATCGCCGACGCGTAGATCGATGCCGTCACGGATCGGATTGCCGTCGTTGCCGATGCCCTTGATGTAATCTTCATTATGCAGCGTCGCATTCGAGACGACGACGCCGCCGACCGTGACCGGCTCCAGCCGGGCCACCGGCGTCAGTGCGCCGGTGCGGCCGACCTGGATATCGATGCCGTTGAGAACGGTGGTCGCCTGCTCCGCCGCAAATTTATGCGCGATCGCCCAGCGCGGGCTGCGCGACACGAAACCGAGACGCTCCTGCCAGTCCAGCCGGTCGACCTTGTAGACCACGCCGTCGATGTCGTAGCCGAGCGTGGCGCGCTCCTCCCCTATCTTGCGGTAGAATTCGAGAACGGCGTCGACATCCCTGCAGAGTTTTGTCAATGGATTAACGGCGAAGCCGGCTCTGTCCATCCACTCCAGCATGCCGTGCTGGGTGTCTTCAGGAGGTTCGCTCATCTCGCCCCAGGTATAGGCGAAGAATTTCAGCGGCCGCGACGCGGTAATCGAGACGTCCTTCTGACGCAACGAGCCCGCCGCCGAATTGCGCGGATTGGCGAACACCGTATCGTCGGCTTCCGCCTGCTTCCGGTTCAGCTCCAGAAAATCCTTCTTGAGCATATAGACTTCGCCGCGCATTTCGCAGGCCGTCGGAATTTTGCGGCCTTTCAGCGTGTGCGGAATATCCTTGATGGTGCGCACATTGGCGGTGACATCCTCGCCGGTAAAGCCGTCGCCGCGGGTCGCCGCGCGGACCAGTTCGCCGTCCTCATAGCGCAGCGACAGCGACAGGCCGTCGATCTTCGGCTCGGCGACGAGCGCCGGAATATGTTCGGCGTCGAGCTTGAGAAAGCGCCTGACGCGCTCGACGAATTCGGTCACGTCCTCGTCGCTGAACGCATTGCCGAGCGACAGCATGGGAACGGCATGCTGCACTTTCGCAAAGCCCCTCGCCGGCGCCGCGCCGACCTTCTGCGTCGGCGAGTCCCCGGTCACGAACTCGGGGAATTTCGTCTCGATCGCCTCCAGCCGCTGGCGCAGCGCATCATAGGCCGCATCCGACACGGTCGGCGCGTCCATCTGATAATAGCGCTCGTTGTGTCCCTCGATTTCGAGCGTGAGCCGCATCAGCTCGACCTTGGCCTGCGCCTTGGTGAGTTTGGTGACGTCGGTGGGACTGACTTTTTTTGATTTTGCTATCATGATTAAACTAACGGGGTTGTCATTCCGGAATGGTCCGCAGGATCATATCCGGAATCTCGATGTTGTGAGCTCTGAGATTCCGGGTTC
>JBBQUA010000127.1:0-14823 GCA_038212905.1 Hyphomicrobiales bacterium
TTTCAGAACTGGTCGCTGATGCCCGCTGCGCTGGTGGGTCCGATGCTGGCTTTCGAGAAGAAAGTCCCGGCGTTCGTTCGACGGCAAATGGCGTTTCGGATGATGATTGTCATCGAGCGGGTTTGATGAAAGCCGTTCGCGTCATCCGGTTCCAGGCATCCAGTCCGGCGATCTTGTAGGCTGCCCGGCGCGCTGGCGTCGGGCGATCTCCGCAGGGCCGGCTTTCCCGAGGCCTGGCCTGCACCGGCCAGTAGACCTCTTGGGCGCGCCTCGATACAAGGTCTGATGCGCTGACAAGGGACGGCATAATAAGTGACGATTGAACCTATCCACTTCAACTGGGCTTATGCGACCGGCAATGAACCCGGCTACATGGCTGAAGCCCAGCGCAACCATCATCTGTCCGGCGACGGAACGTTCACGAAGCGCTGCCACCGATGGATCGAAGAGCAAACCGGTTGCAGCAAGGCGCTGCTGACCCACTCGTGCACTTCGGCACTGGACTTGGCCGCGCTATTGCTTGACATTTAGGCTGGTGACGAGGTCATTTTGCCATCCTATACTTTTGTATCGACGGCGAATGCCTTCGTGCTGCGTGGCGCGGTTCCTGTCTTCGTCGATATCAGGGAGGATACGCTTAATATGGATGAGCGGCTGATCGAGGCCGCCATCACGCCGCGCACGCGTGCGATCGTTCCGGTACATTATGCCGGGGTATCCTGCGAAATGGATGCCATGACGGCCACGGCACGACGCCATGGATTGAGGATTGTCGAGGACGCAGCGCAGGGAATTATGGCGAGCTATAAGGGGCGTGCGCTCGGCGCCATTGGCGACCTCGGAAGTTTCAGCTTTCACGAGACGAAGAATATCATTTCGGGTGAGGGCGGTTGCCTCCTGGTGAACGATCCCGCGTTGACGTCGCGCGCCGAAATCATTCGGGAAAAGGGCACTGACCGCGGCCGGTTTCACCGTGGCGAAGTCGACAAGTATACTTGGCAAGATCTCGGCTCGTCGCTGCTGCCGAGCGATCTCACCGCCGCATTTCTATGGGCCCAGCTGGAAGAAGCGCAGCGAATTACCGACGGGCGGCTGGTTATCTGGCATCGCTATCATGAGATGTTGGAGGATCTGGAGCAGCAAAGTCTGGTTCGGCGCCCGATCGTGCCGGCTGATTGTCAGCAAAACGGGCACATGTACTACTTGCTGCTGGCGCCCGAAATCGATCGCCACGAGGTTTTGCTAGAACTCAAACGAAACGGGATTGGCGCGGTGTTTCACTATGTGCCGCTACACTCGTCACCGGCCGGAATGCGTTTCGGGCGTTCGCACGGAGACCTCTCATTGACGACGAATTTGTCGCAGCGGTTGATCCGGCTGCCGATGTGGCTCGGCTTGAGCGAGGCGCAACAACAAAGGGTGGTTGAGGTGTTGGCCGCTATTTTGCGGAAATAGGCGCGGGACGGCAATCCACAGCCGTGAAAGTCAGCGCGGCCGGGACGTATCTGCTCGCTGGGCCTGCTCACAGGCTTGCCGCGCAACCTCTGGATTCCGGGTCGGCTTGAGAAGGTGTTGTTCGAAATTCTTCGGCGCGAAGCTTCGCGTCGCCTTGATCGACCCGACCTTCAGATAATCCCGCGCCAGGTCGATGCCAAACAGCTCAAGCGGGCGGGCAGGCAGAGCGTCGCGGGAAGCCGGTTCCATCAGAATCCAGGAGGTTCCGATCGTCCCGCAGGTTTCCTGGCGAAGTGCGGCCGTCAGGAAAGCGTTGCTTCCAGCATATCCCCCCAGAATCCACCCGGCTCCCAGCGGACGTGCACCGAGTGCGTAAAGCGACCCCGGACTGGCGCCGGTCAGATCAAGCACGGGGTCGCCAGGCCTCAATCCATTTTCCTTCGCGAGCGTGCCAAGGCCGCGCAGGTACGAAGCCGCCTCTTCGGCCACGAAGAGCCTGGATCCCTGATGGTTGATTTCGATGGCATCGGTCTGCAACCGCAATGGCCGGGTCTGCCGATAAGGGCCCTCCATGGCAGCGGTGACGATCATGCTGGTCATCAAAAGCGAGATGGCGGCGGTGGGCAGCAACTTGCGCCACGCGCCATCGGCCGCCGCTAGTTCTACGCACACCACAAAGCCGGCCAATACCCAGAACAGCGCCGCATGCGAGGCCGCGCTCCAGAGATTGTTGTTGGTGCCGAAGGCATATGCGTAAGGAAGTGCGATCAGGAGAGGGATGAGGGCGAGAATGCCGCGCGAAAATCGTCGGTGGGCGCCGGCGGCCAATAGCGTCGTTGCGAGTAGCATTCCAAGCGGAACTGCCAGGAACTGCGTCGTCACGAACAAGTCGGCGGAAATCCTCAGGGGCACGGCTCCCGCGACGGCAGCGATGCTCAGTGCCGCCAACAGGACAGCTGCCAGCGCCGCGCAAAGATGCGCCCTGCGATCTCTCAGAAAAGCCAGCGCCGCCACGGCGCCGCTGGAAAACAGGATGACGAAAAAAATCGTCCTCTGCACGCGGCTTAGACCGAAACTGTCCCATCGAAAGAAGGTGCTGGGTCCGCCGCCGGGCAACAACTGACCGGCCAGGTCCAGCCCCTTGACGAAGCGATCGACAAAACGGGCCAACGATCCGTCAATGGCCAACGCCGAGATGACCAGCAGGAGGAGCGCGGTAGCCACCGATAGCAGCAGGCCGCGCAGTGAAAATTTCCCGGCGCCGATGATGCCGAAGGCGATCAGGAAGCCGAGCATCGCGGCGGCCGGCGGCTTGGCCAGGAAGGCAAACCCGCCGCCGATCCCGATCAGGATCCAGCCGGCAACGCTGCTCCGGGACAAGTTGCGGGCGGCCAGCAGTGCGCCGATCATGGCGATCATCAGTGACTGGAGGGTCAGCGAATTGTAGTTCGGGGTGGTCAGCCAGGAATCGAAGAATGCGAGCGAAGCCGACGCGAGCACGATCGCAATTCCGACAAAGCCCGCGCGCTGCAAGGGGCGATGCCCGGTCCAGTTCAAGCACAGCGACCGGATCCATATCACGCACAGGCCGCAGGACAGCGCGTAAGTGATCAGGACGTTGGCTTGCCGGAGCAGGGTAACATCTCCGCCGACCAACCTGTAAAGCGGATGATAGACAAATCCAAATTGACTGACCGACGCGCCAAAATTCCAGGGATTGGAAATCCAGTTCAGATAAAAGCCTTCGTCCGTAAAATCGAATCCGGACCGGCACTGAGACACCACCCTTCCCACCAGCAACAAACTGACGACGAGACAAATCGCGAGCGCGGTCCACTCCACGACTGCGGTGGAGGGATGCCACCCGTCGTCTGGTGCGTCCAAGGGAGTCGCCATCATTGCCACCGGCTATATCGCCCGTCCGACCACGATCCGGCTGCCGCCGGCGGGCCAGTTCAGGCCGGCAAGCGTCATGCGGATTTCCGCGCGCAAGACGGCGATGAGCAGGTTGTTGATTCCCGAGCTCAAGGTGAATTCTCGGTCGATGTCGTCGTTGTTGCTCTTTCCTCTGCCTTTGAGACGGCTTGCCGCCATCAGCGGAAGCAGCAGCGCTGTAAACGACGATGAAAACAGCACTTCGAATCCGTTGCGGCGAAACTTCTCTTCCAGCTCGCCCCTACGGTAGCGTCGTTGATGGTGCGCTACATCGTCAGCGCGGCTCCATAGCCAGGGGTGCTGCGGTACGGCAATGATCGTTCCTCCGCCGACTTGCGTGGCGCTCCGAAGGCCACGCAGTACGGCTTCGTCTTCCGCGATATGTTCGATGACGTCGAAGGCGCCGGTGAGGTCGAAAAGGTTTGTCGCGGGAATGTTGCGCGCGTCCATTTGCACAAACTCCACCTGCGGCAAACGCTCCCGCGCAAATGCCAATCCGCGAGGATGCAACTCGGACCCGACCAGACGTTCCCACGGACGTGAAGCTGCAATCGCGCGCAGCACGGCGCCATTGCCGCAGCCGACTTCGAGAAACTTGCGGGCGTCCGGAAAAAACTTGTTGGCGAGTCCGACAATCAACTCGTTGCGAGTGACGAACCAGAAGTGCTCGGCTTCGATTTTGGACAGTTTGAGGAAGGATTCAGGGTCGAAACCGCTGATGGTATCGGCGAGTTCGGGCGCGAACATGGGAATTCCATCGCCCTCGGCGACCACATGGCCGCATTTGGCGCATCGCCATCCAGGCGGCCAGACCGGTTCATTCGCCGCAACCGGCTCAGCGCCGCCGCAGGAGAGACATTGCCGTGCAGGACCGGACACGGTGTTCATCTGGCCAGCGCGCTGACGGTCACGCCAAGAAAGACGAAGCTGAGGCCGGCCAGTTTGGCCATGGACAGCGGTTCTCCGAAGCACAGGTTCGACGCAACAGGAATTAGCACAAATGACAACGCCATAAAGGGAAATGCATACCCGAGGTCGAGGCGCTGGAGTGCGAGAAGCCAGCACACGCTCGCCAGGAAAGTCGCGCCGGCGGCGCTCAGCACTCTCCAATCCATCGCCATTCCAACAAGGTAGTGGAAATAGCCGGAGGACGAATCCGACACGGAGGCGTGGACGAGTGCGCGCGATTTCATCATCAGCTGACTATAGACACTGAGAACGAGAACGGCGAAAAGCATCAGGTGTGGCAACATCGCGTTTCCCATGAAATACTCGCTTTAGGCTTATTCATCCGGCGGATGGTGGCTGTCAACCATTCGGCACCGAGACCCAATTTGCGCATCTGCATCATTCAGTCCTGCTACATACCCTGGAAGGGCTTTTTTGACCTGGTCGGACAGTGCGACGAGTACGTGATCTTCGACAGCGTGCAGTATGTCAGGCGGCATTGGCACAATCGCAATCGGATCAAGACCGCAAACGGAACCGAGTGGCTCACCATCCCGGTTGTTACGAAGGGCCGCTTTGAGCAGCCGATAAATGAAGTCGAAATCGAAAAGCCATGGGCGGACAAGCATTGGCGCGCGCTTGAGCTGGCGTACAAGCGTGCCGCGTTCTTTGAGCTGTTCGCGCCGACGGTAAAGAGCTGGTACGAACAGGCGGAAACGAAGCCCCTGCTTACGGATGTGAATCTTGTCTTCTTGACCGGTATCTGCACGCTGCTCGGTCTCAAGACCCGCGTGGCGCATGACACGGATTATCCGGCCCGAGGTGCCAAGACCGAACGGCTGCTGGGAATCGTCCAGGCGGCCGGTGCCGATCACTATCTCAGCGGCCCTTCGGCGCGCAGCTACTTCGACGAGCCGATGTTCGCCGCCGCCGGGATCACGACGGAATGGATGAGCTATGGGGGATATCCGGAATACCCGCAACTTCATGGCGACTTTGAACACGCGGTTTCTGTGCTTGATCTGCTTTTCAATACGGGTCCGGAAGCGCCGCGCTATCTGAAGCGACTGACCTGAAGTCGTCATATCCCGTTGCGGCACACGGTCAATTGTCCTAAGCAATAGATTCCCGGCGGAGGCCATTCGATGCTCTGTAAGCTACTGCAAGATAACAGAAATCCGCCTGACGACCCTACCCATGCCGAGGTTTTGATGGACGCCCGAGAGCTAATAGCGGAAGTTTTGCGCAAGAGTATCATGATACCGTCTGACGGCGTCTTGCTGGCACATATCGACGGCTGGGATTCTCTCAAAGGTGTGCGCCTGGTTTTGCGGATGGAAGAAATCATGGGGCGTGAATTGTCGGAAGGCGACATTGAAACATTGCAATCGGTCGAAGACGTTGATCGCCTCTTGAAGGCAGCATAGGCCCATGGCCGCGAATGTGGACCGGTGGGTAGTCGTATCCGGGGCCGGCGGCGCGCTTGGCGGCGCGCTCGCGAAGCATCATGCCGAAGCGGGCTGGCGGGTACTCGCGCTGGACCGGAAATTTGAAGGCGGAGCATCGGCGGGCAATATTACCGCATGCACCATTGACCTTCTGGTCGAGGCGGAGGTTCAGAAAGCGATCGCCGATCACATTCCCGCCAATCAGCCCATTGCGTTGCTGATCAATGCGGTCGGTCAAATCTGGAATGAACCGATACTCGCGATGCGCGGCGCCAGGCTCGCCGCCCACAGCCTCGACACCTGGCGCACGGTGATTGACGCCAATCTCAACGCGTCGTTTGTGGTCGCGACGCAAGTTGCAGCCCGCATGGTCCGGCGTGGCGGCGGATCGATTGTCAATTTTTCCTCGATCGCAAGCAAAGGCAACGCGGGTCAAGCTGCGTACAGCGCGGCGAAGGCCGGCATCGAAGGCCTGACGCGCACCATGGCAATCGAACTGGGTCCGCTCGGCGTGCGCGTCAACGCGGTTGCGCTTGGCTTCATCGATGTCGCAACCACGAAGGCGGCGCTGACCGACGAGCGGCTGCAGGAATATGCCCAGAAGACCCCGCTGGGCCGTCTGGGCAGTGTCGGGGAAGTCATTGGAGCCATCGAGTTCCTCGCGGCCAATGGTTTCGCCAACGGCACGATCGTGAGGCTCGACGGAGGCTTGCGTCTCTGATGGCCAATTTGTGGAACGCTTTTGCGGCGCATGCGGATGCCGATCCGGCGGCCCCCGCGCTGATCTTCAGCGACGGCGTCATTTCCTTCGGAGAGCTAAGGATGTCTGCGCTGCGCTGCGCGGCTGCGCTTGCCGCGCATGACGTTGGGCACGGCGATGTGGTTGCGCTGCAATTGCCGAAGCGTCGCATGGCGTACGCCATGTTGCTGGCGTGTCTGCGGCTCGGGGCTCCCTATGTATTTCTCGATCCAAGGAATCCGCCCGGACGCACCGCGCAGACAGTCGCGCGACTTCGGCCGAAACTGCTGTTCAGCGAGGTTGATACCGTCAATCCGTTCGGCAAGGCGATAACCCTCGCCAGGGCCGATAACGAAGGCTGGCTCGCGGGTTTCGAGCCGCCTGCAGCCGATGTCTCGCCTTCGGTGGTGAGCGGGACGGATCCGGCCTATATCATGTTCACCTCGGGCTCCACCGGCGAGCCGAAGGGCGCTGTCATTCCCCACCAGGGCGTATTGAGCTTGATGGGGTGGGCACGAAAAATGATCGGGGCCCCGGCGCGCGAGCGTTTTACCGGGATCAACCCGCTCCACTTCGATAACTCCGTCTTCGATATCTACTGCGGATTGCTCAATGGCGCGGCGTTGATCCCGGTCGAGACTTCCGAAATCACCAACCCGGCGACGTGGGTCAGGACGATTCGTGCGGGTCAGGCGACCGTGATGTTCGCCGTACCCACGCTGTTCCTGATACTCGACCAGCTTGGCCTGTTGACGCCGAAAGCGCTGCCTGATGTTCGTGCGTTCCAGTTCGGTGGCGAGGGTTACCCGATCGGAAAACTGCGCGAATTCCATCGCCGCTTCCAGGGATCGGCGCGGCTCATCAACGTCTATGGCCCCACCGAAACCAGCTGCATCTGCTCAAGCATCGACATCACGCCCGAGATCCTGGCCGCCCCGGACAGTGAATTTCCCCCGTTGGGCCAAATGCATCCGGATTTCTCATGGACGGTGCTGGATGATAGGCAGCAACCCGTGCCCCCGGGACAGGTTGGAGAACTTTGGATCGGCGGCCCCTGCGTCGGACTGGGCTATTACGCCAATCCCGAGGAAACTGCGCTCCGGTTTCGCCAGGATCCGCGGCAGGACAGGTATCGCGCGATCTATTACCGTTCAGGCGATCGCGTGCGAGAGGACGATCGGGGGCTCTGGTTTCAGGGCCGGGTCGATAATCAGGTGAAAATCCGTGGTCATCGGATTGAGCTTGAAGAGATCGATCTGGCGGTGCAGAGCTTTCCCAGCGTCCAGCGTGCCGTTACCGTGACGCTCGCCGGCACGGATGGCGATGAGATCGCGGTAGCTTACAGGGCTGATCGGGCCGTCGCGGCAGAAGACGTGCTGGCCTTCTGCAGGGAAAAGCTCCCGGCGTATATGCGGCCGGCCCGGGCCGTTCAACTCGATGAGTTGCCGCGCAATGCCAATGGAAAGGTCGACCGCAAGGCGGCCAAAGCGCTCCTGGAGCAGATGGATCGACGATGAAGCTCTCAATCGTTACGACGCTTTACAAGTCGGGCGCGTATATCGAGGAATTTCATCGGCGTGCGTCGGAAGCCGCCCAACGCATTACCGATGACTACGAGATCGTCATGGTCGATGACGGCTCACCCGACAATTCCCTCGAAATTGCCTGTGCGATCGCCCGCACCGACAGTCGTGTGCGCGTCGTTGAATTGTCGCGCAACTTCGGCCACCACAAGGCTCTGATGGCCGGCCTCGATCATGCCCGCGGCGAGCTTTGCTTTCTGATCGACAGCGACCTGGAGGAAGATCCCGCGCTACTCGGCCAATTCTTCGAAATACTGCAGACGCGCGACTGCGATGTCGTTTTCGGCTACGAGGAAAGCCGCAAGGGTGGCTTCGTGAAAAGAAAAGGTGGCGAGCTAGCCTGGCATTTGATCAACCGGCTGCTGTCCATCGACGTTCCGCTCAATCACTGTACCGTGCGGCTGATGCGTCGCGAGTATGTCGATGGGCTGCTGCTGCACCGAGAGAGCAACGCGGTCATCGGCGGTCTGTGGGTAATTACTGGATTTCGTCAGGTCGGTAGTCCTGTCGCGAAAGGTCATCGCAAGGAAAGCAGTTACTCCCTGATGTTGCGCCTCGTCACGCTCTTCAACGCCATTACCTCGTTCAGTACCGTTCCTCTCAATCTGATGGTCATGTTCGGCATGGTGGTGTCGTTGGTATCCTTCGCCGTAGGCGTTTTTGTCATCCTCGAAAAACTCCTCTACAACGTGGCGGCGGGTTGGGCCTCCTTGATCGTGTCGATCTGGTTTATGGGAGGCGTAATCATATTCTGCCTTGGTGTGATCGGCATCTATATTTCCCGGGTATTCGTCGAGACCAAGAATCGTCCTTACGTCATCGTCAGAAGAATTCACCAGCGGGTCGCACCATGAAAACGGAAAAGATCGATCCCGCCCGCACATCCTATCAGCGCAAGGATGAGGAGCATTGGGCTGAACTCCAGTCCATCCTCAGCGACGGAGAAATCTCGCTCGCAGAGACATTGCTCAATTATCCCGCTTTCGTCCGGCGCCGCGAAATGACCCGGCTGCTGGCGGATTATGACCTGTTCCGGATGATCCAGGACTTGCCGGGATCAATCGCCGAACTCGGCGTTTTCCTCGGCGCAGGTCTCTTCACCTGGTCCAAGCTGCTGGAAACATTCGTGCCGGGCGACCGCTCGCGCAAGGTCTATGGTTTCGAGAGCGGCGGCGGCTATCGCGACTTCGCCCCTGAAGATGGCGATCCCACGCCGTGGATCGAGAACGTCGTTGGCCGCAAGGTTGTGCCCGACGGGTACCTCGATCGAATGGTAAAGCTGACCAATCTGGACAACCTCTTGCCGGGTGTCGAGCGTTGTCGCGTCATTCCCGGCAACATCCTGGAAACGGTCCAGGCCTTTGCCGAGGGCAATCAAGGCACCCGGCTCTCGATGATCTTCATGGATGTAAATCTGTACAAGCCGACACTGGCCGGCTTCCGGGCGCTGTATCCTCTGCTGGTGCCCGGAGGGGTAGTCGCTCTGAACGGTTACGGGTCTCCGCCATGGCTGGGTGAAACCGCCGCGTTCGAAAACTACTTCAAGGAGATGGGTGAGCCGCTGCCGCGCGTCCGGAAACTGTCGTATTCGATCAGGCCGGGTGGCTACTTCGTGAAGGGAGTGAACTAGCGCGGTAGATTAGCGGCTGCATCTTCCCCGCGCGCCAACCGCCCCTTGCCTCCCCTATCCCTGTCGTATAGATAGACCACCGCGACCAAGGCCGTGCCTTTGCCCGACGCAAAGCGAAAATTCCTGCGCTGCGGGCCACGTTCAAAGCCCGGTGCTCCCACACAAATTCTTTTGGACTTATCATGACCGATCAACGTTCAGTCGTAGTGCCTTGTCCCGTTTGCGGAACTGCCGAGAGTGAAGCGTTAAGCCCGCCGCACCCGTCCCGGTCGGTGACCTCCGGAGGAATTATTCTGGCGGCCCCGCTGCGCAAGGTGCAGTGCCCGGAATGCGGTCTGCTTCGGCAGCATCGGCTTCCGGAAACGATCAAGACCGAACTGTATCGCGACAAATATGCCCTGTATCACCAGCGGCCGGGAACATCGGATTCCGAGAGCGCGCGCTATGCCGCCATGGCCGAATGGATCTTTGCCGAACTCGCGCCGTTCAGTCCGTCGACGGTACTGGACGTCGGCTGCGGCGGCGGTCTTCTGCTCGAAGCGCTAAGGCGGGTCCATGCGTCCGCCCAATTTGACGGCATCGATCCATCGGTCGAGAACAGCGCGCTCGCCAGAGCCCGGGGGTTTCAGGTGGCCACCGGGTTTACGCCGGGAGCCGTGCCTCCGCGCGATCGCTACGATCTCGTCATCACATCCAACGTGATGTCGCACATTGCCGATCCCACGGAGTTCCTGCGCGCGCTTGCCGGCTTCACCGCGCCTGATGGCAGGGTGGTGATCTTCTCGCATGACGGCTGCGAGCCGGGGGCGGACATGCTCTTTAGCGATGTCGAATTCTCCTTCAGCCGCGAGTATATTGGCGTCATCGCCTCCAAGGCCGGGCTGGAATTGCTTGAAGGGCACAATATCCCCCGAGCGCCAGGTCAATTGGACAAGCATGTGCTGAGTTTCCGGCTCAGCGAGTCTCCCGCGCAGCTCGCGCTGCCGGGTGCCGCGCAGCGCGACAAGCTGCTGGAGGGGCGGCGGCAGTATTTCAAGGCGTGGCCGCAGCTCGCCGACCGGCTGGCGAATGAAGCGCGCACCGCGCAGGGCCCGGTGTTGAACTTCGGCGCGAGCTTCTGGTCTATGATTCTGGCGACCTACTGCCCCGATTACTGGGAGCGCGTGGAAGCCTGCGTCGTCGATGACGGCAGCGGCACATTTATGGGCAAGCCCGTGATCGCGACGGCCGATATCGCGAAGCATCCCCAGCCGCTGATCGTCCTTGGCGCCAATCCTTCGAGCCATGCGATGCTGGCTCAACACCTTTCAGGACATGGCAAAGTCGTGGTTTGGAATGATCTGATCACCCGATAGGATCCCGTCGAAACAATCTTCGTGACCGCATCCCAATCGTCCGATCACTAGACACGATGATAGCAGGACTGACTAGATGGTGGAGATTGAAGCGAAATACGATGACTTCTATCGCAAGCGGAATCCGGTCTACGTTTATCCGGTGGAGTTCGTCGTTCGGGCTTTTCTCGGTAATTACCCGAGACATCGAACCGAACCGTCGACGTATGTCGGCAAGAAATCCCTTGATCTCGGATTCGGCGACGGACGAAACATGCCGCTGCTGCACAATCTCGGCATGCAGGTGTATGGGGTGGAAATATCGCAGGATATCTGCGACCTGACGCAGGCACGAATGAGCCGCTTGGATGTCGATGTCACCCTGGCGGTCGGCCGCAACCATTCAATCCCGTTCGACGACGCGACGTTCGACGTTATTCTGGCCTGCCACGCCTGCTATTATATCGACCCCGGCCAGCGCTTCAGCGACAATGTAAGGGAAATTTCCCGGGCCATGAAGCCCGGGGGCTCGTTCATCTTTTCCGCACCTATCGGCACCACTTACATCATGCGTGGAGCCGAGGACGCCGGCGACGGCCATATGATCATTGCGAATGATCCTTACGGCGTTCGCAACGGTTACATGATGAAGAAATTCGACAATGAGGACGAAATTCGAGCAGCTCTCGACTCCGACTTCGACAATTTCGCGATCGGATCGTGCCGCAATGATTTTTGGGGTGTGGAAGAGCACGTATGGACCGTGGTTTGCCGCAAGAAGGAAAAGGGAGACGAAGTCTGATGGATTCGTCCGAGGTTGAACGCTACCGCGCGCCCGGCTCCCATTCCGCGCTCAGCCTGGTGGGCGATCACCTTGTCTCCGCCGAAGGGCAGCGTTTCTCGATCGAGAATGGCGTGCCGAATTTGCTCTGGCCGCCGGAACTCAGCGAGATCGAAGCAAAAACCAAAAGCGAATATGACCGCGTGGCCGAACAGATTTACGATGCCGCGCTGAACTGGCAGTTCGCGGCCCTCCACGAGGATGAGGAGACGGTTCGCGAACTAATGATCAACATGCTCGACCTCAAGCCGGGCGCGCGTATCCTGGAGGTTGGCTGTGGCACCGGGCGGGACAGCTTCCGTCTGGCGCGGCGGCTGGATGCTTCCGGAGAGCTGTTCCTGCAGGATCTGTCGCCCGGCATGGTGCATACCTGCGTCAAGCGGATGACGGAGTATGACCGTGAGATGCATTTCAAGTGCGGCGTGCATTACTCCATCTCCAACGCCACCTATCTGCCGTTTCCGACAAACTTCTTTGATGCCGTGTTTCATTTCGGCGGCTTCAACGAATTCTCCGACGCCAAAAGGACCGGCGAAGAATTCGCCCGCGTGGTGAAACCGGACGGCACAGTTCTCTATGGAGACGAGTCGGTCGGTCCATGGTTGCGCGATGTCGATTTCGGCAAGGTCGTGATCGCCAACAATCCGCTGTTTGCGCATAGACTGCCGCTGGAAAGCATTCCGGTCTGTGCGCGCGACGTCAACGTTCGATGGATCATGGCGAACTGCTTCTACGTGATCACCTTCAGGAAGGGCGACGGGCCGCCGCCGCTCAATCTCGACCTGACGCATAAGGGTTGGCGCGGCGGCTCGATGCGATCGAGGTATTACGGCGTAATGGAGGGCGTGACGCCAGAAGCCAAGGAACTTGCCAGGCAGGCCGCGGCGCGCAGCGGCATCAGCGTCCACGAGTGGCTTGATCGTCTCGTGCGCGGCCAGGCCGCTCAGGATCTTGCAGCCAAGCGTCGTGACCCATGAGCAAGGTCGTCCTGTTCGGCACCGGACGCGGTGCGGATGTCGCATTCCGCTTTCTTAAGCGCGACAGCGATCATGAGGTTTGCGGTTTTGCGACCGACCAGAAGTACCTTGATCGGGATGCCCTTCACGATCTGCCCGTTGTTGCCTTTGAGAAAGTGGAGCAACGGTTTCCCCCTGACCAATACAAATTTCTGATCCTGCTCGGCTATCAGAGGATGAACGGTTTGCGGGCGGAAAAATATCTCGCGGCCAAGGCCAGGGGTTATTCGTTCATTAGCTACGTTAATTCGCAGTTCTACCGCGCGGAAGATCTCGACATCGGAGAAAATTGCTTCATCCTGGACAACCAGTCGATTTCGCTGGACGTCAAGATCGGGAATAACGTGGTGATGTGGTCCAGCAATCACATCGGCGATCTCAGCACCATCGGAGACCATAGCTGGCTGGCGTCGCACGTGACCGTTGCTGCGGAAGTCAACGTGCAGCCGTATTGCTTTCTTGGAATTGGGGCGACGGTCGGCAACAAGCTGACGCTCGGCCAGCGGACGTTCGTGGGCGCCAATGCGCTTGTCGCCTCGGATACCGAGGCCAACAGTGTTCATGTCGCGCCGGCGTCGGAAGCGATTGATCTGAACAGCGCCGCATTCATGCGGGTGATGATGGCAAAGGGCAAGTTGTGAGCTGGAGCAAGCTTGGACACATTTATGCGCCCGATGGGAGCAAGCCATGGGCGCGCTCCTACGCTGCGAACCCCGTTGCCGAGCATATCGACGGCGATCTCTTCCGGATCTACTTCAGCACCCGCGATGAAAAGAACCGTTCGAGTATCGGGTTCGTCGAGATCGACATCAACAAGCCCGGAAAGATCCTTCGGGTCGCTGAAGAGCCAGTGCTGACGCCGGGCGACCTTGCCATGTTCGACGACAGCGGGGCGTCGATCGGATGTATCGTCAAGGCAGGCGACAAGAGATATCTCTACTACATGGGCTGGCACTTGACGGTTTCAGTGCCCTGGCAGAATGCCCTTGGACTTGCTGTGAGCGAGACGCCGGACGGTCCATTCGTTCGGCATGCGCGATTTCCGACAGTGCCGCTTGATGAGACCGATCCCTACACGATTTCGTACCCGTGGGTCTCCAGCGAAAACGGAAAGTTTCGCATGTGGTACGGCTCGAACATTGCGTGGGGCGCGACCAAGGCCGACATGCGGCACCTGATCAAGTATGCGGAATCGGACGACGGCATTCACTGGAATCGCAACAACCAGATTGCCATCGATTTTTCCGGGCCAGAAGAATATGCAATTTGCAAACCATGCGTAATCAAGGACGTCGATTGTTACAGGATGTGGTTTTGCGCTCGCGGCAAAGCCTACCGAATCTATTACGCCGAATCCGATGATGGAATCGTGTGGCGTCGTCAGGCAGAACCTGATCTTTCAGTGTCTGATTCCGGTTGGGACTCCGAGATGGTGGAGTATCCCTTTGTCTTTGACCATAAGGGCGCGCGGTACCTGCTGTACTCAGGCAACACATTTGGACAAACAGGCTTCGGCTTGGCTGTGAAGAGTCTGTAGGGCGGCCCAACCGCCCGATTCCGCCACATCCCCGTCGCCGATGCGGCGCGCCCCGTTAAGCAAGAGGCTGTTAGGGGGGATTGACAGCACACGGCCTTTTTATTTTGCAGTGCAGCAACTATCTGGTCCTGATGAGGTTGATAAGCCTTCATGAAGGAGCTGCCGTTGTCCCTCGCCAACAATATCGAATTCCTGCGACGTCTGCCTAAGCTGAACAGTTTCAATGGCTTGGGAGATATCGGCCGGAACTTGCGGCCGCCCACGGAAAGTCCGCTGGTGGAAACCGCGGATTTTGGGACCAATCCGGGTGCGCTCCGGATGTTCTCGTTCGTACCCGATCACCGCCAGGCGGTTCCG
>JBBQUA010000128.1:0-14800 GCA_038212905.1 Hyphomicrobiales bacterium
CCGTTCGTATCGGCGGCGCTGATTTCGCGCGCCATCGACGCCGCCGGCCGCACCGGCGCCGCGGTGCCGGCGATAGCCGTCACCGACACCATCAAGCTCGTCGACGGCAGCGGCAATGTCGAAGCGACGCCGGAGCGCGCACGGCTGCGGATCGCGCAAACGCCGCAGGCCTTCCGCTTCGATGTCATTCTCGAGGCCCATCGCCGCGCCGCGCGCGAGGGCCGTAGCGATTTCACCGACGATGCCGCGCTGGCGGAATGGGCGGGATTGACGGTGGCGACATTTGAAGGCGATCCTGCGAACATGAAACTCACGACCCCTGAAGATTTCGTCCGCGAGGAAGCACGCCTGGCCGCAGGGCTCGGCGATATCAGGACCGGCACCGGCTACGACGTGCATGCTTTCGGCGACGGCGATCATCTGATGATCTGCGGCGTACGCGTGCCGCACACACGCGGCTTTCTCGCCCATTCCGACGGCGATGTCGGCCTGCACGCGCTGGTCGACGCCATTTTGGGCGCGCTGGCGGACGGCGATATCGGTTCGCATTTTCCGCCGAGCGACGCGCAGTGGAAAGGGGCCGCGTCGGACCGTTTCCTGAAATACGCGGTAGATCGTGTCACCGCGCGCGGCGGGCGGATTGCCAACCTCGAAGTCACCATGATCTGCGAGCGCCCGAAAATCGGTCCGTTGCGCGACACCATGCGGGCGCGGATCGCCGACATCACCGGACTCGACATCTCGCGCATCGCCGTCAAGGCCACCACCAGCGAGCGACTCGGTTTTACCGGCCGCGAGGAAGGCATCGCCGCCACCGCGAGCGCCACCATCCGTCTTCCCTGGAGCGAGTAGCATGAGCGGCAGCGACACCCGCGCCCTCTCCCGCTCGCTGCTCGACCTGTGCCGGATGCGCAAGCTCACCATTGCCACCGCTGAATCCTGCACCGGCGGCATGGTCGCCGCCGCATTGACCGATATTCCCGGCTCCTCCGACGTTATCGACCGCGGTTTTGTCACTTACTCGAACGATGCAAAGCGCGCGATGCTCGGCGTCAAGACCACCACGCTTGCGACCTTCGGCGCAGTCAGCAAGGAAACGGCGACCGCGATGGCGATCGGCGCGCTGGAGAAGGCCGGCGTCGACCTCGCCGTCTCCATTACCGGCATCGCCGGCCCCGGCGGCGCCACGCCGGGCAAGCCAGTCGGCCTGGTCCATCTCGCCGTCGCCGCGCGTGACGGCCGCATCCTGCACCGCGAATGCCGGTTTGGTGCGATCGGCCGCAGCGCGGTGCGGCTGCGCTCGGTGGTCGAGGCCTTGCGCATGCTGACGGAACTCGCGCGCGGACCTCAAGCACCGACAAAGCCGCGCCGCCAAACCATGAGCCGGCTGCGTCCCCGCGTCGCCCGCACGCCGCGCCGCAGCGCCGTCAAGCGACGGCGGCCGCCGCGGGCGTGACTAGCTCCGCCGTCATCCTGAGGTGCCGTCGCCCTTGCGACGGCCTCGAAGGATGGACACGACGACGGTGCCTGCAGCTATCCTTCGAGGCGCGCAAGAGCGCGCACCTCAGGATGACGGCTTGCTTGTTGCCGCCTTCCCGTAAACCGCATCCGCCCGCTTCTCGAACGCCGCGGCAAAACGCTGGAACGCGGTGTCGAACATGGTGCCCATCAGCATCGCCAGCATCCGGCTCTTGAATTCGTAGGACAGAAAAAATCCGACGTCGCAGGCAGTCTCGGATCGCGGTTCGAAACTCCAGCGGTTCTCCAAACTGCTGAACGGCCCCTTCAGATATTCGACCATGATCTTCAAATTGGGGCGGTCCAGCGTTACCCGGCTGGTAAAGGCCTCGCGCACCAGCTTGAACGACACCGTCATGTCGGCGACCACGATTTCGGTACCGTCGGGCCCCGGCCTGCGCTGCCGGATCTTGAGGGAATGGCACAGCGGCACGAATTCGGGATAGCGCTCGACGTCGGCGACGAGGTCGAACATCTGCTGGGCGCTATGGGTGACCCGGCGCTTGCTGGAGAATTTCGGCATCGAAAAACTCAGCCGGCTCGCGCCGCGCGCGCCAGGCGAAGCTTGGCGAAATCGTCGCCGGCGTGATGCGATGAGCGGGTCAGCGGGCTCGCCGACACCATCAGGAAGCCCTTGGTATAGGCCACCTTCTCGTAGCCGGCGAATTCATCGGGGGTAACGTAGCGCATCACGGCGTGATGCTTGCGGGTCGGCTGCAGATATTGCCCGATGGTGAGAAAATCGACGTCCGCCGAGCGCAGATCGTCCATCACCTGCAGCACCTCGTGGCGCTCTTCGCCGAGCCCGACCATGATGCCGGATTTGGTGAAGATGGTGGGATCGATCTCCTTGACCCGCTGCAACAGCCGGATCGAATGGAAATAGCGCGCGCCGGGGCGCACCGTGAGATAGCGCGACGGCACCGTTTCCAGATTGTGGTTGAACACGTCGGGCTTTGCCTTCGCCACGATTTCGAGTGCGCCTTCCTTGCGCAAAAAGTCCGGTGTCAAAATTTCGATCGTGGTCGACGGGCAGCGTTCCCGGATCGCGCGAATGGTCTTTGCAAAATGTTCGGCGCCGCCATCGGCGAGATCGTCGCGATCGACAGAGGTGACCACGATATGGGCGAGCCCGAGCTTGAAGGTGGCCTCCGCGACATGTTCCGGCTCGGCCGCATCGAGTGCTGTGGGCATGCCGGTCTTGACGTTGCAGAAGGCGCAGGCGCGGGTGCAGGTATCGCCCATGATCATGAAGGTGGCGTGCTTCTTGTCCCAGCATTCGCCGATATTCGGACAACCCGCCTCTTCGCAGACCGTGACCAGGCCGTTTTCCTTGACGATGGCGCGGGTGTCGGCATAGCCGCGGGTATTTGGCGCGCGCACCCTGATCCAGTGCGGCTTCGGCGGCGACAGCGCATCCGGCCGGTTCACCTTTTCGGGGTGGCGCGGGCGCAGCGGCGTGGTGGAGATGGTATCGACGACGACGACCATGGAAACTTGATATCCCTTCGAGGCTTAGCTAATCCGCTTGAAGCGGAATCGCAACCGCCCGGCTTGTTGGCAGCCATGCTTTAGCATATTGCCATGCCAGACGCATTCACCCTCCCCGGCCCCGATTTGAATGGCTCGAAGCCGCATTCCCCCTGTCACGACCGCCGCCGATCCGGGCAGGCCGCTCAAGCGCGCGTTCTTCGCGCGCAGCGTGCACGAGGTGGCGCCCGATTTGATCGGCGCCACGCTGCTGGTGGACGGCGTCGGCGGCGTCATCGTCGAGGTCGAGGCCTATCACCACACCGATCCGGCAGCGCATTCGTTCAACGGGCCGACGCCACGCAACCTCGTGATGTTCGGGCCAGCCGGCTTTGCCTATGTCTATCGTTCCTACGGTATCCACTGGTGCGTCAACTTCGCCTGCGAAAAGGAAGGTTCGGCCAGCGCGGTGCTGATCCGTGCGCTGGAGCCGACCCATGGATTGGCCGCGATGCGCCGGCGACGTGGCCTGGAAGACGAGCGCGCGCTCTGCTCGGGCCCGGGCAAACTGACCGAAGCGCTCGCGATTACCCACGCGCATAATGGGCTCGCGCTCGATACACCGCCGATCGCGCTGCATGCCCGGAAGAAAAAGCCGGAGATCGTTGCAGGGGTGCGGATCGGCATCACGAAAGCGGTTGAACTGCCGTGGCGATACGGGCTGAAGGGTTCGCGGTTTCTCAGCAAGCCGTTCTGATTCAAATCGCTTGTGTGCCGCGCGGTAGTCAGGTCAGATCACATCATCGCCAGCGACAGCAACAGCCGGACCAGTTCGGCTTGCCGATTGGTGCCCGTCTTGCGGTAGATCGAGGCCAGATGCCAGCGCGCGGTTGCGGTCTTCACTTGCAGGAAAGCCGCAGCCTGCTCCGGACTGTCACCCATCATCAAACGTTCCGCGACGCGCGTTTCCGCGGCCGTGAATCCAAACAGCTGGGCCAGCATTTCCTTCGGCGGGATCGGCGTTACATCGGGATCGGCGACCAGCACCAGCGCCATCGGCTCGGGCCCGACCCACGATGCCTCGCGTTTGACCGGCGCAACGGTGACGGTATAGCTCCCTTTGCCCGAGCGCCGCGCAAGCCGCATGACGCCGCCGCGCGGTGCGTCCAGGTTCTGCAGCGCGCCCACCGCCCCCGCAACGAGTCGCTGAAACGCGGCATCGTCGTTTCGATCCAGTATTTCGAACTGATCGCTGCGAAGCAGAAACGCATCCGCCGTTGCCGCCATGGCACGGGCGGCCTTGTTGGCAAACTTCACCCGCCCGTCGCGCTCCAGCAGCAGCACCGCCGTGACCGAGCGGTCGGCCATATCGGAAAGCCCGCCCAGCATCGCAGCGGCGTCTTCCGTCTGGAACCGGATCATCGACGCGCGCTGCAAATGCGGCATCAGCACCCGACATCGCTCGATCGCGACTGCGTCGAATTCGCCGGCCGAACGCGGACGCACCAGGCTGATGATGGTGAGAAATTTGTTGCGGTGCGCCAGCGTCAACCGCATCACCGTGTGCATGTCTCGCGGCTTCATGAAGCCATTGTAATAGTCGCTCGCGAGCAGTTCGGCCTTCGGCACAATCTGATGATCGAGATCGATCGCGCCTGGGCGCCATTCCCGAGTGCGCAGCCGCACCAGATCGCGCGCGCTCCAGACATCGAGAAATTCGCGCTGGCTGGAAGCATCGACGCCTGACGTTGCGACCCTGGCTTCAAGGCTGCGAAGATTGCGGTCGATCAGCGCGACACATCTGCAGTCGAAAGCCTGCCCAAGCCTCTCCAGCGCCTGCGGCCAGCGGTCGGGAAAAACCGCCGATTCATAGATCGCATCGAGTATTCCGGGGACCTCTGCCGCGTCCATCATCGATCGTCTCGTGTCAATGAAATGGCCCGGCCTCAGCCGGCAAAAACCTCAAAACCCAATCGCGGCACCCGGCCGCGGCGCCAGCACCGCAAGCCCCTGCGCAACGCCGCACTATCGCGGCATAGTTCACTGCGCTTAATGCTGAAATGCAACATCTGAAAACAAACGTTGGTCCGGTTGTCCAAATCGTCGGGTACTATAGTCATTTGATCGGTGCGCGCGCCCGCGAATCCTATTCTAATTGAACTCACAGATTGCACGGCATGGCATCCGCTACCCATGCGGACGCTGGCTATCGCGGCAGTTGCGAGAAGTGCGTTGTTTACCGGTATCGTGACGGCCGGCGCGCCGACATGCCCTGAAGGCGCGGCCGATGGCCGCTCCGGCCTTCAGCTGGACCGGCTTCTACACCGCCGCCAATGTCGGCGGAGCTTGGACCCCGAACAACAGCAGCTCGGATTTCGGCCCGCTATTTCCTCCCTTCATCGTGAATGCGCCGCAGGCGGTGATCCCGACCATTTTCCCGGGACAGCTGGCCTCCCTTACCGGCACGGGCAGCGGCTCAGGCGTCATCGCGGTCAGATCGGATACAACTGGCAGGTTCAGCAATTTGTTTTGGGTGTGGAAGCCGACGTGGTCGGTACAGATTTGAAGGGTTCGAGCGCCAGCGCCACGCGGACGTTTGGTCCCCCGATCATCCTCGCCACGGTCAATCAAACGGTGACGGTCGATTTTGGCCATATCGATTGGATGGCCTCGTTCCGCGGACGGGCCGGCTTTGCCTGGGATCGCGCCCTGTTCTACGTGACGGGCGGTGCAGCTGTGGCTGGCATCGGCGCCTCTACCACCACCGTCGTCAACGGTCCGGGCATCGCCATTCCGGCCGGAACATATACGGCCAGCAATGGCGGGTCCACACGCTGGGGCTATACCGTCGGTGCTGGGTCGAATGGGCGTTCAGCCAGAACTGGAGCCTGGCCGGCGAGTATCGCTACACCGACTTCGGCAATCGGGGCGTCACCTTCGACATTCCCAGCGGACTCCCAGCAGCCCCCATTTTCTTCACGGGAACTGGAAGCTCCCGGCTCACGGTCGATCAGGCAACAGCGGGTCTGAACTACCGCTTTGGCGGCCCCGTGGTGGCGCGCTATTGACCGCGGATCCGATAGCAAACCGCCGTTGAAGAAGTCACTGCTTTAGGCAGGGAACCGTTTGAAGCTGGCACCGTTCCCTCTCTTTGGGGGCGGCTTCATGAACATATCTACCCGTGGCGACACGACGCTGGCGCAGGCCATGCAAGTGCTGCGGCGCTCGAATGTCAGGGAAGGCAAGCCGTTTCCGCTGGGGGCCACCTGGGACGGCCTCGGGGTCAACTTTGCGTTGTTTTCCGCCAACGCCACCAAGGTCGAGCTGTGCCTGTTCGATGACAGCGGCGAGACCGAACTGGAGCGGATCGAACTCCCGGAATACACCGACGAGGTCTGGCACGGCTATCTTCCTGCCGCCCGCCCCGGCACCGTCTACGGCTATCGCGTCCATGGACCTTTCGAGCCGGACGCCGGACATCGGTTCAATCCTAACAAGCTGCTGCTCGATCCCTATGCCAAGCAGCTGGTCGGGCAGCTGCGCTGGGGACCCGAGCTGTTCGCCTACAAGATGGATCACGCCGACAAGGACAAATCGTTCGACGAACGTGACAGCGCGCCATTGGTACAAAAATGCCGGGTGATCGACCAGGCCTTCACCTGGGGCGCCTCGCGCAAGCCGGAAATCTCCTGGGAGCGCACGATCTTCTACGAAATGCACGTCAAGGGTTTTACAAAGCTTCATCCGCTGGTGCCGGAAGCTGACCGCGGTACCTTTGCCGGCCTCGCCAATCCGAACATCCCGGCCTATCTGCGTTCGCTGGGCGTCACCAGCGCCGAGTTTCTGCCGATCCACGCCTTTGTCGACGACAGCTATCTCGAAGAGAAGGGACTGAGGAACTACTGGGGCTACAACTCGCTGGCCTTCTTCGCGCCCGAGCCACGATACCTGCAGTCGCCGATGGTCAGTGAATTCAAGGAGATGGTAAACCAGTTTCACGCGCATGGAATCGAGGTCATCCTCGATGTCGTCTACAACCATACCGCGGAAGGAAACGAACTCGGGCCGACGCTCTCGTTCAAGGGCATCGACAATGCCAGCTACTATCGCCTGATGCCGGACCAGAAGCGCTATTACATCAACGATACCGGCACCGGCAACACGGTCAACCTGTCGCATCAGCGCGTTCTGCAAATGGTCGCGGACTCGCTTCGGTACTGGGCAACCGAGATGCATGTCGATGGATTCCGTTTCGACCTCGCCACCATCCTGGCGCGCGAACCTTACGGGTTCGACGAAGGCGGCGGTTTCCTCGACGCCTGCCGGCAGGACCCGGTTCTGTCGAGCGTCAAGCTGATTGCCGAGCCTTGGGATATCGGCCCCGGCGGCTATCAGGTCGGGCAGTTTCCTCCGGGATGGGCGGAATGGAATGACAAGTTCCGTGACACCGTGCGCAGTTTCTGGAAGGGCGATTCCGGCTTGCTGCCCGAGTTCGCGAAGCGCATCACCGGTTCGGGCGACCTCTTCAACAAGCGCGGTCGCAAGCCCTGGTCGAGCGTCAATTTCGTCACCGCGCATGACGGCTTCAATCTTAACGACCTCGTCTCCTACGATGAAAAGCACAACGAGGCGAACGGCGAAGACAACCGGGATGGCCATTCCAACAACCATTCGTGGAACCACGGCGTCGAGGGACCGACCGACGATCCCGAGATCATCGCGCTGCGCGAACGTCAGAAGCGCAACTTCATCGCCACGATGATGCTGTCGCACGGCACGCCGATGTTGCTGGCGGGCGATGAATTCGGCCATACCCAGCATGGCACCAACAACGCTTATGCGCAGGACAACGAGATCACCTGGCTCGATTGGCTCGGCATCACGTCGCAGGGCCGTTCATTGCGCGAATTTACCCGCAAGCTGATCGCCATGCGGAAGGCCTTTCCGATCCTCTATCGCGGGCGCTTTTTCGTCGGTGCCCACAATGAGGAGCTCGACGTCAAGGATGTCACCTGGCTGTCGCCATCGGGCGAAGAGATGACGACCGACCATTGGCACGACGGCAATGCCCGCTGCTTCGGCATGCTGCTGGACGGCCGCGCGCAGGAGAGCGGGATCAGGCGCCGGGGGTCCGATGCGACGCTGTTGCTGGTCTACAATGCCCATTTCGATGTGGTGAATTTCACCCTCCCGGCAGTGCCGGAAGGCAAGGAGTGGCTGGGATTGATCGATACCAACCAGCCTGACGCGCAGCTTTCCGCGTTCCCGTTCGGTCACGGCTACGCCGTGACCGGCCGCTCGCTGGTTGCGTTCGGCCTGTCGGCGGAGGACAGCGCGACAAGGCGGTTGCGTCAGGGCGTGGGATCCATTCTCGACGTGATGGAAACGCCGCTGCCCGGCACGTGATCGCCTGATCCCGCATGAAAGCTGTAGGCGCGCTGGTCATTCAAAACAATGGTGACCTGAGGAATCAGAATTGGTTGCGTTGCCTTGACCTGGATCAATCCAGCTCGCGCATGGATGCCTAGCTGTCACTATATACGTGATTCCAGCGCAAACGGGGCGGCGATTGAAGGACATTTGCGATGAGAAACTACCAATCGCTGTCCGCGATTCTTGGCGTGTCCCTGCTTTTTGCTCAAGCAGCTCTAGCCACTGAACCGACTCCGAAGGAGGTCAATGCCCCTCAGCGTGCTTTAATCTCTGACAGGGAACCGGCGCTGATCAAACGAGGTGAATATATCGCGCAATTGGGCGATTGCATTGCCTGCCACACGGCGCCCGAGGGGCCGGCGATGGCGGGCGGGCGTGAATTGGCGACACCCATGGGCCTGTTATATTCAACCAACATCACGCCGGACGCCCAAACCGGCATCGGAAATTATTCGTTTGAACAGTTCGATCGCGCTATGCGGCGGGGCGTGACGGCTGACGGGCGCAATCTGTACCCTGCCATGCCGTATCCCTCTTACGCCAAGATCAGCGAAGAGGACATGCATGCCCTGTTTGCCTATCTTTTGCATGGGCTGCCGCCCGTCAAGCAGACGAACAAGCCGGCGGCCATGAGTTTTCCCTTCAACATGCGCTGGGGCTTGTCGTTCTGGAACTGGGCGTTTCTGGATGCCACGTCCTTCAAGCCCGATGTTGGCAAGGATACGGTCTGGAACCGGGGTGCCTATCTGGTGCAAGGCTTGGGGCATTGCGGCGCCTGCCACACGCCACGTGGGATCGCTTTCCAGGAGAAGGCGGTCAGCGAGGCGGGCTCAGATGGCAAATACTACCTCGCGGGCGAGACGGTCGAGGGGTGGCGCGCACTCAGTTTACGGAACTTATGGACGGTGGAAGAAACGGCATTGTTGCTGAAAACCGGCCAAAATGCCTTTGCCACGGTATCCGGCGGGATGACGGAGGTCATTCACAACAGCACCCAGCACTTCGCCGACAGCGATTTGACGGCTATCGCCACCTATCTGAAATCACTGCCGCCGGGGAAAAACGAACTGCCCCCGCCGCCGGCGCCGGGTCCTGCGTCGGCGGCCGTTCCCCCAAATTTGTTCACGACGCGCGGCGGCTTAGGCTATGTCCAGTTCTGTGTTGATTGTCATCGTCAGAATGGCGCGGGGGTAAAGGGGATATTCCCGCCGCTCACGCAAAATCCAACGATCACTGACGCCGACCCGGCGACACTGCTTCATCTCACGCTGACCGGTTGGAAAACCGCCGCAACCGCCGCGCATCCGCGCATCTACACCATGCCGGCCTTTACCCGCCTGTCGGATCAGGAACTCGCGGAAATCCTCAGCTTCGTGCGCGACAGTTGGGGCAATCATGCCAAACCGGTCACCGCACCCGATGTCAAAAAAATGCGGGCGCAGCTTGATCCCAAAATCACCGATTCCTCAGCATTCGAAACGCCGCGCCTGGCGGACATGCTTGCCACGCCCAATGCCGATCAGGTCGTGCGCGGCATGCGCCTGCATCTCGAGACCAAGACGCTATTGCCGCAGAATGTCGGCAACTCCCTGAACTGCACGAGCTGTCACCTCAACGTCGGTACTGTCGCCGACGGCTCGCCGTTCGTCGGCGTATCCGCCTTTTTCCCCAGTTATGCTCCGCGCGCAGGCCGGATCATCACGATTGAAGAACGCATCAATGGCTGCTTCCTGCGCTCCATGAACGGGAAGCCGCTGGCGGAGGATTCAGCAGATATGGAAGCCATGGTTGCCTATTTCAGCTGGATGAAAAAGGAAACCAAACCGGAGGACAAGGTCGCCGGGCGGGGCGTGGGCAAAGTCAATCCTGCCATCAAGCCCAACGTGGAAAACGGCAAGCAGGTGTACTCGACGCAGTGCGCGGTGTGTCACGGCAACGACGGCGAAGGCCTGAAGCAGGCCGATGGTCGCATCATTTACCCTCCGCTTTGGGGAGATGATTCATTCAACATCGGTGCCGGCATGGCGCGCACGTACACGGCAGCGGCCTTCGTCAAGCGCAATATGCCGATCGGTTTCCATGAGAAGTTTCCGCTGGGACAAGGGGGGCTTTCGGATCAGGAGGCCGTCGATGTCGCGGAGTATTTCAGTCACCAGCCGCGCCCCGACTTCCCGCAAAAGGTGAAGGACTGGCCAAATGACAAAAGGCCGGCAGATGCGCGGTATTGACGACTGGGATGGCTTGGTTCTGCCAGGGGCCAAATTTCTTCGACCGGATCCGAGATCGGTCCAGCAAGCCGTCTCCGGATCGCCATCAACATGGCAACGGTATCACTGCTAGAGAAAAGACGTGGCTGGCCGGGACGAAGCCCGGCCATGACGGAAACCTAAGCCGCGTTTTTCAACCGCTCGAGCGCCTCGATGATCTTGGCCTTGCGTGCCGCCGCGGCCTCGCGCTTTTCTTTTTCTTCCTCGACGATCTCTTCCGGCGCGTTGGCGACGAATTTCTCGTTGCCGAGTTTGGCATCGACCCGCTTGATGTCGGCTTCGGCCTTGGCCAGTTCCTTGTCGAGCCGCGTCTTCTCCGCCGCAAGGTCGATCACGCCCTTGAGCGGCAGCGCGGCGACCTCGCCGCGCACCAGCAACTGCACCGCGCCTTCCGGCGGGCGGTCGGCAAAGGAAATGTCGCCAAGACGCGCCATCCGCCTGATAACGTCGTTCCAGCGTTGCGCGCGGTCCTTGGTCTCGGCCGATGCGCCTGCCAGCACCAGCGGCGTCAGCGTCGCCGGGGTGATGTTCATCTCCGCGCGCACCGAACGGATCGCGGTGACGAGATCGACCACCCAGCCAATCTCGGCTTCGGCGGCGGGATCGCTGAAATCTCCGCTGTCGAGCGCCAGCAGAATCGGCGGAAGCAGCCCGTCGTTCGGGCTCGCGCTCGCCATCATCACGGCCTGTTCCGACGTCAGCCCGGCCTTGCGCGGCCATTCCGTCAATACCAGCAGACCATAGCGTTTGGCCGTCACCGCCCACAATTCCTCCGAAATGAAAGGCATGAACGGGTGCAGCAGTTTTAGAATTTCATCGCGCGCCCACGCCACCATCGCAAGGGTTTCGGATTTGGCGGCGCCCGCCTCGCCCATCAGCACGGGCTTTGCGAGTTCGAGATACCAGTCGCAATACACGTTCCAGACGAAGCGATAGATCGAAGCGGCGGCGTCGTTGAAACGATACGCCTCGATCGCCTCGGTGACCTCGCGCGTCGCCCGCGCGGTCTCGTGCGCGATCCAGCGGTTCAGCGTTTGCGTGGCCTTGGTGGCGTCGAAATCCGGCGGCAGCGCGCAACCGTTCATTTCCGCAAAACGGCAGGCATTCCACAGCTTGGTCGCGAAATTGCGATAGCCCTCGACGCGCTGCGAGGCGAGCTTGATGTCGCGGCCCTGCGCCGCCATCGCGGCCAGTGTGAAGCGCAGCGCGTCGGCGCCGTAATCGTCGATCAGATGCAGCGGATCGATGACGTTACCCTTCGACTTCGACATCTTGGCGCCCTTCTCGTCGCGGACGAGGGCGTGGATGTAGACGGTCGGGAACGGAACGTCCTTCATGAAGTGCATGCCCATCATCATCATGCGGGCGACCCAGAAGAAGATGATGTCGAAGCCGGTGACGAGGACGTCGGTCGGATAATAGCGCTTCACATCGGCCTCGTCGTCGGGCCAGCCCAGCGTCGAGAACGGCCACAGCGCCGAGGAGAACCAGGTGTCGAGCACGTCCTCGTCGCGGGTGATGAAACCCTCGCGCTTGGCCGGATCGAGCGCCATCTCCCGGCCCTGCTCGGGCGTGATGACTTCCTGCTCGGCGTAATAGCCGAGCGCATTGCCGACCGCTTCCTCTTCGGTCTCGGCGACAAATACCTTGCCGTCAGGCCCGTACCACGCCGGAATCTGATGGCCCCACCAGAGCTGGCGCGAGATGCACCAGGGCTGGATGTTCTCCATCCACTCGAAGTAGGTCTTTTCCCAGTTCTTCGGAACGAACGCGGTCGCGCCCGAGCGCACCGCCGCGATGGCGGGCTGCGCCATGGTCTTGGCGTCGACATACCACTGGTCGGTGAGATACGGCTCGATCACGACGCCGGAGCGGTCGCCATGCGGCACCATGTGCGTGTTCGGCTCGATCCGCTCCAGGAAGCCAAAATCCTCCAGCCGCGCCACGAGCAGTTTTCGCGCGGCGAAACGGTCAACGCCGTGCAGTTCTTCCGCGAGCTGTGCGGCGCCTTCCGGCAGGCCGCGCAGATAATCCTCATTGTCGACCAGCGCGAGGCGAGCTTCCTGGTCGAGCACGCTGATCTGCGGCAGGTTATGCCGGCGGCCAACCTCGAAATCGTTGAAGTCGTGCGCCGGCGTGATTTTGACGGCGCCCGAGCCTTTTTCGGGGTCGGAATATTCGTCGGCGACAATTGGAATCTTTCGCCCCACCAGCGGCAGGATGACGTGCTTGCCGACCCAATCGGCGTAGCGATCATCGTCCGGGTTCACCGCGACCGCGGTATCGCCCAGCATGGTCTCCGGCCGCGTGGTGGCGACCACGATGAAGGTTGCGGAATCCTCCGGATTGAAGGTCTTGCCCTCCAGCGGATAGCGCAGATACCAGAGGCTGCCCTTGACCTCGGTCTGCTGCACCTCGAGATCGGAAATCGCGGTCAGCAATTTCGGATCCCAGTTCACCAGCCGCTTGTCTTTGTAGATCAGGCCCTGGCGATGCAGCTCGACGAACACTTTGGCGACCGCGCGCGACAGGCCTTCGTCCATCGTGAAGCGTTCACGCGACCAGTCACAGGAGGCGCCCAGCCGCTTCAACTGGTTGACGATGACGCCGCCGCTCTCGGCCTTCCACTGCCAGACCCGTTCAAGGAATTTGGCGCGGCCCATGTCGCGGCGGCCCGGTTCCTGGCGTTCCATCAACTGCCGCTCGACCACCATCTGGGTCGCGATGCCGGCGTGATCGGTGCCGGGCTGCCACAGCACGTCGCGCCCGCGCATCCGCTCGAAGCGGCAGAGAATGTCCTGCAGCGTGTTGTTGAGCGCGTGCCCCATATGCAGCGAGCCGGTCACGTTCGGCGGCGGGATCACGACGGTGAAGGGTTTTGCATCAAGGCGCTCGGGGCGGCCGGCCTTGAACGCGCCGGCTTCCTCCCAGAGTCGGGCCATACGGGTTTCGATATCGGCGGGCTGGTAGTTCTTCTCGATCATCGGCAGATGCAATCTTTTGGCTGTGGAACGGGCTAGAAAGCCGCCGCGACGCGCCAAGTCAACCTGACAAGTCAACCGGACAGGTCAACAGGACAGGCGCGCCGACGCAGGATTAGGCCGGATCCGGGACTGAATGAGGGCCGGCCAGCGGACCAGGACGCGCAAGAACGTGCGGAACCAGGCGGGCGAACGCCCCGCCATGTCCAAAAAAAGCCCTAACGTCCGCCGCGGGAAACCCGCTCGATTTCTGCTTTGACGATGCGCTCGACGAGGCCCGGCAGATTATCGTCGAGCCAGTTCTTCAGCATCGGCCGCAGCATTTCCTTGACGAGGTCTTCCAGCGTCCGGGCGTTGTTGCTCAACACGGTGTTGGCGAGCGAGTGGAAGGCGGATTCCACGGCGGACACGGTGGTGTGCGACAGGATCTGCTGCACCGGCGCGGCACTTTCAAACGGCGGCGGCTCAAAGGCGGGCCGCCGTGGCGCTGCCGCCCGCGCGCTCTCGGCAAATTCCAGGTCGTCCTGCGGCTCGACCTTCCGGAATGCAGCTTGCGGCGGGGGCGGCGGTGCCGCCTGCTCCATCGCGACCGCCATGTCGTCGGTGAGTTCGAACACATCGCCGTCGGGCAAGGGCGGACGGATCTCTTCCGGCACGGTCGCCTCGTCGAGGCCGTTGAGCAGCGCGTCGATGTCGTCCTGGCTGTTGGAGACGACGGCCGCGGGCGCGGCGGGAGCCGGCGCGGGTTTGGCCGGCGGAGGCGCGGGCTTCGGCGCCGGGGCAATCGCCGATGGCGGAATATCGGCCATCGCGGCAGGCTTGGCAGCGGGCGCCGGCGCGGCCGGCTTCGCGGGAGCCGCCGGGCTGGCGGGTTTTTCGGCAACCGGCGGCTTGGCTTCGTCGTCGGCGATGATACGACGGATCGACGCCAGAATCTCCTCCATCGAGGGTTCCTGGACCTTTGCAGGTTGCGTCATGCCAGACTCCACATCATCAACGCCCTCGTATGCGTTTTACACCAGCCAAGACAGGATGTGCCGGTTCCTGATGTGCGGGCCCGGGATTTTCATCGCACAAGCCTGACTTGTCCCCAGATCAAGCGCCGCTGAACACATCGTTCGGGATCCCGCC
>JBBQUA010000129.1:0-14678 GCA_038212905.1 Hyphomicrobiales bacterium
GGTCGCCCTGCGCAAAGTTCACGACCTCGGTCGCCTTGTATACCAAGACGAAGCCGAGCGCGATGAGGCCGTAAACGCAGCCGAGCGCAATGCCGCTCACCAACTGCTGAACGAAGTCCAGCATTGCCGATATCCCTCCCCCGATGCGCGGCGATTCTATTGACCGCCTTTGCCGCATCTTGTGTCTAGTCGCTGCCCGCATCGCCTGTGTCGAAGCGCTCGCTAACAGCTGGCCGTTATACAGCCTAAAGCGTCGAGCCGTGTCAACTTGGCGTTGGTCGCCACCCCCGGGGACGGGTTGCGGACAAATGCCGCAACCTTGGGCAACGTCTTGAACAGTCCCGGGCAGGGCTACGCATCGGCGGGATTTGCCGCCCTCGATTCACCGTGCCGAAAGTTCTTGGGTCCATGATTGCATCCAATTCAATGGCTGGATCGTTCCGACATGAATCCCGATATATCCGCGCTGGAGTTGCGAGGGTTAACGAAGCGTTTTGACCGGCTGGCGGTCGACGCTCTGGATCTGACCATCCGAACCGGCGAGTTCTATGCGCTGCTCGGGCCCAACGGCGCCGGCAAGACCACGACGCTGCGCATGGTGGCCGGCCTGCTGCGGCCCGATGCCGGCGCGGTGTCGGTGCTCGGTATCGACGCGCTGGCCGATCCGGTCGCCGCCAAGCAGATCACGGCGTGGGTGTCGGACGAGCCGATGATCTACGACAAGCTCACTCCGCTGGAATATCTCGAATTCGTCGCCGGGCTTTGGGGCATCGATCCCGCAATTTCGGAACCCGCCGCGCGCGATCTGCTGGTCTCGCTCGGACTCGAGCCGCATCTGCATGAGCGCTGCGAGGGATTTTCCAAGGGCATGCGCCAGAAGGTGGCCCTGGCAGGCGCCCTGGTGCACGACCCCAGGCTGATCATCCTCGATGAACCGCTGACCGGCCTCGACGCGGTGTCGGCGCGTCACGTCAAGGGCCTGCTCGGCGAACGCGTCCGCGCCGGCTGCACCGTAATCATGACTACGCATATTCTGGAAGTAGCCGAACGGATGGCCGACCGGATCGGCGTCATCGCATCGGGACGGCTGGTCGCCGAGGGCACGCTGACCGAGTTGCGTCAGCAGAACGGGCGCAACGACACCAGCCTCGAGGATATGTTTATCGCGCTGGTCGACTCCGAGGCCGCCGCGGCATGAACTCGTCAGCGGATCTGACCTGGTTTGCCCGCCACGAAATCCGGCTGGCATGGCGCGAGGCGCTGGCGATGCTCACCGCCGGCCGCAGCGGTCGCAAGCGCACCGCCATCATCGGATTGATTGTCTTTGCCGCAATCATGCACCTGCCGGCCTACGCCGTGATCGGCCGGTTTGCCGACCTGCAGGAGCCGCTGGACAAATCCGCCCTGATCGTCATCACCGCCACCATCCTGCTGGCATGGGCGCTGATGCTGTCGCAGGCCATCGAATCGGTGACACGGGTGTTTTACGCCCGCGCTGATCTCGACCTGATCATGTCGTCGCCGGTCGCACTGGCCAACGTGTTTTCGGTTCGTATCGCGGCGATCGCGCTGCAGGTGATCGCAATGGCGCTGATGCTGTCGACGCCGTTCGTCGATGTTCTCGTCATCGGTGGCGGCTGGCGCTGGCTTGCCGCGTTCGGTGTGGTCATCGCCATTGGCCTGACCGCGGCGGCGGTCGCGATCGCGGTGACGGTCACGCTGTTTCGCCTGATCGGCCCCGGCCGCACCCGGCTGGTGGCGCAAATTCTCGCCGCCGTGATCGGCGCCGGTTTCGTCATTGCGTTGCAGGTTGCCGCGATCCTGTCCTATGGCACGTTGTCGCGGTTCGCGGTGCTGACGTCGGATGCCGTGACGGCCTTCGCGCCGGCGCTCGACAGCATCGTCTGGTGGCCGGCGCGCGCAGCGCTCGGCGACGGCGAAGCGCTGCTGGGCCTGCTGGCCGGCGGCCTCGTCCTGCTCGGCACTGTCATGACGATGTTCTCGCCGCGCTTTGCCGACACCGTGGTCAACGCTGCGGCCAACCCCGCGACGGCCCATCGAGGGCCAGGCTCAAAAGCGTTTCGCGCCGCCTCGCGGCAGCACGCCTTGCGCTGGAAGGAATTCGTGCTGTTGAAGCGCGATCCCTGGCTGCTGTCGCAGAGCCTGATGCAGCTGCTGTATCTGGTGCCGCCGGCGCTGTTGCTGTGGAAGAGTTTCGCCGACAGTGACGCCGCGCTGATGCTGATCACGCCGGTCATCGTAATGGCCGCCGGACAGCTCGCGGGCGGCCTCGCCTGGTTGACGATTTCGGGCGAAGACGCCCCCGATCTGGTGGCGACCGCGCCGTTGCCGGCGTCACGCGTAACCCGCGCCAAGATCGAGGTGGTGCTGATCGCGATCACCGTCATCTTTGCGCCGCTGCTGATCGCGCTGGCCTTTGCCGCGCCGCTGCAGGCGGCGGTCACCTCGCTCGGCATCATCGTTGCGGCGGCATCGGCCACCGCGATCCAGCACTGGTTCCGCGTGCAGGCCCGGCGCAGCCAGTTCCGCCGCCGCCAGACTTCTTCGCGGTTTGCCACCTTCGCCGAAGCCTTTTCATCGATCGGTTGGGCCGCAACTGCCGTGCTGGCAATGGCACTTCCGGTCGCCGGATTGATCAGCGGCCTGATCACCGCGGCCATTATCGCGGTGACGTGGAAGATCAGTCCGCAGCGGGACTAGTCCTGCAAGCCCGAGTCCGCGCCCTTGATGGTAAGGCTTTTCTGCCTTACATTACGGCCAGCAGGAGGCTAGCCATGAGCACACTTACGGTTACGGCCAAAGGACAGGTCACGCTCCGCAAGGATCTGCTGGAGCATCTGGGCGTGCATCCCGGAGAGAAGATCACCATCGACAAATTACCTGACGGGCGAATTGAAGTGAAGGCTGCCCGGCCGACGGGGAAAATCTCCGATCTTTTCGGAAGCTTGAAAGCGAAGCGAAAAGGCCGCCCCCTGTCGATCGAGGAGATGAATAAGGTTATCGCCCGTGGCTGGGCTGGCAAGCGATGAAGATCACGGCCGATACCAACGTACTGATACGGGCGTTGACCGAAGACCATATCCAGCAAAGCAAGGCGGCCCAGATTGCCCTGAACAAAGCCGATATGGTCGCACTGACGATACCTACCCTTTGTGAACTGGTCTGGGTGTTGCGAAGTTACAGGATCCAGGCGAGCGACATTGCGACGACGATTCGCGGTCTTCTTGGCGGAACGAACATCGTTGTGAATCGGCCGGCGGCAGAAGCTGGAATGGCGGTGCTGGAAGCAGGTGGCGATTTCGCCGACGGCGTCATCGCCTACGAGGGAAACTGGCTCGGCGCCGACACCTTCGTCTCCTTCGACAAGAAGGCCGTGAGCCTGATCGAAGCTCAAGGCAAATCTGCCAGGCTGCTGTCGTAGGTCGCCACGCGATCCAATGCTTTTCCAGCTCCGCGTTGGCTGTCAGTCGCCCCAGTGCTGAGGGTGGCATCCACCTTCCGCTGCACCATCGCCCGCGTGCCGAACTTTTTTCCTCGCACGACGGCCACGAAGTTCAAGCTACGCTCCGATCAACTCCATCACCGCCGCCGCGAACGCTTCGGGTTCTTCCTGCGGCAGGTTATGCCCCGCGCGCGGTATCACCCGATGGCTGCGCGGGCCGGTAAACTTCGCCGCGGTGGCGCTGCCGTCACCGGCGGGGAACACACCGTCCCCCGCTCCGTCCAGCGTGATGGCCGGCACCGAAATCGCAGGCTGCGCCACCAAACGTTGTTGCAAACCGGCATACTGCGGATCGCCTTCGGCCAGCCCGTAGCGATGACGGTAACTGTGGATCACGACGTCGACGTAATCAGGGTTGTCGAAGGCTGCGGCCGAGCGCTCGAAGGTAGCATCGTCGAAGGGCCAGTTCGGCGACCATTGTTGCCAAAGAATTTTCGCGATCTCGCGCCGGTTGGCTGCGAGGCCGGCGCGGCCACGCTCGAGCTGGAAATAGTACTGGTACCAGAGCGCGACCTCGCGCTCCGCGCTGGCCGGCACCATGGCTCTGGCGATATCCTGAATATTGTAGCTGTTGAGCGACACCAGGCCAGCGCAACGCGCCGGCCACAGCGCTGCGCCGACGCAGGCGGCGCGGCCGCCCCAATCATAGCCGGCGAAAACCGCACGCTGGATACCGAGCGCATCGATCAGCGCGATCAGATCGGCGCCCAACGCGGCCTGCTCTCCCGAGCGCGGCGTCGCCTTGTCGCGGAAACGGGTCGGTCCGTAACCGCGCAAATAGGGAACGATGGTGCGGCAGCCCTGCGCCGCCAGATCGGGGGCGACGTCGACATAGGAGTGGACGTCATAGGGGAAGCCGTGCAGCAGCATCACGGCCGGACCGTCTGCAGGCCCCGCCTCGTAATAGGCGATGTCGAGAACGCCGGCATCGACGTGACGCAGCGGCTCCAGCCGATGGGACGAGGATGCACGCGTCAAAATGGACTCCCTGGCTGCAATTTTTTCTTGTGGTCGCGGCAAACAGCTTAATCGCGAAAGGCGCGCTGCGGCGAACTAAAAAATGATTTCAAAACACGGCCCTGAATCTTGCGGCTGCGAGAATTCCGCTTGACGGCAATTGATGACGCCGTCTTCAGGACGGCTATTCGCCAGCCAGAAAAACATTTTGCGGTGTGAAGCACTTCACAGCATCGATTTGCCATTCGAGTTAACAGGGCATGGGGGCGATCAATGGAGAGGCATCCATGCCGCTATCCCGCACCAACTCTCAACGTAGCGAAGGTATCTGGCCCAGGGCCCCCGTCCTTTCCATAATGCGGGTAGCGATCCTGCTGGTGATCGCGGTCGCGGCGATTTTCGTTGCCGGCCGGGCATTGGACGTCGCGCGCCCGCGGGTCGCGACTACGACCGACGCGCCGGCCACGGTGCCAGCCGGTTGCCCGCAACTGGCCGAAACGTTCGACAGCCAAAGGGCAGCCTGCCTGCGCAGGCGATGGTCAGCCGCGCGCGAAATAAGGCCGTGGCGCGATGCATCTCAGGACGTGCTGCTCGAGGACTGCCTGCGGAATTCAGGCGGCGAAATCGCGGTGCCCTTCAGGACGAATACCTGCGGCAATCCAGAACCCCGCTTGCGGCTGCAGCGCGCGCAGAACTGAGCCGTTTCGCCGACTTCCCGGCAATATGCCTGGCCACCCGTCTGAGCCGATGATTTCTGACGGATTCGGCGATACAGTGTGGCGCCGGTCATCGGAACACGGGGCGTGCCATGCTGCGATCCTTGCCTGTCGTCATTGCCATGCTGGCTGCGCTGGTGGCACCGGCGTCCGCCCAGCAGCAGCAGCCGCTGCGCAGCGAGTGCCTGGCGATGGCCTATGCGCCGCCGCGCGCCACGCCGGTCAGCCTGCGGCAGGTGGCCGCGAAGGGCGAGGAGGTCACGATCACCTATGCCGGCCATTCGACCTATCATATCGAGTCGCGCGACGGCGTGCGGATCGCAACCGACTACAGCGGCGCCTACCGGACCGGCCGCCTGCCCGATGTCGTGACCATGAACCGCGCCCACTCGACGCATTACTCGCTGTCCCCGGACCGCGGCATCGCGCATGTGCTGCACGGCTGGGGCGATGACGGCAAGCCCGCTTACATCAACAAGCGCATCGGCGATGTCTACATCCGCAACGTCACCACCGACATCCGCCCCTATATCAGCGACGATTCCCACAACGCGCTGGTCAGGGACGGCAATTCGATCTTCATCTTCGAGGTCGCCGGCCTTTGCATCGGCCATCTGGGCCACCTGCACCACAAGCTCGACGACAGCCATTTCGCGCAGATCGGCCGCATCGACATCCTGATGGTGCCGATCGACGGCACCTATACGATGTCGCTCGACGGCATTTCCGAGATCACGCGGCGGCTGCGCTCCTCGGTGGTGCTGCCGATGCATCGCTTCATGACCCCGCTCGACGACTTCATGCAGAAGATCGGCCAGCAATTCGAGATCGACCGGCGCAGCGAGCGGACCCTGAAAATATCGCGGGAGACGCTGCCGGCGACGCCGACGGTGATTATTCTGGAGGGGGTTTGAACTACCGGCACGCACGGCCCCAACAGCAACAGGAAAACAGGAGTTTGATCATGGCCACCAGTACTGCCGCGGCATCGAGCAGCGGGCTGTATGCCGATCCGCGCGAAGACTGGCTGGCGCAGCACGCCGAAGAAGTGATCGATCCCGCCCGTCCGATCGTCGATCCGCATCATCATCTCTGGGATCGCGGCGGCCAGCGCTACATGATCGAGGAGATGGCCGCCGACATCGCCTCCGGCCACAATATTGTCGCGACCGTTTATGTCGATTGCCGCTCGATGTACCGCGCGACCGGACCGGAGGCGTTCCGCCCGGTCGGTGAAGTCGAATTCGCCAACGGCGTCGCGGCGATGAGCGCCAGCGGCAGCTATGGTCCGGCGCAGATCAATGCCGGCATCGTCAGCCACGTCAATCTGCTGCTCGGCGAAGGCGCGCGGCCGGTGCTGGAAGCAGAAATCGCCGCCGGAGGCGGTCGCTTCCGCGGCATCCGGCATTCCTCGGCATGGGATGCGGAACTCGAGGTCGCCGGCATGTACGCCAAGCGGCCGAAGGGCATTCTGCTCGACGCCATCTTTCGTAAGGGTTTCGCCTGTCTGGCGCCACTGAATCTCAGTTTCGACGCCTGGCTGTTTCATCCCCAGATTGGAGAATTGATCGATCTCGCCCGCGCCTTTCCGGACACCCAGATCATGCTCGACCATTGCGGCGGCCCGGTCGGCCTAGGCCGTTTCGCCGGCAAGCGCGAGGAGACGTTTCCGGCATGGAAGACCTCGATCCAGGAAATCGCCAAATGCCCGAATGTCTCTGTGAAACTCGGCGGGCTCGCGATGCGGCTGCTCGGCTATGATTTTCACGCGCGCCCGAAGCCGCCGTCGTCGGAACAGGCCGCGGCCGCGTGGCGTCCCTATATCGAAACCTGCATCGAGGCCTTCGGCCCCAACCGCGCCATGTTCGAAAGCAACTTTCCGCCCGACAAGGGCCAGTGCAGCTATCAGGTGATTTTTAATGCCTTTAAGCGCATCGCCGCGCCCTGCAGCGAAGCCGAGAAGACGGCGCTGTTCTCAAAGACGGCAACGGATTTCTATCGCCTGAAACTCGGCTGAACGCCTCGATGTGAATGGCTCGGGGGCCTCAGCCGGCGTGATTCTTCTTTTTCTTCTTTCCGAACGCGGGCTTCGCATCACCGGCACCGGCATGCGACGGCTTTCCGGCGTAGGCCGGCTTATGGGCATATTTCTTTTTCTTGTCGAAACCCGGCTCCCTGGCAAAGCCCGGCCCGCTTCCGCCGGGAGGCTTGCCGTGCGGCTTCGGCCCGCGCTCGTCGCGAAAACGATCGTTCGGGCGATCGCCGCGCTCCGGGGCGCCGGCTTCGCGGCGCGGCGGATAAGAGCGCTTCTCCTGAGGCGCCTGGCTCTGCGGCGCCTCGGTCATCGCCTCGATGCGGATGTTGTCTTCCTTGTCGGGGCGCCGGATCATGGCCGTGAAGGATTCCGCCGCACTTTTGGAAATCTCGAACTCGGTGGTGGTGTCCATGATCCTGATGGCGCCGATGTCGTGCTTGTCGATGCCGCCGCGACGGCAGATCATCGGCAACAGCCAGCGCGCTTCGGCATTCTTCTTGCGGCCGATCGCGGCGCGAAACCACACGCTGCCCTCCGACATGCCGCCGTGACGCGGCGAAGATTTTCCGGCTTTTGCGCGCGGCCCGTAGTCGCGGTCCTCACCACGCGGAGGACGTGCGCCCTTGTCCCGGCTATTGGTGTCCCGGCTATTGGTGTCACGGGATCGGCCGGCGCCGTGGCCGGGATCGAGAATGTCCTCGGGCGATGGCAACCGCGCGCGATAGAGCCGCGCCAGTGCCGCCGCGATATCCTCGGGCGACCGCTCGGCCAGCATGGCTTGGGCCAGCACCAGATCCTCCGGCGTGTTCTCTTCCGCGAACAGGGTGTCCTTCAGCATGCGCTCCTGATCGAGCTTGCGAATTTCTTCCGAGGTGGGCGCGGTGCCCCAGACGGCGTCAATGCCCGCGAGATTGAGCAGCAACTCCGCGCGCCGCTTGCGCGCCGGCGGCACCAGCAGGACGCTGACACCCTTGCGGCCGGCACGGCCGGTGCGGCCGGAACGATGTTGCATCACCTCCGCGTCGTTCGGCAGGTCCGAGTGAATGACGAGGTCGAGGTTCGGCAGATCGATGCCGCGCGCCGCGACGTCGGTGGCGACGCAGACGCGGGCGCGGCCATCGCGCAGCGACTGCAACGCCGTGGTTCGCTCGTTCTGGGTCAATTCGCCCGACAGCGCGACCACGGAGAAGCCGCGCTCCGACAGCGTCGCCTGCAGATGCCGCACCGCGTTACGGGTGTTGCAGAACACCAGCGCGCCCGGCGATTCGAAGAAGCGCAGCACATTGACGACCGCGTGCTCGACATCGGCCGCGGCAATCCGGATGGCGCGATACTCGATATCGGCATGGCCGCCTTCGTCGCCCTCGACTTCGACGCGAAACGCCTGCTGCTGATAGGTCTTGGCAATCGCGACGATACCGCGCGGCAGCGTCGCCGAGAACAACAGGGTGCGGCGGGTCGCCGGGGTGGTCTTGAGGATGAACTCCATGTCCTCGCGAAAGCCGAGGTCGAGCATCTCGTCGGCCTCGTCGAGCACCACGGCCTTCAATTGCGAGACGTCGAGACGGCCGCGCCGCAGATGATCGCAGAGGCGGCCGGGTGTGCCGACCACGATGTGGGCGCCGGCGGCCAGTTGGCGCTGTTCGGCGCGCGGATCCATGCCGCCGACGCAGGAGACCACGCGCGCGTCGGCATATTGATAGAGCCAGGCGAGTTCGCGCTGCACCTGCAAGGCCAGTTCACGGGTGGGTGCGACGATCAGCGCAAGCGGTGCGGCGGCCCGCTCGAACCGCTCGGCATCGCCGAGCAGGTCTTTTGCAATGGCGAGCCCATAGGCGACGGTCTTGCCCGATCCGGTTTGCGCCGAGACCAGCAAATCGCGGCCGGCTGCGGCGTCCGCCGTCACGGCGGTCTGCACCGCGGTGGCGGAATCGTAGTTGCGCTCGGTGAGGGCCCGGGCGAGCGGCGGACTGGTGGCTGAGAATGTCACGAAATGAAAAACCTTGGTTGGCGCTAGCGCTGAAAAGCCGAATACGGCTTCGAACCGGATCGGTTGAAGCTCGCGTGCCCGGCAGATGCACAGCCGCGTGGGATGATTGATTTGATTGAGTTGAGCGTGCTTTAGGCCAATAGCGGCCAAAACGCCATGGCCAAGGTTGCATGCACGATCGGCCGCATTGCAGGGCGGCCGGCACAATCGACAGTTTTAGGGGCCAAATTGGCTCGCTTTGGCATCGGGCGGCGGTTCGCCCGCCCGTTAACTATCTCAGGCCCACTCGCCCCTGCGGAACACCGGCACAAGCCGGCCGTCGGCGTGCACGCCGTCGATATCGGTCTTATCCGAGCCGATCATCCAGTCGATATGAATCAGGCTCTTGTTGCCGCCTTGCACCGCGATCTGCTCCGGCGTCAGGCTGCCGCCGTCGACGAAGCATTTCGAATAGCACTGGCCGAGCGCGATGTGACAGGCGGCGTTCTCGTCGAACAAGGTGTTGAAGAACAACAACCCGCTTTTCGAGATCGGCGAGGAATGCGGCACCAGCGCCACTTCGCCGAGCCGGCGCGCGCCCTCGTCGGTGTCGAGCACCTTGTTCAGCACCTCGGCGCCGCGCGAGGCCTTGGCATCGACGATGCGGCCGTCCTCGAAGCGCACCGCGATGTTGTCGATCAGGCTGCCCTGATACGACAGCGGCTTGGAGCTGACGACATGGCCGCTGACCCGCCGCGCATGCGGGGTGGTGAACACTTCCTCGGTCGGGATATTGGGGTTGCAGACGATGCCGTTTTTCGCGGTGGAAGCGCCGCCCTGCCATTCATGGCCGTCGGCCAGGCCGATCGTGAGATCGGTGCCCGGTCCGGAATATTTCAGCGCGCTGAAGCGCTGGCCGTTCAGCCATTCGGTGCGCTCGCGCAGCACCGCGTTGTGCTTCTTCCATGACGCGACCGCGTCGTCATTGTCGACGCGCGAGGCCGCGAAGATGGCGTCGGCCAGTTTCGCCACCGCGACATCTTCCTCGTCGCCCGGAAACATCTGCTTCGCCCATGCCGGGCTCGGATAGGCGATGATGTTCCAGTTGACGTCGAAGCCGACGATTTTCTCCAGCGCCGGCTGGTAGGCCATCGAATTGGCCTTGCTGGCGCGCGACACCTTGGCGGGATCCTCATTCGCCAGCAGCATCGGATTGTCGCCGACAATGGCGAGCCGCGCGGTGTTGGCGGCAAAAGCTTTCGACATCCCGTCGTAAAGCCAGCCGGCGGCGCGATCAAAACTGTGGTCCTGGGCGAAGCGGTAACGCGCCAGCGTGATTTCTTCATCCGACAGGATCGGCGTCACCAGGCCGGCGCCGGCCTTGTAGGCATGCTCGGCGATCTTGCGCACCAGCGGCAGCGCTACGCTCGGCGCCGTCAGCAGCAGGTCCTGCCCCGGCTGCAGGTTCAGCCCGATCCGGATGGCGACCTCGGCGAGGCGGTCGAGTTTGGCGAGATCGATCGATGCCGAGATGTTGCGTTCGTGGACGGTCATGGCGGGGCCCCTTCGCAGGTAAGATGTCCTATCTAAACCTGTCTCCGCAGGGTGCAATAGCCGCACACGGCCAGACTCGCTTTGAACGGAACCCGCAACCGAGACAAGGCCGCCTCGGCGCCCTGCAAACCAAAATATCGAAAACAACCCCATGCACAGTAGGCATTGAGCGCTGGATCCCTTGAAAGCCCCGCGAAAACATTTTGACACGTCGGGCAAATCAACGACACTATTGTGTCGATCTATTTCGGCCACGTCGCGCAGGCTGCGGCCTGTGATCCGTCACGACAGACGCTCAGCATCTAGATGCGGCGTTCGCTGATCCTGATCAGGTGTAGGGATCGTCCACGCCTACGGGGGCGCACGGTGCCGTCGGCGACGCGGTTCGAATCCATGTCCTTTTTGACCGAGCTCCTTCGGCGTCACCGCTAGCGAGATGAACGGCGTATTACCCTACGCCATGCGGACCCTCACGACCGGCCGTACACCCGATGACGCTTCACGAGCGCCCAATCCGGGGCGTTGTGCTCGTGCAGCAGCCGCGACCTGAGGCTGCCGACGAAGAACGATGGCTTCGGACCGGGAATGCGGGCGCATCGCCTGAACTCGCGCTACCGGAGGGCCACGCAAAAAGCCAGCAGCGCGTGCGGGCGCAGCGGCGGCCTCAATTCCATCATGCCCAATGGATGCTCCTCGATGAGGACAGACATCGCTGGACGCTTCCGGCAGCGGCGGAACGCGCATCATGCGATTTTTTTGACGCACGCAGCCGCACGCGCCGGACACGCGGATCGCGACAGCTCCAACGTCAACACTGTAGCGTTTGTACCTTAGAACAACCTGTGGCAGCATGCCATTATCGTTTTTCCGATCGAGTTCCTCGCAGGTCCGCTATTTGAAGTCATTTGCTGCCAGAGACGGAGGCTGCCTCCGGATAAGATTTACCTTTTGTAATTGAGTGAGAAGTGGGAGCAGGTAAATGAACCAGACCACCCCAGCAACTTCGTCGCCGCCACCCAAACTTGAGATCTTTATCAGTTACGCAAGCGCGGATGTCGCGCTGGCGCTCGCCCTGAACAAGGAGCTGAGCGAATATCTCGATTCCGATTTTACACACGTATGGATCGACATTGAGGGTATCCGCGCCGGCTTCGAATTGAACGACCAGATCAAGGTTCAACTCGACAAGACGGACATCCTGATCGTGATCTATACCGGTCAGCACAAGGAGTCCCACGGATTTACGGGCCTTGAAATAGGTTATTTCATGAAGGCCATGAAAGCGCAGGCCAGCCCTGTGGGGGTACAACGCCGCATCGTCTCGTTCTTCTCCGGAACGCCTCCCGGGACGACGGCCGCTATCAGGGGCGTACCTTTCGGTATCGACGATTCACAGCTCGCCATGACGGAAGCGGAATATGAGGATGCGCTGAATATCGGCGTGACGGCCACCCACCCTACTTCCCTGTTTCTGGAGGATCTGGAAGATGACGTCGACCGGTTCCGCAGGGCCATCGGCTTCGACGCGCTGAATCACAACCCGGAAGTCCGCCTGAAACGCGTGCGACAGCTGATGCTGGCGATGTTCAAGGTATTCAAGACCCGGAAGTACAACGAAGTAAATCCTCAAAAGAAGATCATCGTTTCCGTCGGAGAAGAGCTGTCGCCTCAATCCGAGGAGCTTCCTGGGACCTCCACGATCGTCCCCGAGGGCACCGGTGTGATGTCGATTTTCGGCCTGCCCGATGAGAAAATTTCGTGGGTCGATTTTCTGAATGGGTCGCCTGACAAATACCGGCTGTTCTGGAAAGACACCATCGAGTTCGTGATTCTATCTTCGCTGGACAAACTTGAGGCCGACAACAGCCAGATCATCATATCGAGAAAGGATCAGACCATCTACCGGGTCATTCTCAGCAAGAGGATCAAATACTACAGCGGCGTACAGGAATTTCATCTCTATTTCGTCGAGATATTGCGGCGTCACGACTTCGGAGATGTGCAATCGACCAATCTTCTGAAGGCGTTGGGCCTGTGCTGCCGATTCCGATTCCTGTTCTTCGAAAAGAAAAGCGAGTTCTCCTCGAACAACTTCTCGGTTCAGACGGACGCCAACGCGCGTGAAAAGGCGCGGCGCCTGCTAAAGGAACTCAACCTTATCCGACGCGATTCGATGGAAGCTCAGCTCGACGATCCCGCAGCATGGGCCGAACTTCTCGACGACTGGAAGCTGATCGGGGAGTTGAATTCTTCCTATCCTCCGATCGAGGAGAGCCTGCGACAGGCGGCCTCGGTTCTGCTGGCGGCCAAGCCCGGAGCGGAAACACGGGAGGCGCGCAATGCGCTGACCAAGATCATCCAGTCGCTCGAGACCGACTTCAACCAAAAGAACGCGCAAATCATCGACCTGCTCGCAAAGTGCCTCGGTTCGATCTCCGGCTCAAATCCGCCCAGAGCGGCCGCAGCCGGCTCAACGTCTGGAAGCCGCTAGCACCCGGTCCACCATGGCCGGCGCGAGGCCGAGATAATTTTTCGGCGAGGTCAGCCGGTCGATGGTGGCGCGATCGATACGCCCGGTCACCCGCGGGTCCGCCGACAGCGCATCCGCCAGCGTCAGGCCGTTTTCATTGGCGAGGCGGCAGGCGTCGTAGACGACATCGTGCGCCTCCTGGCGGCCGATCGCGGGCGCCAGTCCCATCATCACGGCCTCGGCGACGATCAGGCCGCGGCTGATGTCGAGATTGGCCGCCATCCGCTTCTCGTCGACAACGAGGCCGGCCAGCGCGAATTTTGCCTGATGCAGCGCGCCCGCGGTCAGCACGAAACTCTCAGGGATCGCCATCCATTCGGCATGCCACGGCCCGGTGGCGCGTTCGAGATCCTGCACCATCGCGTCCAGCATCAGGCCGGCGTGCTGCCGAATCGCCTTGGAGGCCGCCAGCATCAGCTCGGACGAAATCGGGTTGCGCTTCTGCGGCATGGTCGAGGACGCGCCGCGGCCCTTTACAAACGGCTCGTAGAGCTCGGCGAATTCGGTCGAGGCCATGATCATGATGTCGAGCCCGATCTTGCCGAGCGAACCGGTCACCAGCGCCAGAAAATTCACGGCTTCCGCAAAACCGTCGCGCGCGACATGCCAGGTGGAGACGGGAACGCCGAGACCGAGTTCTTCGCAAAAGGCCTGCTGCACCTCAAGACCCTTGTCGCCGAGCGAGGCCAGGGTGCCGGCGGCGCCGGCCAACTGGCCGAACAGCAGGCGTGGTTTCAACTGCGCGAGGCGCTCGGCGTGACGGTCGAACATCGCGAGATAAATCGCGGTCTTGTAGCCGAACGTCACCGGCAGCGCCTGCTGCAGATGGGTGCGGCCCGCCATCGGCGTATCGCGATGGCGCCTCGACAGATCGGCGAGGATGACGCGCAACGCCGCGATATCCTTCTCGATGATATCGAGGCCGGCGCGCAGCTGCAGCACCACGGCGGTATCCATGATGTCTTGCGTGGTGGCGCCCCAATGCACGTAGCGGCCGGCCTCGCCGCACTGCTTTGTCATCTGGTGCACCAGCGGCAGGATGGGATAGCCGACGATATCGGTCTCGCGGCGCAACAGATCGAAATCGAACGCCGCGACGTCGGTCCGTTTGGCGATTTGCTCCGCGGCCTCGGCCGGAATCACCCCGCAGCGTGCTTCGGCCCGCGCCAGCGCGATCTCGACCTCGGCATAGCGCGAGATCAGGCTGAAGTCCGAAAACACCTCGCGCATCGCCGGGGTGCCGAAGGCGTCGCGGAACAGGATGGAGTCGAGCACGGTGGTGGAGGTCGGGAAGGTGGACATGGGTTTCCTTGGTCAATCGCAGGCTGACGACAGCGCTGCAGCGGTATAGCGTGCCGCTTGCGATATGTCCGTCGTGCTTTTCTCCCCTCCCC
>JBBQUA010000130.1:0-14573 GCA_038212905.1 Hyphomicrobiales bacterium
GCGCGCGCCGACGCACAGCATGACGTCGCAATCATGCATCGCCATGTTGGCTTCGTAGGTGCCGTGCATGCCGAGCATGCCGAGCCAGTTCTTGCCCGAGGCCGGATAGGCGCCGAGGCCCATCAGGGTCGAGGTGATCGGAAAGCCGGTGGCTTCGACCAACTCGCGCAACAGCCTGGAGCCTTCCAGGCCGGAATTGATGACGCCGCCGCCGCTGTAGATTACCGGCCGCTTGGCGGAAGCCAGCAGCGCCACCGCCTTGCGGATCTGCGTGGCGTCGCCCTTGATCCGCGGCGTATAGGACAGATGAACGTCGGATTTGCGCGGCGGGTGATAGGTGCCAGTCGCGAACTGCACATCCTTCGGCACGTCGACCACGACCGGGCCGGGGCGGCCGGAACTCGCGACATAGAACGCCTCATGCAGCACCTTGGCCAGATCGTTGACGTCGCGCACCAGCCAGTTGTGCTTGGTGCAGGGCCGGGTGATGCCGACGGTGTCGCATTCCTGGAACGCGTCGTTGCCGATCAGGTGCGTCGGCACCTGCCCGGTGATGCACACCAGCGGGATCGAATCCATCAGCGCGTCGGCCAGCGGCGTCACCATATTGGTGGCGCCCGGCCCCGAGGTCACCAGCACCACGCCCGGCTTGCCGGTGGAGCGCGCATAGCCCTCGGCGGCGTGGCCGGCGCCCTGCTCGTGCCGCACCAGGATGTGCTCGACATCGCTCTGCTGGAACAGCTCGTCATAGATCGGCAGCACCGCGCCGCCGGGATAGCCGAAGATATGCTTGACGCCATGATCGATCAGCGCGCGAACGATCATTGCTGCGCCGGTCATCTGGTTCGGATCGTGGCTGGTGTCGCTCATGGCTTGCTCCGGAAGCGCTGTGGTCAGCGGCATTTGTCAGTTGGCTGTTTGGAAAATAAAAAGGGGCCCAAGAGGCCCCATGCACACCGCCCGAATGTGGATGGCCTCAGCCACCCCCGGCGGTGCGCCTGGGTACGACGACGATAAGGAGTTTGGTAATAATATTCCGCATTGACGGCCCAGACTTCCCAAAGGTTGCGCGGAACATACTGCCCGAGCCTGAAAAGTCAAGCCACGGGCCGCATTCGGCGCAGAAATAGAGCTTAGCGGGGTTTTTTATCCCGGGCGAGCGCAATTTGCTGGTTCCAGCCATGCGCGACAGTGCCCGTCGCCATTCCCAGGCTAAGCGCGCCCCGGAATGACAGTCGAAAGCCACTCCCTCGCCGCCTCCGGCTTCACCCATTCGAATTCCGGCAGCTGGTGCCGGAACCAGGTGAACTGCCGCTTGGCGTAGTGCCTGGTGTCGGCACGGCCGATTTCGGCCGCTTCCTCCAGGCTGATCTCGCCCTGCAGGTGCCGGATCAGCGCGGGCACGCCATGGGCCTTCATCGCCGGCAGCTGGGAATCGAGTTTTCGCGCTGCCAATGCCCCGACTTCCTCCAGCGCGCCCGCTTGCAGCATTGCATCGAAGCGCGCATCGATCCGCGCATAAAGCGCGTCGCGGTCGGGCTCAAGAAACAACGCGCGGAACGTGTCCGCCGGCAATAATGGCGGCAGGCCGTCGCGATGCCAGTCGGTCAGGGAACGCGAGGTCGCCTCGATCACTTCAAGCGCGCGGGCGATGCGGCTGCGATCGCGCGGTTTCAGGCGCTCGGCACTTGCCGGATCGCACCGCGCCAGTTCGGCATGCAGCGCCTCGACGCCGTCGCGTTCCAGCAGCGTGCGGACGGCGTCGCGGATCTCGGCTGATATCGGCGGTACCGCCGACAGCCCCCGCGTCAGCGCCTTGAAATACAGGCCGGAGCCGCCGGTAAAAATCGGCAGGCGATTTTGGGCGCGGAGTTCCGCCAGCACCTCGGTGGCATCGGCCACCCAGCTTCCGGCCGAAAAATTCACGGCGGCGTCGACATGGCCATAGAGCCGGTGCGGCGCCCGCGCCTCCTCTTCCAGCGTCGGCCGCGCCGTGAGCACGCGCAGGTCGCGATAGACCTGCATCGAATCGGCATTGATGACGACGCCGCCGGTCCTTTGCGCCAGTTCGAGCGCGAGCGCCGACTTGCCGCTGGCGGTCGGCCCTGCGATAAGCACCGCCTTGTCGTTTTCCATCTGTAAAGCCACCCGGATGTCTCTCGTCGCCACGCTGATCTGCAACCCCGCCAACCCCGCGCTCGATAGCACGGTGGTGGACGGCGCGCGCGCCGTTCTTGGCCAGCCCGAACAGGCGCAATGGCTGTTCAACGAAGTGGCGGTCGATATTCCCTTCGAAGGCAGCCACGACGATATCGGCGCCGTCGTCACCCGCCTGCGCGCGGCGCGCGGCGATTTGCCTGTCGACATTGTCGTGCAGCCTCGGGCTTTCAGGCGCAAGAAACTTTTTCTGGCCGACATGGATTCCACCATGATCGGGCAGGAATGCATCGACGAGCTGGCGGATTTCGCCGGCCTCAAGGCGCATGTCGCCGGGATCACCGAGCGCGCGATGCGCGGCGAAATCGAGTTCGAGCCGGCGCTGCGCGAGCGCGTCGGGCTGTTGAAGGGCCTCGCCGTCGGCGTGGTCGACGAGGTGCTGAAAACGCGCATCACGGCGACGCCGGGCGGCCGCGAACTGGTCATGACCATGCGCGCCCATGGCGCCTGGACCTGCCTGATCTCGGGCGGCTTTACCTTGTTCACCCATGCGGTGGCCGCAGGAATCGGATTTCAGGAAAACCGCGCCAATGAATTGCTGGTCAAGGACGGAAAATTGACCGGCGAAGTCCGCGAGCCGATTTTGGGCCGCGCAGCCAAACTGGCCGCCCTGATCGAGCTGCGCGAATCCTTCGATCTCGACGAGATCGACACGCTGGTGACCGGCGACGGCGCCAACGATCTCGGCATGATCCAGTCTGCCGGCCTCGGCGTCGCCTACCACGCCAAGCCCGCGGTGGCGGCAGCCGCGGCGGCCAGGATCGACCACGGCGACCTCACGGCGCTATTGTATGCGCAGGGCTATCGGCGGGACGAGTTTGTGGCGGGGTAGTTACCTGCTGTCATCACCCGCGAAGGCGGGGCGATCCAGTATCCACAAACCGGAAATCATGAACGGCAATGATTACTGGATACTCCGCCTTCGCGGAGTATGACAGCTACTGCACGCCCAGCGCCACGAAGCGCAGCTCGCCTTCCGCGTTCGATACCAGCAGCAGGACGGATTTCTTGCCGTCCTTCTTCAACTGGTCGACCCGCTTCTTGATGTCCGCGGCGTTGGCGACCGATTCCTGCGCCACCTCGACGATCACGTCGCCGGCGCTGAGCCGCTTCTCGGCGGCGTCGGAGCCGTTGTCGACCCCGGTGACGATGACGCCCTTGACGGTCTCCTTGATCTTGTAACGGGTGCGCAGCTCCTTGCTGAGGGTGGCGAGGTCGAGGCCGAGCGCCTTTTGCGTTACCGGCTTCTCGACGGGCTCGTCCTTGGTCTTGGCCGCTGTCTGCACTGCCTTGTCGTCCTGCAGGCGGCCGAGCGTGACCTTGCGGATCTCTTCCTTGCCCTTGCGGATGATGACGACGTCGACTTCCTTGCCGACCGCGGTGTCGGCCACCACGCGCGACAGGTCCTTCGGCTCCTTGATGTCCTTGCCGTCGAACTTGACCACGACGTCGCCGGGCTCGATGCCCGCCGGTTTCGCCGGACCCTTGTCTTCGACGCCGGCGATCAGGGCGCCGCGCGCCGGTTTGATGCTGAGGCTTTCGGCGATTTCGTCGGTGACCTGCTGGATGCGGACGCCGAGCCAGCCGCGGCGCAACTCGCCGAACTGCCGCAATGAATCGACCACGCCGATCACGGTCTTCGACGGCACGGCAAAACCGATACCGATCGAACCGCCGGTCGGCGAGATGATCAGGGTGTTGACGCCGACCACTTCGCCGTCGAGGTTGAACAGCGGGCCGCCGGAATTGCCGCGGTTGATGGAGGCGTCGGTCTGGATGTAGCTGTCATAGGGGCCGGTGTTGATGTCGCGGTTGCGCGCCGAAACGATGCCGGCGGTGACCGTGCCGCCGAGGCTGAACGGATTGCCGATCGCGATCACCCATTCGCCGAGCCGCAGCTTCTCGGAGTCGCCGAACTTCACCGCGACCAGCGGCTTCGCCGGCGGCTTGAACTTCAGCACCGCGAGGTCGGTCTTCTTGTCGACGCCGACCAGCTCGGCCTTGATCTTGGTGCCGTCGTTCATGATGATGTTGATCTCGTCGGCATCCGCGATGACGTGATTGTTGGTCACGGCAATACCCGAGGTGTCGACGATAAAGCCGGAGCCCAGCGAGTTGGTCTTGCGCGGCTGCGCCTCACCACCCTTGGAGCCGCCTCCCGGACCGCCGCGGCGGTTCTTGAAAAAATCGTCGAAGAATTCCTCGAATGGCGAGCCCGGCGGCAGTTGCGGCGTCGCGCCCCGCTCGCTGCCGGAGGAGCCGCCCTTGCTGGCGTCGACGGTCTGCGAGGTCGAGATATTGACGACCGCGTCGATCACCTTCTCGGCGACGTCGGCGATGCCGTCGGGGCCTCGCGCCAGGGCCGGCCCGGAGACGACCGGCGCGGCAAGCAGGCTGGCGGCGCAGATCGCGGCCATCAGGGGGCGCAGGCGATAGCGCGGGTAGGGAATCGCACCGGTCATATCGGCTTCTCTCTTTGCGAGCGGGTCGGAATCTGGAGGCCACAGTGCGCCCGAACCGGTCTGCGGCGCAAGCATTTGAGCCGGGCATTCCGGCGAAAAACCGTTGCCGGCGGCTCACGATCGCGTTGATCCCGCAACCTTTTTGCCGTGCTGGAGCCGGCGTCTAGCGCCGGACAAACCAGATCAGGACCAGGCCTACGACCGCCGATCCGATGCCGACGATGCGCAGGATATTGTCCGGCGTCGCCATCGCGCTCAGCATCGCCCGGCGCATCCAGGCCGGGCTTGCCGCGAACAGCAGGCCTTCAAGCACGAACAGGATGCCGAGGCCGATGAGGAAGTCGGCAAACGCTATGGACCTCATCGGACTGAAACCTCACCCTTGACGCTCTTTTTGATTGCACCGCCGCGGACGAAGCGGCACCCCGCTTCGCCCTGGTTCGTCTTCAAGCAGCCTTACGGCTTCGGCGCGGCCGGCGCCGCCGCAACCGGCGGCTTGCCCGACGCGTTGCTGAAGAACTTGAAGAAGTCGGAGTCCGGCCGCAGCAAGAAGCGGGTATCGTTGCTGCGCAGCCCGTTCTCATACGCCGTCATCGAACGGTAGAACGCGAAGAAATCCGCATCCTGACCGTAGGCTTCGGCGAACAGCCGGTTGCGTTCGCCGTCGCCCGCGCCGCGCACCTGCTCGGCGGTGGAGTTGGCGTCGGCGATGATGACGACGGCTTCGCGGTCTGCCTTCGACCGGATCTCCTGCGCCTTCTGGCCGCCCTGGGCGCGGAACTCGGCAGCCTCGCGCTGCCGCTCGGTCTGCATCCGCTGGTAGACCGCCTGGCTGTTCTGCTCCGGCAGATCGGCGCGCCGGATCCTGACATCGACGACCTCGATGCCATAGCCGTCGGCTTCCTTGTCTAGCTGCTCGCGAATCCGGGTCATCAGGGCCTCGCGCTCGTCGCGCACGACCTGGATGAACGTGGCCTCGCCGAGCACGCGGCGCAACGACGCGTTAAGCAGCGTGGTCAGCTGGATGTTGGCGGCCTGGATCGAGCCGATGCGCTGGTAGAACCGCAGCGCATCCTTGATGCGATATCGGGCGAAGGCGTCGACCACCAGACGCTTCTGGTCCGAAGCGATCACTTCCTGCGACGGATTTTCCAGATCGAGGATCCGCTTGTCGATACTGATCACGGTATCGATGAACGGAGCCTTGAAATGCAGACCCGGCTCGGGGACGACGTCGACCGGCTTGCCGAACCGCACCACCAGCGCCTGCTGGGTCTGCGTCACCTGGAACACCGAACTGTAGCCGACGATCAGCGCGACCAGCAGCAGGAGCAGCGCGACAATACCTGTGGTTCCGGACTTCATCGGGTGCCTCCGCTCTGTTGTTGCGGCTGACCGGCCGCCGGCGCGGCCTGACGCCGCGGCGACAGTTCACTCAGCGGCAGATACGGCACGACACTCTGTCCGGACGACGAACCGCCGCCGTCATAGATCAGCTTCTCGGAACCGCCGAGAATGCGCTCCATCGTCTCCAGATAGATGCGCTGGCGCGTGACGTCGGGCGCCTTCTTGTACTCGTCATAGACTTTCAGGAAGCGCGCGCTCTGGCCCTTGGCCTCGGCGATCGCCTGCTGCTGGTAGCCTTCGGCGACCTGCAGGATTTGCGCGGCGCGGCCGCGCGCTTCGGGGACCACCTGGTTGGCATAGGCCTGGGCCACGTTCTGCAACCGCTCAAGGTCGGCGCGCGCCGCCTGCACGTCGCGGAACGAATCGATCACCTGCGCCGGCGGATCGACCTTTTGCATCTGCACCTGCTGCACCAGGATGCCCGAACCATAGGAGTCGAGCGTCTTCTGCATCAGATCCTGCACGCTGGCTTCCGTCGTGGTGCGGGCGCCGGTGAGGATCGGCTGGATGTTGGCGCGGCCAACCACCTCGCGCATCGCGCTTTCGGCCACCGCCTTCACGGTGCCTTCGGGATTCTGGATGTTGAACAGATAATTGCCGACGCCGTCGGGCTTGATCCGCCACAGCACGGTGAAGTCGACGTCGACGATATTCTCGTCGCCGGTCAGCATCAGGCTTTCTTCCGGCACATCGCGCATGGTCGTGCCACGCCGCGCGGGGTCGCTGACCAGGCTCATGCCGATGTTGATGGTGGACACCCGCAGCGCCTTCGGCAGTTGCACGGTCTCGATCGGATAGGGCCAGTGATAGTTCAGGCCCGGCTGCACCGTGCGCACGTGCTTGCCGAAGCGCAGCACCACGCCGAGTTCCTCGGACTGCACCCGGAAAACGCCGGAGAACAGCCAGATGACCACACCGATGAGCAGGATGATCGCGATGCCCATGCCGCTGAAATACCCGCCCGGCAGAATCTGCTGCAGCCGATCCTGGCCGCGGCGCAGAAGGTCTTCCAGATCGGGCGGCCTCGGCCCCGCTGATTGCGGGCCTGAGCCCCAAGGCCCTTTCGGACCGGAGCCCCACGGGCCTCCGCCTTGATTCTTCCACGGCATCGACTGTCTCCTCCGCGGGTCCTGGGCAAAGGTGCCCGGCCCACTCCATCTGCACGGCCTTATAGGGGACCGCCCCGGCCCTTACAACGCGGCTTGTTTACTCGCTGCAGCTATGCCTGAGCCGGAATTTGTCAATGCAAACATCGCCTAAGGGAGTTAATGCGACTTACGTCGGCGATATGTCACATAGGAATAGTCGGAACTGTCGTCCGGACCGGCCGGATTCCGCACCCGCTCAACCTCTTCCCAGGCTGTGGGATCGATGGCGGCGAAATAAGTATCGCCCTCCGGCCGGGCGTGGACCTCGGTAATTTCCAGGCGGTCGGCGGCATCCATCCATTGCGCATAGATTTCCGCGCCACCGATCACGGCGATCTCAGTGGCGAAACGCCGCAGCGCATCGCCGGTCGCGACCGCGCTGGCGGCGTCGAACGACGTCGTCACCACCGCGCCTTCGGCGCGAAAGCTAGCGTCGCGGGTGACGACGATATTGGTGCGTCCGGGCAGCGGCCGACGCAGCGATATGAAGGTCTTGCGGCCCATCACCACCGGCTTGCCCAGCGTCATCGCCTTGAGGCGCTGCTGATCGGCCTTCAACCGCCAGGGGATGGCGCCGCCAGCACCGATCACGCCGTTCTCGGCGGCCGCGACGAGAAGGACGATTTCAGGACGGAAGTTGGCAGTCGCGGTCACACCGCGACCTCGGCCTTGATGTGCGGGTGCGGGTCGTAGCCTTCGAGCACGAAGTCTTCATAGCGGAAGGCGAAGATGTCCTTCACGGCGGGATTGATCTTCATGGTTGGCAGCGGGCGTGTCGGACGCGTCAGTTGCAGCTTCGCCTGCTCGAGATGGTTCGAATAGAGGTGAGTGTCACCGAACGAGTGAACGAAATCGCCGGGCTTCAGGCCGGTCACCTGCGCCACCATCATCGTCAGCAGCGCATAGGAGGCGATGTTGAAGGGCACGCCGAGAAACACGTCGGCGGAACGCTGATAGAGCTGGCAGGACAATTTGCCGTTGGCGACATAGAACTGAAACAGGCAATGGCACGGCGGCAGCGCCATCTTGTCGATTTCGGCCGGATTCCACGCGGATACGATCAGGCGCCGGGAATCCGGATTGCGCTTGATCATGTCGATGACACCCGCGATCTGGTCGATGTGGCGGCCATCCGGCGCCGGCCACGACCGCCACTGCGATCCATAGACCGGGCCGAGATCGCCGTTGGCGTCGGCCCACTCGTCCCAGATCGAAACGCCGTTCTCCTTGAGATATTTGATGTTGGTATCGCCTTTGAGGAACCAGAGCAGCTCGTGCACGATCGATTTCAGCGGCAGCTTCTTGGTGGTCAGCATCGGAAAGCCGGCAGCCAGATTGAAGCGCATCTGGTGGCCGAAGATCGACAGCGTGCCGGTGCCGGTGCGGTCCTGCTTCTCCGCGCCGTCCGAGAGAATCCGTTCGAGCAGGTCGTGGTACTGGTTCATGGCGTTAGGCTGTTCACCCGGGGAAAAAACCACTCTTAGCGGCCGGACCGGCCAATCGACACGGCGATTCGGCTCGCAACTGCGATTATACCCTGAAAAATCAGGTTCCGGGCCGCCTTCGGCAAGGGCCAGTAAGCCGCGACCAAGAGAGGCAATCGGATCATTGCCGCCTCGCTCGGCCGGCTGTCAGCCAAAATCAAGACCGGCCGCCGCCCACATTAAACCAATGCAGGGCAGCCGGCCGGTACCGATTTCGTGAGCAGGGATCAGTTGCTCGCAGGCTTCACCACCGCCGTCCATTTGGCGATTTCGCTCTTCACAAGGGCCGCCAGCGCAGCGGGCGTGCGTTCGGCGGTCGATGGGATGACGCTACCGAGATCGAGCAGGCGCTTGCGGACGTTCTCGTCGTCGAGCGCCTTGACTACCGCCGCGTTGAGTTTGGCGACGATCTCCGGCGAGGTTCCCTTCGGCGCGAAAATCGCATTCCAGGCCTGGGCCTGGAACTCGGGCAGACCGCCTTCCTTGGTGGTCACGAGATCCGGCAAGGACGGATTGCGCTCGGGGGTCGCGATCGCATAGGCCTTGATGGTGCCGCCCTTGATCTGCGGCACGGCATTGACGATCTGGTCGCACATGTAGTCGACCTGACCGCCGACCAGCGCATTCATCGCCGGACCCGTGCCATTGAAGGGGATGCCGACCGGCTTGATGCCGAGCACCGAATTCAGCAACTCGCAGGACACGTTGGAGACCGAGCCGATGCCGGCATGCGCGGCGTTGACCTTGTCGGCATTGGCTTTCACGTAGGTGACGAATTCCTTGAGATCCTTCGGCGCGAAGTCCTTTTTCGCCAGGATCAGGATCGGGGTTCCGGCCAGCAACGCGACCGGTTCGAAATCCTTTTCGGGATGATAGGCCAGCTTGGGATACAACGGCACCGACGCCGCGTGGGTGCCCATATGCCCGGTTATCAGCGTATAACCATCATTGGCGGCGCGCGCGGCGCGCGTGGTGGCGGTGGTGCCGCCGGCGCCGACCACGTTCTCGATGATGATGCTCTGGCCGAGCGTCTGCGCCATATGCGCGGTGACGATGCGTGAAATGACATCGGTGGGACCACCGGCCGCGAACGGCACGATCATGGTGATGGAGCGGGTCGGATAGGCCGGCGCCTGGGCCTGCGCGGGAAGCACGCCGAGGCCCGTGAGAACAGCCAAGCCACCGGCCGCCAGAATGCGACGATAGATATTCATCAGAAAGCCCTCGAGAAAAGCCGGCGGGATAACGGCCGGCGCGAACCGGCCAGCACTAAGTCACAGCGCCGCTTCCGAAACCAGACTTCCGGATGCGGCGCTCCGACGCATGTCAGTTCCCGTCAGCTTTCAGACTCCACGAACACCTCGTCGCGCTTCTTGCGCAGCGATGGCAGTATCGTCAGCACCAACAGGAATGCCGAGATCGCCATCAGCACCGCCGACAGCGGACGGGTGGCGAACACCGTCCAGTCGCCGCGCGAGATCAGCAAGGCGCGGCGCAGGTTCTCTTCCATCAGCGGTCCGAGCACCATCCCGAGCAGCAATGGCGCCGGCTCGAAATCGTGCTTGATCAGCCAATAGCCGAGTAGCCCGAATACGCCGGCAAGTATCACGTCAGTCGGCGCGTTGTTCACCGAATAGATACCGATCGAACAGAACACCACGATCGACGGAAACATCAGGCGATACGGCACGCGCAACAGCCGCACCCAGATCCCGACCAGCGGCAGGTTGATGATCAGCAGCATCAAATTGCCGACCCACATCGAGGCGATCATGCCCCAGACCAGTTCGGGCTGCTTCTGCATCACTTGCGGTCCCGGCACGATACCGTGGATCGTCATGGCGCCGACCATCAGCGCCATCACCGCATTCGGCGGAATGCCGAGCGTCAGCAGCGGAATGAACGAGGTCTGCGCCGCGGCGTTGTTGGCGCTTTCCGGCGCCGCGACACCTTCGATCGCGCCGCGGCCGAACCGCGACGGATTCTTGGATATCTTCTTTTCCAGGGTATAGGCCGCGAACGATGCAATCACCGCGCCGCCGCCCGGCAGAATGCCGAGGATCGAACCCAGAACCGTGCCGCGCATAATCGCCGGCGCGGAATCCTTCAGGTCCTTTCTGGTGGGCATCAGGCCAGTGACCTTCTGCTGCACCAGCTGGCGGTCGCTTTCGCCGCCCGCATCGAGATTGCGGATGATCTCGGCGAAGCCGAACAGCCCCATCGCCAGGGTGGCGAAGCCGAGGCCGTCGGCCAGTTCGGGGATGTTGAAGGCCATCCGCGACGCGCCGGTCTCGATGTCAGACCCGACCATCGACAGCAGCAGGCCGAACACGATCATCGCGATCGCCTTCAGCACCGAGCCCTTGGCCAGCACCACGGCGAAGATCAGGCCGAGCACCATCAGAGAGAAATACTCGGCGGGCCCGAAAGCCAGCGCGAGCTTGGTCAGCGGCGCGCCGAGCACCGCGATCAGCACGGTGGCGACGCAGCCGGCGAAGAACGAGCCTATCGCCGCGATCGCCAGTGCCGGGCCTGCCCGGCCCTGCTTGGCCATCTGGAAACCATCGAGCGCGGTCACCACGGAGCCCGCCTCACCCGGAATGTTGACCAGGATCGAGGTGGTCGAGCCGCCATACTGCGCGCCGTAGTAGATGCCGGCGAGCATGATCAGCGCACCGACCGGCGGCAGGCCGAAGGTGATCGGCAACAGCATCGCCACCGTGGCAATGGTGCCGATGCCCGGCAGCACGCCGACCAGGGTGCCGACCAGCGCACCGATCAGGCACAGCAGAATGTTGACGGGAATCGGAATCGACATGCCGCCGAGAAAGCCGGGCGTCCACGGCACCAACTGGAATACAACGCCGAAGCCGAGACCTAGATTTGAAAGAACCTCCATCACACCCTCACTGGATCATAAATTTCGGCAGCATCTGCAATGGCAGACCCAGCGCATAGGGAAACAACAGGCTGCAGAAAATCGTCAGGCACATGCCGACGATCATGGTCTGCCTCCATTGCGTTTCCGGCGAACCCATCGCCGCAATCATGAAGCTGGTGAAGGCCGAGAAAATCAGCCCCATCGGGCGGATCGTCGCAGCAAAGGACAGGATGGACAGCGATACGAACAGCGGACCGCGCCACGCATAGGTGGTGATGTGCTCACCATCTTTTATGAGACCGACGATCGTTATCGCGATGCCGAGCCCGAGCAGCAAATAGGCGAACATGCGGGGTGCGGTTCCCGCCCCGAATGAAAATCCGCGCATGCCCTGCAGGTCGCTCGATGCCCACAACGCGAATATCGCGATGGCAGCCATCGCCAGTCCACCGACGAAATCCTGCGGACCGCGTATCCATTTCGGCATGACGTATTTGACAGGTATGTGATCCGGCGTTTCACTCATCGATCTCTCTCCCCCGCACAGGCTTGTCGCCCATTCTGTTTTTGGATGGCCTGATGCCCGTCCGGCGAACCTGCCTACCGATTTTCCTCAGACAACGCCAGCGAAACCCAAACACCCCCCGGCCAGCAGCATCCAGAGCGGATTGAGACGGGTGGCGAAGGCCAGCACGGCCGTGGCGACCGTGACCAGGGCCGCAGCCCATGTCCGATCCGAGGTCAGCGCCAAAATCAGGCCGCTGGCGCCCATCAGCCCGATCGACAGCGGTACCAAAGCCGCCTGGATAATGGCAGGCCAGCGCGACCGGGTCGACCGCGCCAGCAGGCGGCTCACATAATAGGCAACGACGGCGGTCGGTCCACACATCGCCAGCGTTGCAACCAGTGCGCCTGCAACTCCGGCGACGGAATAGCCGATCAGGGTCACGATCAGCACATTCGGCCCCGGCGACATCTGCGATATCGCGAACACGTCGGCGAATTGCTTGTCCGTCATCCAGTGGTGAACGTCGACCGCTACCCGGTGCATTTCCGGAATGGCGGCATTGGCGCCACCGACCGCAAACAGCGACATCAGCCCGAAGGTCCAGGCCAGGGTCCAGATCGGATTGGGGTCCGAATTCATGCCGCCACCCGCCGCCGCATGACGAAGGTGATGGCGATACTGAGCGGGATCGCCACCAGCAATACCGCCGGCAGCGGCAGCCGCAGCAATCCGATGGCAATGAACACCGCGGCCAGAATCACCAGCCCGACCAGATCGCGCTTCCCGATCAGCGGCATCATCATGCGGGCCACCACCGCCAGCAGAAGGCCGACCGCCGCACAGGATACGCCGGCCAGAACGCGCCCCAAGGCATCGATTTCGCCGTAACGCGAATAGAGCGCCGCCAGGAGGGTGACGATCACCACCGGCGGTCCGACCAGCCCGGCAAAGGCCGCGATGCCGCCGGGAATGCCGCGAAAGCGGGATCCGAACACCACGCTGAGGTTGACGATATTGGGGCCGGGCAAGAAGTGGCACAGCGCGAAGGTCTGGTTGAATTCGTCCGCCGTCATCCAGCGGTGCTGGTCGACGATGCTGCGCCGCGCCCAGACCAGCACGCCGCCGAAGCCAGCCAGCGACATCTTGGCGAACGCGATAAACAGCTCCAGCAACCCCGGCGGGGTCGGCGCTGAAAGGGGCGGGAGTTCCGGCGCCTGCACGGCGGCCGGCTGCGAATCCGGAGACATGCCGGAGATTTAGAACGGCGGCTCGGCCAAGGCCAACCCCCTATTCGGGCCGCCCGGGAGCCTTGAGCTCCATTTCAGCGCCAAATGCGCCGTTCCGGCTCTGTTTTCCGGGCATTTGCCTCCTGTATCGAGGCTGTCGGTTCGTCGGCCGCTGAAATATAATGGCCGTCGTTCCGTTGGGCGGGGTTTGGAGGCAGCGGGCAACAGAAGCCTCCACTTCATTTGATTTGCCTGCTGCTGGAACGATCTGCTGGAATTTCCGCGATCGGCGGCAACGGCTGCTGACCTCGGGCCGCCGCCGGGGTAGCATGGACGGAACAGGCGAGTCGGGGCAGCCAGGATGCGCTGCCGATCGCAAAATACCTTTGAACGTGACAGGACCTGATAATGGCGACCGATCATATCCGATACGACGTGCTGGCGCGCGACGCGTTGCGCGGGGTGCTGCGGCGTGTTTTGACCGACGCCGCCGAACACGGCCTGCCCGGAGAACATCATTTCTTCATCACCTTCCTGTCCACCGCCGACGGCGTGAAGCTGTCGCCGCGACTGCTGGCGCAGTATCCGGAAGAAATGACCGTCATCCTGCAGCATCAGTTCTGGGACCTGATCGTGACCGACGACCGGTTCGAAGTCGGCCTGTCGTTCGGCGGCATTCCGGAGCGGCTGGTAGTTCCTTTCAACTCGATCAAGAGTTTCTTCGACCCGTCGGTTCAGTTCGGCCTGCAGTTCGAGCCCGCCGACGCGGCAACCGAGGCGCCGGCCGCCAACCTTCCGGCCGTCTCCCCGCCGTCCGCCCTGCCGGTTCCGGCGCCGGCCGCCGAGACCAAGGATGAGCCGGCCAGGCCGAGCGAAGGCGCCGAGGTCGTGCGGCTGGATCGCTTCCGCAAGAAATAATCCGCGCCCCGTGGAACAGGCAGGGAACCGGCTTCCGAAACAACGCCCTCGCGCAATGGATATCCCGGATGGCTCGGTCGACCGCAGCAACGCGTTACAAATCCACCCGCAGCGAGACCGACAGCTTCGGTCCGATCGAGGTTCCCTCGGCCAGCTATTGGGGCGCGCAGACCGAGCGGTCCCGACACAATTTCCGCATCGGCCACGACCGGATGCCAATGGACGTCATCCGCGCGCTCGGCATCGTCAAGCTGGCGTCGGCGGAAACCAATCGCGAACTGGGGCTGCTGGACGCCCGCCGCGCCCGCGCCATCGTCCGCGC
>JBBQUA010000131.1:0-14541 GCA_038212905.1 Hyphomicrobiales bacterium
GCGTTCGCGGGCCTCGCCTCGATCATGGGCGGCAACGGTCTGGCGGCCAGCATTGAAAAGTTGCCGGGCATCCTCATGGCGCTCGGCGGCGCCGTCGGCTTTGCGGTCGGCACCGTGCTGGCGAAGAAGCTGCCGCTCAACCTGCCGCCGCTGTCGGCCGCCGCCTGGCAGATCGGAATCGGCTGTTTCCCGGTCGCCATCGTCGGCTGGTTGGTCGAGAGCGCCGACATCACCAAACTTTCGAATCTCGGCTGGATCCTGCTGTTCTATTCGACGGTGATTCAGTTCTGCGTCGCCTATGTGGCCTGGTTCGCGGCACTGGCGCGGTTGCCGGCGTCGGTGGCGGCGATCGGCACCATGGCGGTGCCGGTGATCGGTGTCGCGGCCTCGGCGGTGGCGCTGGGCGAACCGCTCGGCTTCGGCCAGATCGCCGCCCTGGTGTTCACGCTGGCCGGCGTCGTGCTGGCGACGCGGTCATGAGCCGCGTGTCGAGCCCGCGCGCGACGAAAAGCATATCGCCGCTAGGCCTCGTGTTCCTCGCCGTCACCTCGGTCGGGTGGGGCCTCAACTTCCCGATCATGAAGAACCTGCTGAGCGAGTGGCCACCGCTGTCGTCGCGCGGGTTGTGCGGCCTCGCCGGCGCCGCGGCGCTGGCGCTGATCGCGCTGGCGCGGCGGCAGAGCCTTGCCGTGCCGCGGCCGATGTGGTCGCGGCTGCTGCTGGTGTCGCTGCTGACGATCGGCGGCTGGGTCGCCTTCATGGGGCTGGCGCTGCTGTGGCTCAATGCCAGCGAGGCCGCGGTGCTCGGCATTTCGATTCCGGTGTGGGTGGCGCTGTTGGCCTGGCCGATCCTGGGCGAGCGGCTGTCGCCGGGCCGCGCGATCTCGCTGGTGGTGGCGCTCGCGGGCATCGCGGTCCTGATCGGTGGTAACGGCATCGAGGCCAGCCTCGAAAAGCTGCCGGGATTTTTGTGCGTGCTGGCGGGCGCGCTCTGCGTCGCGCTCGGCACCGTGCTGACAAAACATTTTCCGCTGGCGATGCCGCCATTGTCGCTGGCGGCCTGGCAGATCGGCATCGGCTGCCTGCCGATCGCGATCGTCGGGCTCGTCGTCGAGCAGCCGCATCTGGCGGCGCTGTCATCGGTCGGCTGGGCGTCGATGGCCTATATGACGCTGATCCAGTTTTGCCTGTGCTACGTCTGCTGGTTCGCGGCGCTGGAGCGGTTGCCGGCGGCGACCGCCTCGATCGGCACGCTGCTGGTGCCCGTGTTCGGTGTGCTCTCCGCCGGCGCGATGCTGCACGAGCCGCTGGGCCTGCGCGAAATCACGGCATTGGTGGTGACGCTCGGCGGCGTGACGATGGCGCTGCGCTCCTGAACGAAAAAGGACGGAAACGAAAAAGGACGGCGCAACGGGATGCGCCGTCCTCATGTTCAGTCGATTCCGGACGTCTTTACGGGCAGGGGTGCCGCAGGCCGTCATAGCCGAGATAGGTTCCCGATCGCACATCGTAGGAGCGATAGGTCTGCCGGCAGTATTCGACAGCATCGCCACCCGGGGCAACCGCGACGACGGGCTCATCGTAATACCCGTCGTCATAATAGCCGTAGCCCGGCGAGCCGTAATAGCCATAGGTCGACCCGAGAGCGCCGCCGATCACCAGGCCGGGGATGAAGCCGCCGCCACCACCATAGTGCCGCCGGGGACCACCGACGTGGCCGCCGCCCGCCCAGTTTCCGCCGCCGCCGATGCGCGGTCCGGGTGCACCGCCACCGCCGAAATGCCGAGCCCCACCGCCGATGGCGACACCGCCGCCACCTCCACCACCACCGCGACCACCGCCGCCAATTGCGGCGCCACCGCCGCCTCGCATACCTTTATCCTGAGCAAAGCTCGCGGTGGGCGCAGCCAGGGGCAACATCAGGGCCATCACAGCGGCCGCACTCAAAACTTTAAGACTGGTCATTATCGGCTCCATTCACGGGACTGCGTCTAAAACACTCGGACAGGTCGGACGTTCCCGGGCCCCGCACCAATTGTGCGTGGCCAAGACTGTCAGTCCTGAACTGTATGCGGAATGAACGGATTGCGCCGATTCCGCGACGGCCGGTCACACAAAGTTGTTGCCGCTGCGCTCCGCAGGCCGCCGGCCGGGGTAAGTTGGCCTCAACTGGACAATCCGGCCCACCAATGGCATCAGAGTTAGCAGTGTTCTCGAACCGGCCTCGCGCATGAAACTGTTTTTTCTGAAGCTCTTCACATGGTGGAACGGCCAGACCTTTGGCACGCAATTGTGGACCTGGCGGTTCGGCGAGCTGGTCGGCAAGGACGAGCAGGGCAATCTCTATTACCGCACCAAGGGCGGCAAGATCGACGCCTCGCTCGGCTTCCAGCGGCGCTGGGTGATCTATAACGGTTATGCCGAGGCCACCCGGGTGCCGCCGTCCTGGCACGGCTGGCTGCATCACACCGTCGACGTCGCGCCGACCGAAGAGACCTACACGCCGCGCGAATGGGAAAAGCCGCATGTCCCCAACATGACCGGGACTCCGGCGGCCTACCGGCCCGCAGGCTCGACGCTGGCCAGCGGCCGCCGTCCCGCGGCGACCGGCGATTACCAGCGCTGGACGCCGGGCAACTGAGTTTCAGATAAATTCGGCCGACGTCGCGTCCCGCCTCTTGCGCGGCCATTTGAGTGTACTTACACTCATTCGCATGAAACGATCCAGCGAACCCGATGCCGCCGATTACATGGCCTGCGCCGATTGCTTCTGCCTGGCGTCAAGGCAGGCGTCGCGCAAGATCACCCGACTCTATGACAGCTACATGCAGAAATCGGGGATCCGTGCCACGCAGTTCACGATCCTGTCGCAGCTGATGCTGCGCGGCGAAATGCCGATCGGCAAGCTCGCAGGGCTGCTGGGTCTGGAGCGCACCACGCTGACGCGGAATCTGACGCCGCTCGAAGCCAAGCAGTGGATCTCGATCAAGCCAGGCGACGACCCGCGCGCGCGAATGATTGCGATTACCGCGCAAGGGCGGGGCATGGTTCGCCGCGGCTTTCCATTTTGGTCCGAAGCGCAGGCCCATGTCGGCAGGTTGCTCGGCGCCGAGGGCGAGGCCGCGCTGAAAGTTCTGGCCTCCCGCAGTCTGGAATGAGCGAAATCAACTCGGATATTCGTTTAGTTGAATAGGTGTATATACACATAAATGGAGATGTCAAATGCTCGATCTGATCGGAACAATGCTTCTTACCGCGGCGATCGCGGTGAACCTGAACGCCGCCATTGCCATGATGCAGCTGTCCGTGGTGCAGAAGCTGGCGACGGTGGCGATCGCGGGATCGTGGATTGGTCCGGCGATCGCGCTCGCCACCACCGGAGCCTACGCGTCGACCGCGACGCCGGTGCCCGTGGTCGGCGTGATGGTCGCTTTGCCTGTCATGGTCGTCGGCATCGCGGCGCTGCTGTTCGCAAGGGCGCGCGAGGCGTTGCTGGCGCTGCCGGTGACACTGCTGGTCGGCCTCAACATCATGCGCATCGTACCCGGCGCCTTCATGGTGCTGCTGGCGCTGCAGGGACGCTTGAGCGGGCCGTTCCCGCAAAGTGCCGGGTGGGGCGATGTCATTGTCGGCCTGACCGCGATACCGCTGACGCTGGCGACTGCCCGCAATCCCAGGGGTAATCGCCGTGCGGTGCTGGCGTGGAACATCCTGGGCGCGCTGGATCTGGTGATGGCCGTGTCGCTTGGTGCCGTATCGGCGCCGGGATCGCCGATCCAGATATTCGGCGAAGCCATCGGATCCACCGCGATGGCGTCGCTGCCATGGTCGAATATCCCGACACTGCTGGTGCCGTTCTATCTGATTACCCACGGCATCATCTTCGCCAAACTGAGGCAGGCCCCACGCGCCGCGATGGCTTAGCCGCATGGCTGCTGTCGAGGCTTGGGCTGGCCCGGGCTTCTGTAACGGGCCTCGCAAACCGGCTGGGGACGCCGGTCGCGCTAGCCTGATAGCCTTGCAGCGGCGCGGGCGATCATCTCGCCGCGACGCATCTGCGAAGCCGCGATTCTGTCCTTCATGAAGGCGAGCACTTCCGGCGGCGCGGTGTCGGGCGAGCCGGCATTGAACGGCGGCGCCGGATTGTATTCGAGCCGCAGCTGGATCGCTTCCGCGGTGCGGCGGTCGACCAGCAGAGACACCAGCGTCAACGCGAAATCGATGCCCGCGGTGACGCCGCCGCCGGTAACGCGGTTGCGGTCGACGCAGACGCGCGTTTTGGTCGGTGTCGCGCCGAACGCGGTGAGGAAATCCATCGCGGTCCAGTGCGTCGCCGCGCGATAGCCTTTCAGCAGACCAGCCGCGCCCAGCACCAGCGATCCGGTGCAAACCGAGGTGATGTATTTTGCCGCCTTGGCCTGCTGGCGCAGGAAGACGAGCATCTCCTCGTCATTGACCATGTCGTCGGTGCCTTGCCCGCCGGGCACGCAGATCACGTCGAGCTGCGGGCAATCCGCGAAGCTGACGGTCGGCGTGATAGTCAGCACCGAGTCGCTCGCGACAGGCTCGATCCGCTTCCAGATCAAGTGCACCTGTGCGCCGGGCACGCTGGAAAACACCTGCAGCGGGCCGGTGAAATCGAGCTGGGTGACCCGTGGAAACACCACGATCCCGATCTGAAGCGGCGCGGACATGAGGGCGTCCCTTTCAAAGTATGGCTTGACCGGCGTAGCCTGTCATGATGCCATTCCGTCCGAAATGCCATATTTCCCTCATTTCAGGACATAGGCGATATCATGATCGGCGTGCTGATATTTCCCGATTTCCAGTTGCTGGACGCCGCCGGGCCGATTTCGGCGCTTGAGATCGCCGCCCGTTTCGCCGGTCAGCCGCCGTCGATCAAGGTGCTGGCGGTGACGCCGGGTCCGGTCCGCAGCACGTCGGGCATCGAGATGCTGGCGCGCGGGCTCAAACCGTCGGCTGTTATCACCACCCTGATCGTGGCCGGCGGCGAGGGCGTGCGGCAGGCGGCGCGGTGCGAGAAGACGCTGGCCTTCGTGCGGGGGATGGCAAAACGCGGCATCCGTGTCGCCAGCGTCTGCTCCGGCGCCTACATCCTGGCCGAAGCAGGCCTGCTCGACGGCCGCCGCGCCACCACGCACTGGCAGCGCACCGGGCATTTTGTCAAAGCCTATCCCAAGGTGAAGCTGGAGCCTGATCGCATCTTCGTCCGCGACGGCAACATCTGGAGCTCGGCCGGAATCAGCGCCGGCATCGATTTGGCGCTGGCGATCGCGGCGGAGGATTTTGGCGACGAGATCGCGCAGCAGGCCGCGCGCCAGCTCGTACTCTATCATCGCCGCAGCGGCGGCCAGTCGCAATTCTCCTCGCTGCTGGAATTGAAGGCGCCGGCGGGACGCTTCGGGCCGCTGCTGGCCTGGGCGCGCGAGCATCTCGAAGCGCCGCTGACGGTCGAGGACCTGGCTGAGCAGGCCGGCATGAGTTCGCGGCATTTTGCCCGAGCCTTCATCGCGGAGACCGGCACCACGCCGTCGAAGGCGGTCGAGCGCCTGCGCATCGAGGTGGCGCGCCAGCGCGTGCAATCCTCCTCCGAGGCGATCGAGCGCGTCGCCGAGACCACCGGCTTTCGCGATCCGGAGCGGATGCGCCGCGCCTTCATCCGCGCCTTCGGCCAGCCGCCGCAATCGCTGCGCCGCGCGGCGCGGGCGGGATAGGGCGAGGCGCTTCAGCCGTTGCGACGACAGATGAATGGCGTTGCGCGGCCATCGCCGCGCCGCGCTAAGTCACATCTAGTTACCCCTGGCGTCCGACAGTGCGGAAGCTGGCCGGCATTATTCACCACGCAACCGCGCGCGAACGTCCGATGGCGTCTCGTCGTAGCGCTTTCGAAAACTTCGGTTGAAATGCGACAGATCGCCAAAGCCGGCATCGAGCGCAATGTCGGTGATGCGGCGGTTGCGGTGCAACGGATTGAGCAGCAGGCGGTGCGCGAATTCAAGACGCCGATCGAGCAGGTAGCCGGAGAAGCTTGTGCCGATATCCTCGAACAGGCGCTGGACATGGCGTTCCGAGAGCCCATTCGACTTGGCGATGTCGGTCAGGCTCAGTCCGGGATCGTGTAATCGCTGGATCACGCTTTGGCGGAGCGAAAGGCCGCGGGCAGCCTTCAAGCCTCGTGAACCTGCATCTTGAGCGGTCTCGCCTGTTGCGCCGAGAGCAAGCACCACCAGATCAAGCATGTGGTTGCCGGCCATCTGCAGCATCGCCGGGCTGGCGTCGGGTACGGTGAGCACCGCATTGATGTACGCACTCAGGAGTTTCATCTCGATGCTGTCGCAGACGATGCCCTCCCGCGCTTTATCTTCAGCGCATGGAACGAGTTGCATGACGGTCTTTCGCGGCATCCAGAACATCTGGGCCTTGCCGCCCGTGGTATTCGCCAAAAACCCGGAATTTGAAAGATCGATTAAAATGCCTTGCCCGACTCCGACTTTCAGGTCGAGCCTGGAAGACGTGAACGGCAGCTCCACGCTCACGGGGATCATGAAGTCGTCATTGCCATCCAGGGTCAGGCCTGGTGTGCGGCCATAGCTGGCGGCGGAATATTCCACTTCCATGCAGCGGTTGGGTCCGAGCTGCGTCATGCGCAGGCGCGAATAGAAGGGGGAGGCGTCATGGCGCCTGACGTCGATCCGATACAGCTTTCGGGCGTGATCTTCGACGAACGCTGCGTAGCGATCCTTCTCCGGCAACGCGTCCGTCGAGAAGGCAGAGACGTGGCTTGGGATATCAGTCATGCCCGGGCAGCCGATCCTTGGATACGCATCGAGACAAGCGACCCGCTCGAAACAGCGGAGAGCCATATTCATGGTCGATGCCGGCAATAGTACCTGGGGTCATATTGTCCTTGCTGATGTTTCCACGCGGCCGCCGCAGCGGTCGCTCCATGCGCGGGGCTCGGCGCATCGAGCGTTAGACGTCGTCCCGAAGCATCCGGTTCATGGCGGCCGGTGAAAGCTGGATGTGGCATTCCCGCATCATCAGGCGTCTTAGCGCCTGACGCCCAGCCGATTGTCGTCCGAGCCCAAGTCTCGATCGCGACCTTGCGATACCTCCGGGGAAACTGGCGCTCGTTTGCGTAGAGTCGGCGTCGTTCGTGCTTCGAGAGGATTGTCGAGATGGCTACACTGAACGGGGCAATGGGCAGAGAAAGGACTCTGCTTCGACTTACCGTTTCGGCAGCAGGGGCGATGCTTTGCTTCGGATCGGCTCTGGCCGCCGACATGCCGGTCAAGGCGTTCGCGCCGGCGCCGGCGTTCATCGACTGGAGCGGCGTCTATATCGGCGTGCATGCCGGCTATGGCGGCGGCATGAAGGATTACGATCTATTTGCTTCCGATTTCGTCGCTCGCGGATTCCTCGGCGGCGGACAGATTGGCATCAACAAGCAGATCGCGAGCTTTGTCTTTGGTCTGGAACTCGATGGGTCATGGGCTGATATCAAGGGTTCGCAGAACGTCTCTTTCGGTGGAGCGGCCATCGGGGCTCAGCAGAACCTGGCGACGAACTCCAGGGTCGATGGCCTGGTGACTCTTGCCGGAAGGGGGGGGCTCGCGGCCGACCGCTGGTTCGTGTTTGCCAAGGCCGGCATCGCCGTCGCGCACGAAGATCATTCCTTCGCGGTCAGCATATCCCAGATCCCCGGCGCCACCGTGTCGGCTACGGCAAGCGGGAGTGAGACGCGTGTCTTGCCGATGCTGGGCTTCGGCGCGGAATATGCGTTGGGCGGAAACTGGTCGCTCAAGGGCGAATACGACTATTTTCACGCGGGCAACCGGAACGTAAGATTTGCCGGTACGCAGAGCAACACTCCGTTTGTCACCGACATGCCGATCGAACAGGCGCTGCATGTCGTCAAGATCGGCGCCAATTATCGCTTCGGCGGAATCGCGGTCGATCCGTCCTATGCGCCGGTGCGCGCTGCGCCCGGCCATAACTGGACCGGCGCCTATATCGGCGTCCAAGGCGGCTACGGCTTTGGCCACAATGAATGGCCGGATGTCGCCGATCCGCTCAACCCGGCCAACGGAAAGTACAACGTGGACGGCTGGCTGGCGGGTGGCGCCGGCGGCGTCAACGTGCAGTCGGGTGTGTTCGTGTTCGGCGTCGAGGGCGAATGGCTGTGGACCGGTATCAGGGGCGGCCAGACCTTTGCCTTCGCGTCTGGTGGTACTAGCCAGACGACCACGCTCGAAAGCAGGATCGACTGGCTTGCGATCGCCAGTGCGCGTGCCGGCTTCGTGGTCGGCGACAAGCTGCTGCTCTACGGCAAGGGTGGCCTGGCGATCGCGCAAGAGCAACATTCGTTTGGCGCAACCCAGATCATCGCCGGTGCAGGCAGCGCGACCTTCGCCGCGAATGCGAAGGCGGTCCATACCGGCGTTGTGGTGGGCGCCGGCGCTGAATATGCGCTGGGCGGGAACTGGTCGGCCAGGATCGAATACGACTATATCAGGATGGCCGGACAGGGTTTCACCGGAATCGGCAGCGCAACGATCAACGCGCCGCCGCAGGTCGGAACCATCGACTACACGCAGTCGTTCAGCAAGATGCCGCAGGACCTGCAGCTGATCAAGTTCGGCGTGAACTATCACTTCAGCCCGATGCCGGCGGTGCTGGCGAAATACTGATCGCAGCGCGCCAAACGCGGTGGCGCGCTTGCCGATCGAGGCGGCGCGGCAGCGCGTGCAGTCGTCCAGCGAGGCGATCGAGCGCGTCGCCGAAACCACCGGCTTTCGCGATCCGGAGCGGATACGCCGCGCGTTCGCCCAGCCGCCGCAATCGCTGCGGCGGGCGGCGCGGGCGAGTAGGCTCAGCGCCGGATTTGTTAACCGGAGGTCGTCGGCCTACCAGGAATATCGCGCCACGCCCTTGCCGGCATAGCTTCGGGTGACGTTGGAGAACTCACCCTCGAAGGTGGCGGCGGCGGACCAGCCGCTCAGCCATTTCATTTCGGCGGATGCGGTCACGAGGGCAGCGTTGGCAGCCTGCGCGGCGCCATTGACGACGAAAGAGGCGCCCGGCAGCGTCTGGAACGTGGCGCCGATGGTGCGATCGGTATTGAAATCGTGCGCCCATGCCGCGCGACCACGCAGGGTGAAGATACCCCCCTGCATCGCGAACGAGTGATCGGTCCGAAGCCCGACTTCGCTGCGCGAGGCCGTGACATTCTTCGCGCCGTAAGCGAGCGCAAAGGTGTTGGCGCCGGCCAGAGCCCGCTCGGCATAAGCCGGCAAATCGAAGCTGGTGAACTGTCCCGCGGCGTAGGGCGTTATCCCCATCGCCATGCCCGGCGCGACGAAGCGATAGCCGCCTTCGATGCGGCCGGAATAGGCGTTGGCGTTGAACCGCGCCTGCAACTGGTCGACGCCGGCGATGGTGACCGTGCGGTTGGTGGTGACATCCTGCCAGCCATAGGCCAGCGCGCCGGTGACATAGGCCGGTCCCGCGACATGACGCACAAATGCGCCGGCCTGGAACAGGTCGGAACGTCCGGAGCCGAATCCGCTGGCGATGGCAAAATTGGTGCCGCCGCCTGCGAGCGCGAAGCCCGCGACGGTGTTAGGCGAGAACCTGTAATCGGCGCCGACCGCGGTGCCGAAGACGCGGCTGGTCGCCGTGTTCGATCCGATCGCCGCATTGCCATCGGTTGTCTGCGCACCGCCGAAGGCTGAGGCCCATACGCTCCAGCGCGGATCGTTGCCCGCGCGCGGCGGCGCCTTGCTGAACATCGCATAGGCGTCGCGCTCGGCACTGCTGCGCTGGCGTGCGACCGCATAGGCATTCGCGGCGTCGCTCTCTGCCGCGAACGCCGTCGCGCCGCCACCGGCCGCGTCGCCGCGCCCCCCGGCGAACGGGTCGGTGAGGACGCCGAGGAATTGGGTCATGGCGTTGAAGGTGGTCTGCTGTCCGCCGGTTGCGGCCTCGCCGGAGGCCTGCGAGAGACCCGCCGGCGTCAGCGAACTGAATACCATCGGAATGCCGCCGGTGGTGTTGAAGAAATTCGTCAAGGCATTGCCGACGCCCTGCTGATTGCCGTTGAGGCCACCGGGTATTGCGAAATTCAGCGCCAGGTTGAGATAGGCGTGCGTCGGATCGTAGCTCAGCGTGGTGTGGAAGTTGGACGGCAGGTTGGTGTTAACCACCGTCGGATCGAACGTGCCGCTGACCGCGCCGGTGGCCGCGACGATGGTGTATTGCTTCGAGACATAGGATCCAGCCGCGAAAGTCGCGTGGACGGTGGCGCCGCCGAGAGTTGCGGTGCCGGTGACATTGGCAAAGGACGCGGTGGCCGGATTGACCTGCACCATGTAGATCGAAGCGGCCTGAAGCGTCAGGCTGGTCGTGACATTCAGCGACGAGTTCGCCGTGCCGTTGCCCGGCGCGAATATGCCGCCGGCGTTGACCTGGGTGGCGCCGACCGTGCCGGTGCCGCCGACCGTGCCGCCGCTGTTCACCGTGACCGCGGAATTGGCGATGGAGCCGTTGACGGTCAGGATGCCGCCATTGACCGTGGTGGCGCCGCCATAGGTATTGGTCGCGGTCAGGATGGTGGTGCCGGCATCGACCTCCACCGTCACCGCGCCGGAGATTGTCGGGGCGAAGGTGTAGTTCGCGCTGGTATGATTGAAGACGATGGCGCCGGAGCCGGTCCCGACGGAGACGCTGGGTGTGGTCAGCGTGCCCGGGGCGGCCGCGGCCTGGCCTGACGCCGCGCCGATATTCAGGGTGCCGGAGCCGCCCAACAAGCCAAGGATCACGTCCGTCGCCGAGACCACGCCGCCGTTGCGGATGGTCAGCGTGCCGCTGCCTGAGTTGCCGACAGTCAGGATATCGGAGTTGGTCCAGGTCGAGCCGGCGCCATCGACGATGACGGTGCCGACCGCGGCGACCTGTTGGCCGATGTAGCCGGCAACGTTGCTTACCGCGCCGCCGTTCCTGATTGTCAGCGCGCCGCGGCCGATGCCACCGACCATGAAATAGTCGGAATTGGTCCAGGTCGAGCCAATGCCATCCACCGTCACGCTGTTCGAAGTGGAACTCTGATTGCCGACCTCGGTGGAGGTACTGCTCACCGCGCCGCCGTTCGTGACCGTCACTGTACCGGTGGCGCCGGCAGCTGCGCCCAGCGTGATAGCACCGCTGCTCCAGCTCGAGCCTGTGCCATCGACCGTCACGCTGCCGGTCGAGCTGTTGTTGAATCCGACGTTGCCAAAGCCGTTGGCCAACGTGCCGCCGTTCTGGATGGTTAGCGTGCCGGTATTGCCTGAAGAGAAGCCAACATAGAGCGTGTTGGCTTGCGCACCGGCCGCGCCGACCACGGTGGCATTGGGGGTATTCGTGTCGATCGTCGTATTGACCCCGCCGGTCGGGACGCCCGCCGACCAGTTGCCGGCGATGAACCAGTCGGTTGAGGTCGTGCCGGTCCAGGCGGTCTGCGCGCGCGCGGGGCCAGCCGCGCCGAGGGCGAGCGCCAGCACCGACGCCGACCCGGCCAGTCGGCCGAGCCGCCGCGAAGCTGCTGCGACTCGTCGCGCAGCGGTGTTGTTTCCCGGTTGTGTGAAATCAGTGCAGGCGCACAGCGCTGCCCACGACATTTCCGACATCAAAGCGCTTGTTCTTGGCCGGGGCGAAAATGTCGCTGTTTCACATCGTCGAGCACTGCGCTCGGCCGACGCCACGTCATCCCGTCACGCAACCTCCCATGACGGGTTCCATCCGGTCAATGCGGCGAGTTCCATCCTCCGACAATCATGACCGTCTGTGCCTTTATAGGCACACTCATGCATTGCACGGGGCCGGCGCGCACCTCGTCGCGACCGCCGCGCCTAGTTCAGCGCCTTCAGCCAGGCGCCGATCTCGCCGGCGGCGACATTGGCCTGTTGCAGCAACTTGCCCATGGTGAAGAAGCCGTGGAATTGGCCGGCAAAGTGCCGGTAGGTGACGGCGACGCCGGCCTCTTTCAGTCGTGCCGCGTATTCGTCGCCCTCGTCGCGCAGCGGATCGGCGCCGGCGGTCAGCACATAGGCCGGCGGCAAGCCTTGCAGCGTGGTGGCGCGCGCCGGCGAGGCGCGCCAGTCGTGGATGTCGGCGTCGCCGAGATAGTGGTCCTTGAACCATTTGATCACGGAATGCGTCAGCAGGATGCTGGTCTCCGGCTCGCGGTGCGAGGGATGCGTCATCGCGAAATCGGTGGCGGGATAGATCAGCAGCTGACCCGCGATCGCGGGACCATTGCCGTCGCGCGCCGCGATCGCCACCACCGCGGCGAGATTGCCGCCGGCGCTGTCGCCGCCGATGCTCAGCCTTGAAGCATCGATCCCGAGCTGTTGTGCGTTATCGGCGATCCATTTCGTCGCGGCGATGGCGTCATCGACCGCTGCGGGAAACTTGTGTTCCGGCGCGAGACGGTAATCGACCGATATCACGATCAGCCGGCCTTCGTCGGCCAGCTTGCGGCACACCACATCATGGGAATCGAGATCCCCGATCACCCAGCCGCCGCCATGAAAGAACACCAGCGCCGGCGCCAGACCGTCTGTCCGTCTCGGATTTTTCGGCGTGTAGATGCGCGCCGGAATCGCGCCGTGCGGGGCGGGGATCGCAAGCGGTTTTACCGATTCAAGCTCTGATGGTTCCGGGTTGGAGACGACGCGGCCGGCCAGATAGAGCTGGCGCGCCACGACATGCCCAACCGTCTCGTAAGGCGGCCGTCCGGCCTCCTGGAAGGCTTTGAAGACGGCGGCGGCATCGGGATCGAGGACAGCGGGCATGGGAGGACCTTCTTGTTGAAGTTGTCATTCCGGGGCGATGCGCCAGCATCGAACCCGGAATCTCGAGGTTCCGGGTCTGGTCCTTCGGACCATCCCGGAACGACGACCTTTTACGCGGCGGTTCGTCCGCCATCGACGGTGTAGGACGAGCCCGAGACGTAGCTCGCCTCGTCGGATGCGAGGAACGCGACGATGGAGGCGACCTCGGAGGCCTGTCCCATCCGCCGCGCCGGAATCCGGTCGACGATCTTGTCGATCGGAGGCGGCGAATTGCCGCCGTTGCGGCCCTGCAGGATGGTGGAGAGCATGCGGCTGTCGATCAGGCCGGGGCAGACGCAATTGACGCGCACGCCGGTGCCGGTGCATTCCCATGCCGCTGTTTTGGTGAGCCCGATCACGGCATGCTTGCTGGCGCTGTAGACCGCGATATGCGGCGATCCCATCAGGCCGGCAATCGACGCGGTGTTGATGATGCTGCCCTTGTTCTGCTTCAGCATCACCGGGAGTACGTGTTTCATCCCCAGAAATACCCCGACCACGTTGACGTCGAGCACGCGGCGAAACATCTCCAGCGAATATTCCGTGATCGGCTTGATGTCGCCTTCGATCCCGGCGTTGTTGTAAAAGGCGTCGATGGCGCCGAAGGTGTCGACCGCGGCGCGGACGTAGCCGGCGACCTCGTCCTCATCGGTGACGTCGGCGGTGACGGCCAGCGCCTGCGCCGAGGCCGGCAAATCCTTGATCGCTTCTTTCAGATCCTGTTCCCGGCGGTCGACCGCGACGAGCCGGGCGCCGCGTTCGGCCAATAGCCGCATGGTCGCGGTGCCGATGACGCCGGCAGCCCCGGTGACGACGGCGACCCGGCCATCGAGCCTGATACGATCGGTCATGGCGGTGTTTCCCCTGTTGCTCCGGTTCCCCCGGATGTCCTCTGGCTCGGCGCTGCGGCCTTGCGCGAAGCTTGATCGTGTCAGACTATTTCATTTGTGACGGGGGCTGACCAGTAGGCGGGGCGGGGGGTAAACCGCCCTTTCCCCGCCGTATTCGCCGTGTTAACCGATGGTCCTGCGAGCGGCGGATTAGTCTGTACAATGTCGCGAGCCCGATTCGCCTTTTAAAGCCGCGAGATGTTTCGAACCATTGCCCTGACAGGTATCGCGGCCCTCGTGGCCGCCACGACGATCTCGCTTGCGCCGCCGGCGCACGCGCAGATCGGCAATATCTTTTCCGATCCGGCGCCGCGCCCGCCCGGGGCTATTCCGCGCGGCAGGGAGCAGCCCGACGACGACGACGAGCAGGTGCCGGAGCTGCCGAGAGGCCGCCTGCTGCCGACGCCCAACCGTCCGCCGCCGGGGCAGGGCGTGCCGCCGCCTGGATCGGTGCAGTCGCAACCGCTGGCGCCGCCGCCGGGCACCACCATCATTCCGCAAAATACCGCGCCCGGCATCGCGGTCGCGCCGCCGAGCGCCAATCCGCTGCCGGGCTTGCCGCCGGGACAGCGCCAGCCCAGGGGTGGTGCCGTGCCGCAGACGCCGGCCAGCATTCAGCCCGGCGACGAGGTGGTCACCGAGCCGCCGGCGCAGAAGATCGTCAACAAGAAGGCGAGCTTTTCCGGGCTCGACAAGATCACCGGGCGCATCATCAATTTCGACGAGGATATCGGCGAAACCGTCCAGTTCGGCGCGCT
>JBBQUA010000132.1:0-14481 GCA_038212905.1 Hyphomicrobiales bacterium
CCGCAAAATCCGCTCGGCGCCCGCGCGATGTATCTGGGATCGTCGCTCTATCGCATCCACGGTTCGAACGAGCCCTGGACCATCGGCACCAATGTCTCGTCCGGCTGCTTCCGGATGCGCAACGAGGACGTCATCGATCTCTATGGCCGCGTCAATGTCGGCGCCAGGGTCGTCGTGATCTGATCTCGTTTGCTCGGCTCAAAACGAAAACGGCCGCCCGGTGGGCGGCCGTTCCGCTTCGGTGTCGGCAGAAGATCCTCAGACGTCGTCGCTGTCGCCGCCGAAATCGTCGGAATCCAGATCCATGTCGTCGTGATCGTCGTCGTTTGAGGCGGTATCGAACAATCCCGCGCGAGACGAACCATCGTCGTTACTGGCTTGGCGTCCGGACGAACCGATGTCGTTGATCCCGGCTTGCTTCGCCAGATCGCCGCCGGACTGATCGCCGCCCCACGGCCGGCGGTCCTCGATGCTGCCGCGGTGACCGCCGCCGTCGCCCGCGTTCGCGCTGTCACCAAAACTCTGCTGGTTGCCGCCGCCGCCCATCATCGAGCGGATGCTGCCGAGCAGCAGCGAGCCACCGACCATGCCGGCCGCCGCGGCCGCCGCGGTGCCGAGAAATGAACCGCCGCCTCCGCCCATCGGCGCCTGTTGGCCGCCATAAGGTTGCCCTTGGGGCTGCTGGCTGTACGGCGCCTGATTATATTGTTCGGGACCTTGCGCCTGCTGCATGACCTGACCGCTGTTCCATGTCGCGCGGCGGGGAAGCTCGGGCGGCCGGACGTTCGGCACCGAGCCACGCTGCGGCGTTTGTCCGAAAACCGTTTCGCGCATCGAATCGAGAAAACCGCCGGCCTGGGGTTGTTCGTCCTGGTCTTCCAGTTCCTGGATGCGGCTGTGGGCGCGCTTCAGCGCTTCGTCCTGCAGCAGGACGGTCTGCACCAGCGCGTAGACGGCATTGGGCGCCGTGCGCAGGCCCTGTGCGATCGCGCCTGTTGCGTCGGGATCGCGCGCTGCACCCTCCACCTTCGAGAGGCGGTCGAAAAGATCGTCAACCAGTTGGCGTTCTTGCGGTGTCATGTCGTCTCTCCCTGGCGCCGGGGGCGCGGGAGAGATGTAGGGGGCGTTTGTGTCGCAAGTAATCCCCCGGCGGATTAAATTTCTGTATGCGACAAAGCGTCCGGCGCAATTCCCCGGCCGAGTTCAACCCAATGTAACTTTATTCGTCGCCAGCAGCTGCGGGAATTCCTCGCCGCCGAGAAAAGCATGTTCGTGCTCGCGCTGCACGGTCAGCGGGTCAAGGCTGACGAGGATGTCGTCGACAAAGCCGGGGTGACACATGACGAGGCCACCCTCCGGCAGCGCATCGAGGAATTGCCGCATCAGCACGCCGAAATCCGGCTGCGTCGAAAAATCATAGGCGCCGGCGAAACCGGGATTGAAGGCGATACCGGCGCGCGCGGCGCGGCGGCGAAACTGCGCGCTCAGCGTGTCGAGGACCAGCGCCTTGGGCGCGCCGAGCCGCCGGGCCAAGGGCAAATTGCGTCCGCCCTGGCGAACCCAGGCGTCGGGTGCGGATTGCTTCACCGCGGCCAGAAAGCCGTCGCGCACCCCCGGAAAAAGCTGGGCGTGCTGATGGCCATCGACAAAGTCGGGGGAGCGGCCGAACAGCTCGCCGAAGGCCGCGAGCTGCACCATCACTTCGGCATGGACCATCTCGGGATCGAGCCGCCGCAACAGGCCGGCGCGCAGCAGTTTCGGGAAGGGCAGGAACATGCCGCCGTCAAGCGGCCGAAAGTGCATCGTCAGCGGAGCGAACGGCGCCGTCAGCGTGACGTGCAGGCCGATGGCGCAACGCGGACTGCCTGATGCGGCGGCCTGCAGCGCGAGGATTTCGTCGCGGCCGATCGCGGACCCGACCGTCATCACCGAGGTGGCATTGAGGCGGCCGCGTTCGATCAGGTCGCGGATCGCGCGGTTGACGCCGGGGCTGATGCCGTAATCGTCGGCGCACAGCCAGATCCGGCGCGGCGGCGCGGTCTGGTTCATTCCGCGGCGGTCCGTTCGCCGAGGCCGGCGCCGGTGCTGGCCTCTTGCGCGCCCCGTTTCACACTGTGCTCGGCCACGAAATAAATCGGCCGCGCCTTCAGCTCGGAAAGAATCTTGCCGATATATTCGCCGACAATGCCGATCATGATGAGCTGCACGCCGCCGATGGTCATCAGGCCGACCACCAGCGAGGGATAACCCGGGACGGATTTTCCGCTGATCCAGGTTTCCCACAGGATCATAAGGCCGAACAGGAAGGCGACGGTGGCGAGCACGACGCCGAGCAGGCTGGCAAAACGCAGCGGCGCCACCGAGAAGGATGTCAGGCCCTCGATCGAAAGCCCGATCAACTGGCCAGGGCTGAAGGAGGTGACGCCATGGGCGCGGGCCGCCGGTTCGTAGTCGACGCGGATCTGGCGAAAGCCGATCCAGCTCGCCAGCCCCTTGAAAAAGCGATTGCGCTCGGGAAGCTGGCGCAGCGCGACCGCGGCCCGCGGCGACAGCAGCCGGAAATCGCCGGCATCGGCCGGGATTTTCTGCCGCGCGCCCCAATTGATCAGCGCGTAAAAACCATGGACGGCGATGCGGCGCATCCGCGATTCATTGTCGCGGTGCGCCTTGGCGGTATAGACCACATCGAAGCCGCCCTCGATCCAGTGGCTGACGAGCTGCTCGACCAGAGCCGGCGGATGCTGGCCGTCGCCGTCCATGAACAGCACCGCGCCGAGCCGGGCATAGTCGAGGCCTGCCATCAGCGCGGCCTCCTTGCCGAAATTGCGCGACAGCGACACCACCTGAACGTCGAGATCTTCGGCCCCAAGCCCGCGCGCAATGTCGAGCGTGGTGTCGGCGCTGCCGTCATCGACATAGACGACCTCGCAGCCCAGGCCGTAGCGCTGCCGCAGCGTCTTCGCCAGCGCGCCGATCCGCTGGTGCAAAAAGGCCAGCCCGGCTGCCTCATTGTAGAGGGGGACGATGATCGACAGCCCCTGCGCCGCGGCAGTGGCCGCGGTGGTCGACAGATCAGAAACGTCGGTACCCAGCATCATCGATCAGGTCCAAACCTACTACGCAACAGCATATGCTACTCGCTGTTAGCTGTCGCTACGATGAACGGAACTGGTTTTGCGCCTCAACTCCGCAGAAACGCCTCGAGCCTGGCGTACAGCGGGTTGTCGCGGTCGAGCACATAATCCAGCGACGCCACCGACACCGTCTCGGCGCCATGGTCGCGCAGAAAGCTGCCGAGCGCGTAAAGCTGCGCCGGCGGACAGTGCAGCGTGACCATCCCCGACGACGTCGGGCCGCCGAACGGCGAGACCACGCCGAAGCGATGATGGGCTTCCGCCAGCAGTGCCGCGTCGCAGCCGGCAAAGCGGGTACGGACCTCCCGGAATTTGCTGGCCCGCGCTCTTGCCGCGATGTGATCCAGGATGACGCGCGCGGTCTCGCGGGCCGCGTCCGACCAGTCGGCGTCCCTTGATGCCACGAGGTTGGCCTGGCTGCGCAGGATCACGCCATCGTCGAGCACTTTGAGGCCGTTGGCGACCAGCGTGGCGCCGGTCGTGGTGATGTCGACGATCATTTCGGCGGTGCCGACGGCAGGCGCGCCTTCGGTAGCACCGGCGCTCTCGACGATGCGGTAATCGACCACGCCATGCGCGGCAAAGAAGGTCCGCGTCAGGTTGATGTATTTGGTCGCCACCCGCATCCGCCGGTTATGCTGGGCGCGGAATCCGGTGGTGACGTCGTCGAGGTCGGCCATGGTGCGGACATCGATCCAGGCCTGTGGCACCGCCACCACGACGTTGGCGCTGCCGAAGCCGAGACTGTCGATCAGCATGACGCGCTTGTCGGCATCGGCAATGCTTTCGCGCACCAAATCTTCGCCGGTGACGCCGAGATGGACCATGCCGCGCGCCAGCTGTGAGGCGATCTCGCTGGCCGAGAGATAGGCGATCTCGACATTGTCGAGCCCGGCGATGGTGCCGCGATAGTCGCGGGCGCCGCGCGGCTTGGCCAGCGACAATCCGGCGCGGGTGAAGAACGCCTCGGCCTGTTCCTGCAGGCGGCCCTTGGAGGGAACCGCCAGAACGAATGGCGCGGTCATGATGCGCTCCCGCTCGCGGCGGGCTGGCGGCCCGCCTGCGTCAAGCATTCCACCCAGATCGAAAATCCGACCGCGGGGATCGGTACAGCCGAACCAAGTTGCGTCATCAGCCCGTCATAGCGACCGCCCGCTACCAGCGGCTCGGCGCCGTTGCCCTTGCCGTGCAGTTCGAACTCGAAGCCGGTGTAGTAGTCGAGGCCGCGTCCGAACGAGGTGGAGAAACGGGTTTGGGCGGTATCGATGCCGCGCGCGGCCATGAAGCCGATCCGGCTTTCGAACTGGTCGATCGCGGCAGTGATATCGAGTTTGGCGTCGGCGGCGAGTGCGCGCAATTGCGCGACCGCCTCATTGGGATCGCCCGCGATCGCGAGAAAGCGCTTGATGGTGCCGAGCGCGTCGCGCGGCAGCGCGCCGCCCTTCAAGGTCGATTGCTCGAGAAAGCGGTCGGCGATCTCGGCGACGGTGCGACCGCCGACATTTGTGGTGCCGGCGATCGACATCAAGTCGGTCACCAGCGCCAGCGCCGCCTTGCGGTCGGAGCCGGCCAGTGCTGCGAGCACGCCTTCATATTCGTTGCGGCCGGGGGCGGTCTTAAGCGTCAGCCGCTCGATATCTTCGGTCAGGCTGACCTTGCGGTTGAAATCCTTGATCAGCCGCCGCCGCCAAACCGGATAGAGATCGAGCGCCTCAATCAGCGCGTTGAACAGCGCCACGTCGCCGGTGCGAATCTCGACCTCGGTCAGTCCGAACGCGGTTGTCGCCTCCAGCGCCAGCGCCAGCATTTCGGCATCCGCCGCGGCGCGGTCGTCCCGTCCGAAGGATTCGATGCCGGCCTGCAGGAATTCGCTGGGACGGCCGCCGCGATAGCGGAACACCGGGCCGAGATAGCAGAAGCCCATCGGCTGACCGGCGCCGGGAGAGGCGAGATAGTCCCGCGCCACCGGAATGGTGAGGTCGGGACGGAGGCACAGTTCCTCGCCGCTGGGGTCGGTAGTCAGGTAAAGACTCTTGCGAATGTCCTCACCCGAAAGGTCCAGAAACGGCTCGGCCGGCTGCAGGATATCAGGCTCGGCCTTGATGTAGCCGGCCTGCGCGAACGACAATAGCAGGGCGTCCGCCCATGCGGCGGATCCGGTCGCACGAGGGGCGGCGGTCATGGTCATCGCGAAGTCCAACTATCCCGAAAAACGGGGAACCAGAGGTCAGGGCGCAGCCCTTAGCATGGCCCGGGCAGGGTTTCGACTGGGAATAGCCAGCTGGCTTAATGACCGGCCGGGATGGCCGACGACCGGGAACCGGGGTGGCCCATTGGCCTAGCCTCCCGGCGCGCTCCAGTCGCCCAGCGCCGTCTGCACCAGCGCCAGCGCCGCCACGCCAGCAGTATCTGCCCGCAGGATCCGCGGTCCCAGCGAAAGCCGCAGGATGTGCGGCTGCCGCAGCAGGTTGGCGCGCTCTTCCTCTTCAAATCCGCCTTCGGGGCCGATCAGGATATCGATGCCATGGGATCCCGCCGGCTCGCCTTGCAGCGCCCGCAGGGGATTTTGGGCATCCGCGGCCTCGTCGCAGAACACCAGCAGGCGCTGGCCGTCGCGCTGGCTCAAATAGCGATCGAGCGGCACCGGCTCGGCGACCTCGGCGAGGCTCAGGATACCGCATTGTTCGGCGGCCTCGATGACATTGGCGCGCATCCGCTCGCTGTTGACCCGTGAGACCTGGGTAAAGCGGGTCAACACCGGCCGCAGCGCCGAGGCCCCCATCTCGATCGCCTTTTGCACCATATAGTCGAGCCTTGCGTGCTTGAGGGGCGCAAAGACGTAGGCAATATCGGGCAGCCGATCCTGCTCCCGGGTCTGGGTCGCGATGACGAGACTGTCGGGCCGTTTGCGGCCGGCGATCTCAGCCCGCCATTCGCCGTCACGCCCGTTGAACGCCAGGATCGTGTCGCCAGCGGCCAGCCGCAGCACATTGCCGAGGTAATTGCTCTGGTTACGCTCGAGCGTGACCGTTTCGCCTGACGCCAGCGCAGCATCGACAAACAGCCGGGGGCTGCGAAAATCGGGTTGAGGCATGGTCAAGGTTCCAATCGGCGCTGCCTTTTAGCCCAAAGTAGCCGAATTAACGCAAATATTGCCCAACAGCGCGGCTCTACGCCGCGCTGTTGCCAAATTCGGCAGGTTGTTAAGAGCCGGCAGGAATCGTAATAAGCCCCTATTCGAGTTCGCTCTTCTATTGGGAAGGCGTGGGGACCGTTCGACCGTGCCGGAGGAACAGCTTTGATCATCCGCCGCTTGATTGTGCCGCTCACCGTGGCTCTCGTGACCTGCCATGCCAGCCAGGGTTTTGCGCAAGGCGCTTTCCCGGCGCCGCTGCCCGGCCAGGCCGCGCCGAGCAACGCCTCGCCATTTCCGCCGGTCAATGGCGCGGCTCCCGCAGCTTCCGTCGGGGGTCCGAGTCCGTTTCCGGCCACGGGTGCGGCGCCGATCGCCGGCGGCTCTGGCTTCCAGCGCCCACCTGCACCTCCCTCACAGGCAGGCGGTCCTGCTGATGACTGCATGAAGAAGTTCCTGCCGTTGCGCGAAGAGGCCGAGAAGCGCGGCAAGTTGATCAAGGCCGCGGGCGAACGCAAGGCGCCCCCGGACGAAGCCTGCAAGCTGATCGGCAATTTCGGCCAGGCCGAAATCAAGATGATCAAATTCGTCGAATCCAACGCCGCGCGATGCGGGATTCCGCCGTCGGTCGCCGAGCAGATGAAAACCGGCCACAAGAATACCGAGGGTATGCGGACGAAAGTCTGCGCGGCGGCGCAGCAGGTGCAGCAGCGCGGCCCGGCCGGCCCGAGCCTGAGCGAAGTGCTCGGCTCTTCGGCGGCGGCACCGGAAGCCACCGCCGTGCGAAAAGGCGGCAGCACCTTCGACACCCTGAATGGCAACGTCCTCACCCGATGACCGCCTTCCGATGAGCGACGTCACGGCCCGCGTTGCCGACGCCACCGGCAACTGGGTCGATACGCATGCGCCGTCCTGGTCGCGGCCCTATTTGCGTCTCGCCCGTTTCGACCGGCCGATCGGCTCCTGGCTGTTGCTGATGCCGTGCTGGTGGTCGGCCGCGCTCGCCGCCGGCATCGCGCGCGACGTCAGCCAATTGCTGTTCGTGATCGTGCTGTTCTTCCTCGGCGCCTTCGTCATGCGCGGCGCCGGCTGCACCTGGAACGATATTACCGACCGCGACCTCGACGCCCAGGTCGAACGTACCCGGTCGCGGCCGATCCCGGCGGGACAGGTCAGCGTGCCGCAGGCCGCGGTCTTCCTGGTCGCCCAGGCCCTGGTCGGATTGCTGTTGCTGCTGCAGTTCAACCGTGTCGCGGTCATGACCGGCATCGCCTCGCTGATCATCGTCGCGGTCTATCCGTTCATGAAGCGGATTACCTGGTGGCCGCAGATCGTGCTCGGCCTCGCCTTCTCCTGGGGCGCGCTGATGGGATTTGCGGTGACGCTGGGGCGGATCGATGCGACGGCGCTGCTGCTCTATGCCGGTTCGATCGCCTGGGTGATCGGCTACGACACCATCTATGCCCATCAGGACGCCGAGGACGACGCGCTGATCGGCGTGAAATCGACCGCGCGCCTGTTCGGCGCGCGCACACATCGGGCGCTGGTGATATTTTATGGTCTGGCGGTGCTGTTGATCGGCGCGGCACTGGCGCTGGCCGGCGCCGGCTTCCCGGCCTGGATCGGGTTGGCCGTATTCGCCGCGCATATGGTCTGGCAAGTCCGCCGGCTCGAGATTTCAGATCCCGCGCTGTGCCTGCGGCTGTTCAAATCGAATCGTGATGCGGGGCTGCTGTTGTTTGCGGGGTTGCTGGTCGATGCGGTGATGCGGGCACACTAGCAAATTCGTCATCCTGAGGTGCGAGCTCAGCGGCGCAATTGCGCCGCGGACTTCGGCGAGCCTCGAAGGATGATAAGCCACGGTGCGCGCAGCCATCCTTCGAGGCGCGCAAGGGCGCGCACCTCAGGATGACGTCCGTGTGTGTGGCAGGAAAAGAAGTAATCAATCCCTTGCGATAATCTCGCGCTCGCCCTGATGGATGTTGGCCGGATTGATCAGGTCTCCGGCGCGCCGCCGCACCAGGAATTTCGGACGCCGGGCCCGGATCGCGTTATGGCGCCGGCGCCGCGGCGCGGGCTCGCGCGTCTTGTCTTCCCTGATTTGCGGCAGCGCGAAGATGTCGCTCCACATCTGCCAGGCATCCGCGATTTCTTCGCGGTCGGAGCTGACGCACAATGGAATCGACAATGACGGATCGCGATGCACCAGCATCAGCACTTGCGCATCGTCGATGCCGCGCAGCGCGATGCCCTGAAAATCGCTGACGCGGACGTTGATCGCCATCTGCATGCCGCTGATGGCACGGCGCAGCACGACACGTTCGCGGTGAAGTTCGATGTTCCGCACGCCGCCGTCGGCGCGGGTATCATGCGCAACGAAGTGGACGGGCAGGGAAAGGGGGTCGAGCCGCAAGGCGCGGCTCGACCCGGCGGGATTAATCCCGCTTGTTGCTGTTTGACGCCTCACGGCTTTATCTCCCCGCCGGGATTATGTTCCCGGTCGATGTGTGAGACCGTAGCCGAGCCCGATCCGGAATCGCTTAAAAAGGCTGGTTAATCCGGCGTCACCCGCCGGCATGATTGACAAGACCTTGGCCGACATGATTGACGAGACCTTGCGGGCAAGCCGAAAATCATTCGCTTTCCGCTGCAACAAACGCTTGATATCGCTGTGAATCAGGCACATCTGAAGGGTCTGCTGATTTGCTTTAGGGGCTCGCCCGACGCCCCTTGAATGCCCCTCAATCCCAAGGGATTTTATTCGTGATCTCTTCACCATCCGCTGCATCGGCGCTTTCCTCGAAAGCAGCCTCTTCCGACCTGTTCGATCAATCGGCGCTGAGCACACTGGCGCAGCGTCTTGTCGAGGCTGCCAAACGTGCCGGCGCCGATGCCGCCGATGCGGTGGCGGTGCGCGGCATCTCGCAAGGCGTCGAGGTGCGCGACGGCCGCGTTGAGGAATCCGAGCGCTCGGAGGGCGATGATGTCGGACTGCGCGTGCTGGTTGGACAGCGCCAGGCTGTGGTCTCGACCAATGACATCAGCGGCGATGGCGTCGCGAAATTGGCCGAGCGCGCCGTCGCGATGGCGCGGGTGGCGCCCGACGACAAGTATGTCGGCCTCGCCGATCCATCCTTGCTGGCGCGCGATTTCCCCAATCTAGATCTACTCGACGCCAGGGTTCCCTCGACCTCCGAACTCGAGCGCCGCGCCTGCGAAGCCGAGGCCGCCGCACTCGCGGTCAAGGGCGTCAGTAAATCCGGCGGGGCGTCGGCCTCCACCGGCATCGGCGGCATGGTGCTGGTGACCTCGACCGGTTTTCACGGTTCTTATTTGCGCTCCAGCCAGGGCATCTCGATGACCGCCATCGTCGGCGACGGGACCGGCATGGAGCGCGACTACGACTACACCTCGGCGCCGCACGCCTCCGATCTCGCCTCGCCCGAAAGCGTCGGCCGCAAGGCCGGCGAGCGCACCGTGGCGCGCGCCAATCCGCGCAAGGTCGAGACCTGCAAGGTATCAGTGGTGTTCGATCCCCGGGTTTCCGGCTCGCTGGTCGGCCATCTCGTCGGTGCGGTGAACGGCGCCTCGATCGCGCGCAAGACCTCGTTCCTGAAGGATCGCCTCGGCCAGCAATTGTTCGGCAAGAACATCCGCATCATCGACGATCCCTTGCGGGTGCGCGGCTTGCGCTCGCAGTCGTTCGACGCCGAGGGCGTCAAGGTGAAGAAGCTCGCCATCATCGATGAGGGCGTGCTGACCTCCTGGCTATTGGATTGCGCGACCGCGCGCGAACTCGGACTGGTCACGACAGGCCATGCCCAGCGCGGCGTATCGTCGTCGCCGTCGCCGGGATCGTACAATCTGCATCTCGAGGCCGGCGAGCCCACGCCGGCCGAACTGATCTCCGACATCAAACAGGGATTTTACGTCACCGACCTGATCGGCTCCGGCGTCAACGGCGTTACCGGCGACTACAGCCGCGGCGCCTCCGGCTTCTGGATCGAAAATGGCGAGATCACCTATGCGGTGAGCGAGGTGACGATCGCCGGACACCTCCTCGAAATATTCAAGTCGATGATGCCGGCCAACGATCTGGAATTCCGTTACGGCGTCAATGCGCCGACGGTTCGTATCGAGGGATTGACGCTTGGCGGACGTTAGCGCCGAGCGCGTAGATGACAGGATTGCGACGCCCGAGATGCTGGCGCGCGACGCCGCTCTGCTGACCGATGCGGTGCGCGAGGCCGGCGCGCTGGCGCTGTCGCTGTTCCGCACCGAGCTGAAGAACTGGACCAAGGGCGCGTCGTCGCCGGTTTCCGAGGCCGATATCAGGACCAACGACCTGCTCGAGAGCAGGCTGCGCGCGGCCACGCCGGACTATGGCTGGCTGTCGGAAGAAAGCATCGATGATGATTCGCGTCTCGGCAAGCGGCTGACGTGGATCGTCGATCCGATCGACGGCACCCGCGGTTATCTCGCGGGCCGCGAAGACTGGTGCGTGAGCGTGGCGCTGGTGCAAGATGCGACGCCGGTGCTGGCGGCGGTGTTCGTGCCGGTCAGCGACGAGTTTTTCTTCGCGGTGCGCGGGCAGGGCGCGACGTTGAACGACGTATCCGTTACCGCGGCAACCGGCGCCGAGCTGGATTTCCCCCGCGTTGCCGGTCCGAAGCCGCTGGTTGAACGGCTCAACCGGTCGTCCGGTGACACGGTGCTTCACCCCCGAATCGGGTCGCTGGCGCTTCGGCTGTGCCGGGTGGCGCATGGCGGCCTGGATGCGGCATTTGCCGGCGGCCAGAGCCGCGACTGGGACCTTGCCGCGGCTAATTTGATCGTGCAGGAAGCGAATGGTAACATGACCGCACTCTCGGGGGATCCGATCCTCTACAATCGCCGGGAGGTGACGCACGGGGTGCTGGTGGCAGCGGGACGCGATCGTCATGCGCGCATTGTCGAGCATTTTCGCAACCACCCGCTGCCCTGAGCGTCCTCGATACGCGTCGCGACTCGATACGTGTTAAGACTGCTGCTGCTCTGCCGGGCCCGCATTAGGAAAAGGAAACATGCCAGATAGTGCCCAGCAGCAATTGCTGCATCTCGTCATCGGGGGCGAACTGATCGACCTCGAACACACCACGTTCAAGGATCTCGATGCCGTCGAGATTGTCGGCGTATTCCCCAATTACGCGTCAGCGCATGCCGCCTGGAAAGCCAAGGCGCAGCAGACCGTGGACAACGCCCATATGCGCTACTTCGTCGTGCACCTCCACCGGCTGCTCGATCCAGGTCAAGACGCGAAGCCTGCCCGTTGAAAAAGCTTCTTCGCAACGTGCTGCGCAGCCGCTGGGTTCAGCGCGCGGTGGGGTTTCTCGCGGCCGAATATTTGCGGCTGGTCTGGCTCACCAACAGGTTCACGTTCGATCCGGCCAACGTCTATGAGATGGTCGAGCCGCACCAGCCGCTGATCCTGGCGTTCTGGCACGGCCAACATTTCCTGACGCCGTTCATCAAGACCAAGGCAACCCATCGCGCCAAGGTGCTGATCTCGCGGCATCGCGACGGCGAGTTCAACGCCATTGCCGCCGAACGGCTCGGCATCGAGACCATCCGCGGCTCCGGCGATCACGGCGGCGCCTTCAACCGCAAGGGCGGCGTCGGCGCGTTCAGGCAGATGGTGCAGGCGCTCGAGCAGGGTTATAACGTCGCCTCGACCGCCGACGTGCCGAAGCGCTCGCGGGTGGCCGGCCTTGGCATCATCATGCTGGCGCGGGAATCCGGCCGGCCGATTGTGCCCTTCGCGATGGTGACCAGCCGTTTCATACGGTTGAACAATTGGGACCGCACCACCATCAATTTGCCATTCGGCCGCGGTGCAGTGACCGGCGTCGATGCGGTTATCGTACCGCCGGACGCCGATGCCGAGACCATGGAAAAGTGTCGCCTCCAGCTCGAGAATTACCTGAACGAGGCGGCCCGTCGCGCCTATGCCCTGGTCGGTCGTCCGGAGGCAGGCCTTGACTAACTCCCTGCCGATGACGCTGCGGGTTTACCGGAAGCTGTCCTCCGCGATGGTGCCGTTGGCGCCGGCGCTGATCAAGCGGCGGCTGAAGCAGGGCAAGGAGGATCCGGCGCGGGTCGGCGAGCGGCGCGGCATGAGCGCGGATATCCGGCCGCACGGGCCGCTGGTTTGGATTCACGGCGCCAGCGTCGGTGAAGTGCTGGCGGCGGCGGCCCTGATCGAAAGGTTGCGCGCGCTCAATCTGCGAATCCTGCTGACGTCGGGCACGGTGACCTCGGCGGCCATTGTCGCCAAGCGGTTCCCCGCCGACATCATCCATCAATATGTGCCGTACGATTCGCCGCGCTATGTCGGCCGCTTTCTCGATCACTGGCGGCCTTCGCTGGCGCTGTTCATCGAATCCGACCTGTGGCCCAATTTGATCCTGTCGAGCGCGGCGCGACGGCTGCCGATGGTGCTGGTCAACGGCCGGATGTCGCAGCGCTCGTTCCCGCGCTGGAGCAGGATGAGCGGTACGATCTCGGCACTGCTCGGCAAGTTCGAGGTCTGCCTCGCCCAGTCCAGGCTCGATGGCGAACGCTTTGCGGCGCTCGGCAGCCGCAACGTCGTCACCACGGGAAACCTGAAACTGGACGTACCGGCGCCGCCCGCCGACTCCGCCAAACTGGAACGGCTGATGGCGATGACGCGCGGCCGCCCGATCATCGTCGCGGCGTCGACCCATCCCGGCGAGGAGGAAATCCTGCTGGAGGCGCATCGAACGCTGGCCGGATTCTTTCCGTCGCTGCTCACCGTGATCGTGCCGCGGCATGTCGATCGCGGCGAAGCGATCGCCCGCACGGTCGCGGCCGCCGGGCTGCACGCAGGCTTGCGTTCGCGCGAGGAATTGCCGACGGCGGCCACCGATATCTATGTCGCCGACAGCATGGGCGAACTCGGACTGTTCTATCGGCTGGCGCCGATCGTGTTCATGGGCGGCTCGCTGGTTCCGCATGGCGGGCAGAATCCGATCGAGGCGGTGAAGCTCGGCGCCTCGGTCGTGCATGGCCCGCACGTCTTCAATTTCACCGACGTCTACGAGGCGCTCGATCGCGCCGGCGGCGCCAGGCAGGCCGACACGCTGGAAGCGCTGGTCAAGCAGCTCGGCCAGTTGCTGGCCGATCCGGCGGCACGCGAGGTGTCGTTGGCGGCCTCGACGCGCGTGGTTGAACAGCTCGGCGGCGCGCTGGAGCGCACGCTCGCCGCGCTCGAACCCTATCTGTTGCAGTTGCGGATCGAGATGGGGGCGGCCAATGCGTGAGCCGGCCTTCTGGCACCGGCCCGCGTCCTGGCGTTCGCGTTTGCTGCTGCCGCTTGGCGCTCTTTATGGCGCGGTGACGTCGCGGCGCATGCAGCGTCCGGGTTTCGATGCCGGCATCCCCGTATTGTGTGTCGGCAATTATCACACCGGCGGCGCCGGCAAGACTCCGACCGTGCACGCTCTCACCCGGCTGCTGCGCGATCTCGGCGAGACGCCGGTCGTGCTCAGCCGCGGCTATGGCGGCCGGTTGCGCGGCCCGATCATGGTCGACCTTGCGCGGCACAGCGCCGCCGATGTCGGCGACGAACCCTTGATGCTGGCGCGGACAGTGCCGGTGGCGGTCGCACGCGACCGCCCCGGCGGCGTCGCTCTGGCGCGCTCGCAGGGCGCCAGCGTGATCCTGATGGATGACGGATTTCAGAACCCCGCCATTGCCAAGGACGCTGCGCTGATCGTGATCGATGCCAACCGCGGCCTCGGCAATGGCTGCGTCTTTCCCGCAGGTCCCCTGCGTGCGCCGCTGGAGTTGCAACTCGCCCGCACCGATGCGCTGGTGGTGATCGGCGAGGGCGCCGCGGCCAACGCGGTCGCGGCCCGGATCGCCGCGCGGGGCGCGCCGGTGCTCGCAGCGCACCTGAAGCCAACCGAGGCCTCGCTGGCCGCGCTCGCCGCCAGGCGCGTGCTGGCCTTTGCCGGGATCGGCGATCCCGGCCGCTTCTTCCGGACGCTGCGCGCCGCTGGCATCGACGTGGTCCGGGAGCGCGCCTTCGCCGATCACCATCCGTTTACGCCAACCGAGATCGAAACCCTGATGGCCGAGGCGAGGCGCGAGGGGCTGACGCTGGTGACCACGGAAAAGGACCTGGCGCGGCTGCGGACGGCCGGTGCGATGCCA
>JBBQUA010000133.1:0-14389 GCA_038212905.1 Hyphomicrobiales bacterium
CCAAGCCCGGTCAACGCCACCAGCACGCCCGGCGACAGCAGATCCTGAAGGCTCGTCACCGTTCCGAGCTGCCGGCCGAAATTGACGTAAATCACCGTCCCCGGCGCCATGCCGATGAAACTCGCGAGCACGAAGTTGCGCGCCGTCATGTCGAACAACGCCGCCACGAGGTTCACCAGGAAGAACGGGAACAGCGGCACAAGGCGCATGAACAGCAGGTAGCCGAACGCGTTCTCGCGCATATTGTCCGCGATCTTCTCGTAGAGCGGCCCGGCCTTGCGGCGAAGCGGTGCTCCGATCGCGCTGCGCGCCAGCGAAAACACAATCAGCGCGCCGACGGTCGCCGAGCACAACACCAGGACCGAACCGAGCCAGATGCCGAACAGGAAGCCGCCCAGCAGGCTGAGGATCGCGGCCACCGGCAGCGCGAACGCGGCGACGGCCACGTACACCGCGACGAAGGCCACAGGCGCGAGCACCGGATGCGATGCCGTCAGATCCTGCAGCGCCTGCCGCTTGGCCAGAATGGCTTCCGGGCTCAGGGCGCCGGTCAGGCCGCTGAAATGCGCCGCGGCGGCGATCGCCACGAAGACACCTGCGAGGACGTAAGGCAAATAGCGTCGCATCAGTTTCCGCCTTCCCGCTGCCGTACATCGAACTCACCCCGGCGCCAGCGTCGCCAGTCGGCTTCGGTGTCTACATCGGCCAGCGTGGCGGCAAGACCCGCCGGTCTCTGCAGATTGGCCAGCGTGTCCGCCAAAGCGTACGGTGTCGACCACCGGACGTGCCGGAACAGACGAGGCGTCGCACGCCGTGCGCCGGCAAGCCAGAACCCGCCATCCTCCGATGGACCGAACACAAATCCCGAGCGCGACAGAACGCCGAACGCCTCCGCGATGTGGCCCGCCCGGATGCCGGGAATGTCCGAGCCGATCAACATGACGGGGCCGCGCGGCTGCTCCAGCAATCGCTGCATCCGGTCGCCCACATCGCCTGGCCCCTGCGCGATACGCGGCAGATTCGCGGGCCAGAACCGCGAACCGAGATATCGATCCGGACTGACGGCGAGCACGGTCCGCCATCGCGGGTCCGATCCGATGCGCCGAAGCAGCGTCGTGGTCGAATGGCGGTAGAAGCGCAGCGCCTCGGCGGCGCCGATCACGGCCGCCAGCCGGGTCTTTGCCGCGCCGGCCACCGGCGCCTTGACCAAGACGAACAATGTCGGGAGCTCACGGTTGCTATCCATAGATCCTGGCGATCGATTTCGGCGGCACGCCGATGAAGTAGAGCAGCAGGCACGCCGCGTTGCGCGCCATTCGGGGCAGGTAACCATTTCGCCGGTAGCGAACCGCGCTGGTGACGGCCGGCGCCGCCAGTATCTCCACCCGGGGGCGCCCGATGCGGCGAACGAAATCGACATCCTCCATGATCGGCAGCGGCCTGAAGCCTCCGATTTCATCGTAGAAGCCACGCGACAACAGCAGACCCTGATCGCCGTAGGGCAATCCCAGCGCCGTTCCGCGCAGCGCGACGATGCGCTCCAACAGGCGCGCGGACTTCGCGGGATCGTCGAGCTTGAATGTGAATGCGGCTGCCCGACGCCCTGAATCCGTCCGCCGCATGAACTCGCTTGCGGCGTCCTCCCACCCCGCCGCGAGACGGGTGTCGGCGTGAAGAAAGAGCAGCCAGCGTCCCTGCGCCTGCCTCGCACCGTGACACAACTGCTGGCCCCGACCCGGCGGGCCCCGCAACACCCTGCAGTTGGCGCGAGTCGCGATCTCGATCGTGGTGTCACGCGATCCCCCATCCGAAACGATAATCTCCTGAATTGGCAGCCGCTTTCCAGCCAGAATGCCGTCCAGCGTCGCCGCAAGACCGGCTTCCGCGTTGAGCGTGGGAATGATGACGCTGATCATGAAAGGTTCCTCGCAGGCGGCGATGTTCTGATGGGTTCGTCACAGGCCACCCAATGGTTACCCCGGGGGTGGCGGGCGCCGGGCGTCAAATCGCCGCGGCAGGCTACAAGCGATTCGATTGCCTTTCCCGACAAATCGGGACCTCGCTGCAACCCAAGAGCAACGGTTCGGTTGCCCCATGCTGCCTTAAGCCGACAGCTCAAGCCAAATCTGGAACTTTGGCGTAACTTTTGCTGCTCTGCCGGCGAACCACCTATGGCAGCCTGACGGATCGATGACAGCATGAATGCAGAACACCCGCTTTTGGTTTTTGGCGGCCCTTATTCCAATCTGGAGGCGACCGAGGCGGTTTTGGCCGAAGCGCGGCGACGCGGCGTTCCCCGGCATCGCGTGATCTGCACCGGTGACGTCGTGGCCTACGGCGGCGATCCCAAGGCCTGCGTCGATCTGGTGCGCGATGCCGGCATCGGCGTCGTGATGGGCAATTGCGAGGAACAACTGGCCCAGGACGCCGCGGATTGCGGTTGTGGATTCGCTCCGGGCAGCGAATGCGACCGGCTGTCGGCGGCCTGGTTCAGCCACGCGCGCTCGCAACTGGACCGTGACGACCGCGACTGGATGGGCAGCCTTCCCAGACGGCTCGACGTATCCGTTGCAGGCCTGCGCCTGGCCGTCGTGCATGGAAGCCTCACGGAAATCAGCCGCTTCGTGTTCGCGTCGACGCCGTCGCGCATCAAGGCGCTCGACCTCGCATTGTCAGGGGTCGATGGAATCATTGCCGGGCATTGCGGCCTGCCCTTCACCCAGGCGATCGATGGTCGGCTATGGCACAATCCAGGCGTGATCGGTATGCCCGCCAACGACGGCACGCCGCGCATTTGGTACAGCGTGCTCAGTCCGGGCCCCGCGCCTCGCACGATATTGGTGGAGCATGCCTGGCTAAGCTACGACCATCAGAGCGCCGCGACCGCGATGCGCCGCGCTGACCTCCCGGAAGGCTATGCCGGAGCGCTTTCGTCCGGTCGCTGGCCCAGTTGCGATGTGCTGCCCCGGGATGAGACCAAGGCGCAGGGGCATCCGCTCTCGCCCTGCACGCTGACCTTTGAAAGGGACGGCAGCGCCTGTCCGGCCTGGCCAACACCCCTGGAGCCCGCGCGGCTCGATCCCGCCAAATTTCAGAACGCCCGAACCACCGCGAAGGGAGAACCAAGGGCAAGCGTGGCGTTGGCGGGCCTTGATACGCTGTGGATCAACACCGGGACGCTCTGCAACCTCGCCTGTGCGAACTGCTACATCGAATCCACCCCGAAAAACGACCGACTCGTCTACATTTCCGCGGCCGAGGTCTCGGAATATCTCGACGAGATCGCCCGCGACAGGCTACCGACCAGGCTGATCGGCTTTACCGGTGGCGAGCCGTTCATGAACCCACAGCTCCCGGCGATGCTGGAAGATGTGCTGGCGCGCGGCTTCGAAGCGCTCGTCCTCACCAATGCCATGAAGCCGATGCGGCGCCATCAGCGATCGCTGCTCCGCCTCAAGGAAAAATTCGGCGGCCGTCTGACGCTGAGAGTCTCGATCGACCATTACACAAGCGAGCTTCATGAACTGGAACGCGGGCCGCGCACCTGGCAGCCGACCATCGACGGCCTGACATGGCTGGTCGCCAACGGCTTTCGGATCAACGTGGCCGGACGTATGTATTCCGGCGAAGCCGAAGGCATCGTGCGGGCGGGCTATGCGCGGTTGCTTCAGGGCTTTGGCATCAACGCCTACGACCCGATCGAACTCGTCATCTTTCCGGAGATGGACAGGAACGTCGATGTGCCGGAGATCACCGAATCCTGCTGGAGCATTCTCGGGAAGTCGCCGGCCGATGTCATGTGCGCATCGTCCCGTATGGTTGTGAAGCGAAAGCATGCCGAACGGCCGGCCGTTCTGGCCTGCACGCTGCTTCCCTACGACGCCCAGTTCGAGCTCGGCGCGACCCTGGCCGACGCTTCACGTGACGTGATGCTCAACCATCCGCACTGCGCGAAGTTTTGTGTATTGGGCGGCGCGGCCTGCAGCGCGAAGTGAAAAGCGGTGAACATTTGACCGTTCACCGCTTTTAGATCATGCCGATACGTCTCGCGCCCTCACGAAAGATGGCCGCACTCTCTGGAGCGAACTGAAAGGCGGCCAGAAAATCGTCAACGCCGTATTGCGGCAACGTCTTGCGAATCGAGGCGATATGGGCGCGCGCCTCGTCGAGACGGTCGACGAGCGCCAGCGACAAGGCGGATAGCGCCAGAATATGCGCATGTGCGTTCGGCCGGGCGGCGGCCTTGACAGCCCAGCTTGCGGCTTCCTCGAACCGGTCGAGACGCACAAGCGCAATTGCGCGTGCGCCAAGAATGCCGAACAGCAGCGGATCGAATGGACTCAAATGGCGTGAATAGTCGGAAGACGAGATGGCGGCAAGCGGATCGCCGGTTTGCGCCTGGACGAATGCGAGCGTGTAATGACCCTGGGCAAAGTTCGGGCTGAGGTCGATCGCTCGCTCCAGTTCAACAACGGACTGGTCATGGCTGCCGCGAAGCCACAGTGCGCGGCCCATAGCCCAGTGCGCGGCGGGATCACGATCGTCAACCATGAGACTCTGTGTGGCAGTCTCATTTGCCCGGTTCACTTCCCGTTCGCGCTTCTCCCAGCCCTGGAATGCATTTTGCCAATGCGTAAAGGACAGGCCGGCATAGGCCCGCGAGAAGGTTGGATCCAGTCGCACCGCCGTCTCGAAAAAATGCCGGGCCCGGTCATTGTCGGATTTGTTGAAGCGATACATGTGCCAGAGACCGCGGTGATGAGCCTCCCAGGCATCGAGCGAATTTGGAGGCCTCAGTATCGCGCGATTGCGCTCGATCGTCTCAATTTCGCTGGCGATGGATGCCACGATCCTGTTGCCTATCTCGTCGAGAACGATAAACGCATTCTCTTTCGTATGATTGAAGACCTCTGCCCAGACGATTCGGGCGGTGCGAGTCTCGGCAAGTTCGACGGTCACGGTGAGGCCCTCACCGTGGCGCCGCAACAACCCACTTACCACATAGTCGACATTGAGCATCCGACCGGCGTCTTCCGGTGCGAAGTGCCGGTCGCGCAGCGCGAAAACGCTGCCCTGTGCGATAACGAAGAGGCTTCGCAGCTTGGCAAGTCGGGTAATGATGTCGTGAGCGAGGCCATCGGCTGGCCCGCCTGGTGCGTTCACATCGGCAGAATGCTCGGCAAATGGCATCACCGCGACGGATGCGCGGCGGCGGGCGGCCATAACGATGTCGGCATAGCTCCCTTGGGTAGCCACCTCCACGGGAGGCACGACTTCGGCACGCGGCGAGTTCTCCGCAATCGCTCTGGCTGAGCGCCACATGTCGTGAATGGGGGTTGGATCAAGACCTTCGGCGTCGAACAACCTGGCCGTCGCCGTTAAATGCGCCTCCCCTTCGCGGATCCGACCACGACCCGCGAGCAAGTTGAGCATCGTCTGATGAACACGCGGGTCGAAGGGAGCGAGCTGCAACCAGGTTTCCACGTATCCGAAGACGTTATCGTCTGGAATGCGAACGAGGTGCTCCAGCAGCGCGGTGTGGCATCCGCGGAAGCGGCGTCGCTGGGCGATCAGCCAGCTATTGAAGGCTGGGCTCCGATCCATCTCCAGGCCTTCCAGGAGCTCTCCGGTAAGCAACGCAGCGAGTGTTCGCAGTCGCTCCGGGGCGATCGTCTCAATACCCTCTTGAGCCGCTTGACTGACCTCGGCGGCATCGACGAAGCAGTCCGACAGATCGAGACTGATCGTATCGGCCTGAGCATCGATCCTGCGCCGGCCCGGGACGTCGAGAACCTTCCTGGCCTTGCTGAGGCTCCATCGCAATTCACCGCGGGGATCGTTCGGGACGTCCCACAACAATTCGCAAAGATGGCTGCGGCTGACAGCTCGCGGGGCGAGCAACAAATAGCCAATGAGCGCCCGCACCTTTCTTGACGCAGGTAGCGGCAGCGCCACGCCGTCACGACTGATCGTCAGGGGTCCAAAAAGGCGCACTTGCAGCGAGGGCATACCGGCGGAACCCGGTCGATCCGATTCCACGATGATTTCCACGCCGGCTCCCACGCTTGCCTCCACGGGTAGCCGCTAAGGTCAAATCAAGGTTACGGCGCGTAGGGGCGTCAGCCAAGGCCTCGCTAACGGCTAGACCGAAAAACAACCGTCCAAATGGAGCACAATGATGGCTACTTCCGCCTCCGCGACAAGCCAAAGTGCCGCAGCCTCAATTGATCTCAAGGCGATCAAGGCCCGTCAGCAGGGCGCCTGGTCTTCGGGTGACTACGCGATCGTCGGCACGACCCTCCAGATCGTCGGCGAGGAACTGTGCGAGGCCCTCGACATCCGCGCGGGACAGAAGGTGCTCGATATCGCCGCCGGCAATGGCAACGTCTCGCTCGCGGCGGCGCGGCGGTGGTGCGAAGTGACCGCTACCGATTATGTTCCGGCGCTGCTGGACCGCGCCCGCGAACGGGCCGCCGCCGAACGGCTCGACATCAAATTCCAGGAGGCCGACGCCGAAGCGCTGCCTTTCGCTGATCGCAGCTTCGATGTGGTCGTCTCGACCTTTGGGGTGATGTTTACGCCCGACCAGGACGGTGCCGCCACCGAACTCCTTCGCGTCTGCAAACGGGGCGGCAAGATCGGGCTCGCCAACTGGACGCCGGAAGGCTTCATCGGTCAGCTGTTCAGTACCATCGGCAAACATGTTCCGCCGCCCCCCGGCGCCAGGTCACCGGCGCTCTGGGGCACCAGGGCACGCCTCGCCGAGTTGTTCGACCACCGCGCCGCATCGATCAAGTCCGCGCAACGCGACTTTGTGTTTCGCTATCGCTCGCCGGGTCACTGGCTGGAGATCTTCAGGAACTATTATGGGCCGATGCTCAAGGCATTTGCCGCGCTCCAGCCCGCGGCGCAATCGGCTCTTGAACGCGATCTGAAGGAACTCGTCGCTCGATTTAATCGCTCGGGAGACAACTCCATGGTTGCACCGGGCGAATACCTCGAAATCGTCGTCACGCTGCATTGAAGCAGTTTCCACCCCACCTCAAGAGGAGAATGAGATGCGAATTCAAAAAGACAAAGTAGATGTGAAAATGGAAATTCCCGGCGCCGTGATCCGTCAGCAGTTGGATTTCGGTGATGCAAGCGAGTGCGGCAAGATCAGCGCCGAGTACTTCACGCTCTCGGCCGGCGTCGATACCACCCCGCTGTTCGACGGCCTGGAAGGCAATCTCTGCCAGTGCCCTCACTGGGGGTTTGTCTTGCGCGGCCAGCTCACCACCACGGATCGCAAAGGCGCTCGGGAGACGGTCAATGCAAATGACCTGTTCTACTGGCCGCCCGGACACAATGTGAAGGTCGATGCCGATGCCGAGATCATCATGTTCAGCCCACAGCACGAGCATAGCCACGTCATCAACCACATGATCGAGAAGGTGAAAGGCTGAAAGCGGGAGCCTCCCGCTTAAGGGTCAGTATGGCCGGTTAATGGCTGTGTCGTCAGCATTTTCAGGCCGCTGACATTTTACTGGTTCGCGACATTTTAATCCCATCCCGTCGCGAACTCATCCACCAATGAAGGAGCTAACGCATGAACAGCAACAGAAGCGTATTGGGTGGGACCATTTTCGTTGTGGTCTCTGCAATCGCAGGCGGAGCCATGGCAGCGTCAGAAACCGTGAAAGCGCACGCCGGTGCCATCTCCCCGGACGCGCTCAAATGGGGTCCGGCACCGCCCAGCTTGCCCAAGGGCGCTCAGGCCGCAGTTCTCGCAGGAGATCCGGGCAAGCCAGGGCTGTGGACACTCAGGTTGAAGTTGCCGGCGGGGTATAAAATTCCCGCGCATCAGCATCCGACCTTCGAAGCCGCAACTTTGATATCCGGCTCGTTCAACGTCGGCATGGGCGACAAACTTGACGAAGCCAAAGCCGACAAATTGACCGCCGGCAGTTTCATCTACCTTCCGGCAAACATGAATCACTTTGCCTTCGCCACGACAGAGAGTGTCGTCCAGATCAATTCTGAAGGGCCATTTACGATCACCTACGTGAACCCGGCCGACGACCCAAGGAAGACGCAATAAATCCATCCCGAATTGCAAGGTCACAGCGCCGCTATGCGCTGTGACCTCGGCTCCCACGCGACGCTCGCCCTGTTCTTCGAGCGATAGAGCTCACATCGGTGGCGTGATCCCGTCGCGGCCGACATTGACGCGGGCGGCTTCCAGGGTGCCGTCGTCCTTCTTCGCCGCGCTGAAGATGATGACCTTGGCGCCGGGCTTCAGTTCGGACTTGTCACCGGCGACGAAGGTGACGACCGGCGTGCCTTCCGGCACCACGACCTTCTTTTCACCGTCCTTGTATTTGACCAGAATGTTCTGGCCGTCGGTGCCCTTGACCGTCTGCGCCACGGTGGCATTTGTCATGGTCGAGCCGGCGCGCTGGTCCCAGGGCCGGAAACCTTCCGCCGCACCGCGCTGGTTCTCCGGAAAGATATGAACCGCGACCGCCTTCTGGGTGCCGTCAGGCTCGGGCATCGCGGTGACGCCGATGTAGGAGCCTTCCTTGATTTCCGACAGCGCGGTTTTGGTGACGCCGAACACCGTCGCATTGTCGGTCAACCGCACCTTCATGTCGGCGCCCTCGCGCGATTTGATCATCAACGTGGCGCCGTCGACGCTTTCGATGGTGCCGCGAATCCGCACCGTTGGCGGCTGCTGCGCGATGGCAGATAGCGATGTCGCGATCACCATCGCGGCGGCGAGAAGCGGGCGAGCGAAGGCAGAACGATGAACGGGCATGGGCGGGTCTCCAGTGGGCCATGCTCCAATGACCCCGGTGCGGCAGCGGTATTCCGCTCAAACTTTTGTGAGATCGGCCTCGACCAGCGCCCGAAGCTCTGATGTGACCTGCGGCCGCTGCCCGAACCACAATTCAAAGCCGCGTACCGCCTGGTGCAGCAGCATGCCGAGCCCGTCGGCGACCTGCAATCCGCGCCCGCGCGCGGCGGCCAGCAATGGCGTCTCCAGCGGCACATAGACGAGATCGGCGACCACGGCGTGCGACGGCAGCAGGGCGACGTCGATCTTGAGGGCCGGCTGACCATGCATGCCGAGCGACGTGGTATTCACCAGCAGGCCCGCGCGCGGCAGCACGTCGGCGACGGCCTCCCACGCGACGGGATGCACCGTTTCGCCGAATTGATCGGCCAGCGCCCGCGCCCGATCGAGGGTGCGGTTGGCCAGATGCACGCGCTTGATGCCGCGTTCCATCAGTCCGAACACCACCGCGCGCGACGCACCGCCGGCGCCGAGCACCAAGGCGTCCTCGGCGCGGTCCCATCCGGGCGCGCAGGCGTCGAGATTGTTGATGAAACCTTCGATGTCGGTGTTGGTCGAGCGCAGTTCGCCGTCCTCGTACCACAGCGTATTGGCCGCGCCGACGCTGAGCGCCCGCGCATCCGGCTTCGACAGCGCCAGCGCGCGCTCCTTGTGCGGCCGGGTGACGTTGGCGCCGACAAAGCCGCGAAGCGAAAGCCGGAAGACGAAATCCTGAAACTCGTCGGGCGGGACCGCCTCGATGACGTAGCCGCCCTCGACGCCGAGGGTTCGCAGCCAGTAATGATGGATCAGCGGCGAGCGCGAATGCGCCGCCGGCCATCCGATCAGGCACGCGACGGGGAGTTTTTTCACGGCTGTCATCGTCGATCCCGGTGCGGCATCCGAAAGCGGGCGTCGCCGCTGCTCAAATCGGGCAAGCCGGCGGCGCTGTCAATGCTCGGCTTCGGAATCAGGCCATGCGTTGTACACCTGCAGCGCGACCATCCGGCTTGTCGCGGTGACTTTTGATGTCGGCGACCGCCCGCGCAATGGTTTCGCGGTAGCGGGCATTCGGCGGCCTCACCCCGTGGGTCAACAGCGCACGGCGCACGCCCGGCGAGGCGCTGGTGATGTAGAGCCGGATGCCCTGGCGGTTCGCCCTGGCCGCGACCCGGCTCATGGCATTGGCCGCGGTGGAATCCAGAAACGGCACCGCGGCGAAATCGACCACGAAGGCCCGGCGGCGGTCGGCGATGCTGTCGAGCACCGTTCCGACGCTCGAGGCCGCGCCGAAGAAGAACGCACCGGTGATGCGGTACACCAGCACATCGGGATCGGCGGCAAGGCCGGGATCGTAGGGCATGCGATCGCCATTGGCGTCGTCGGCCCGGTCATCGCCCGCCAGTGGCGTTGCGGCCTCGACCGCGGTCATTTCCGCCATGCGATGGATGAACAGCACGGCGCCCAGGGCAAAACCGACCAGGATGCCCTCGGTGAGATCGCGGAAAATCGTCAGCAGGAAGGTCGCCAGCAGCACCGTGGCGTCGCCCCATGAGGAGCGCACCAGGGTCGCGAATTCGTGCTTCTCCGCCATGTTCCAGGCGACCACCGCCAGCACCGACGCCAGCGCCGCGAGCGGAATGTAGCTCGCCAGCGGTGCGGCGATCAGCATGAACAGCAACAGGAACACCGAATGCAGCATGCCGGCGACCGGGCCGCGCGCGCCGGCGCGGACGTTGGTCGCGGTGCGCGCGATGGTGCCGGTGACGCACATGCCGCCGAACAGCGCCGAGCCGATATTGGCAAAGCCCTGCGCCACCAGTTCGCAATTGGAGCGATGCCGGCGGCCGGTCATGCCGTCAGCCACCACGGCCGACAGCAGCGACTCGATGGCGCCGAGCAGCGCAAACGCAATGGCGTCGGGCAGCACCATCTGCGCCTTCGCCAGCGAGACCTGCGGCCAGGACGGCCACGGCATGTGCGCGGGAATGCCGCCGAATTTGGTGCCGATGGTCTCCACCGGCAGCGACAGCGCAAAGGTCGCGAGTGCTGCGACAACGACGGCGATCAGGATGCCGGGCCAGTCCGGCCGCAGCTTCCGGAGCACGGCGATGATGGCGATACTCACGATCGAGATGGCGATGGCCGCGGCATTGGCGGTGTGCAGCGAACGCGCCAGCACTTCCAGCTTCGGGATCAGTTCGCCCGGCTCTTTCGTCGCCAGCGAAATGCCGAACAGGTCCCTGAGCTGGCTGGCGAAGATGATGACGGCGATGCCGGCGGTGAACCCCACAGTCACCGGATAGGGAATGAACTTGATGTAAGTACCGAGCCGCAGAAAGCCCGCGGCGATCAGGAAGGCGCCGGCCATCAAGGTGGCGAGGATGACGCCCTCGACGCCGTGGCGCTCCGCGGTCAGCGCCACCAGCACGATGAAGGCGCCGGCCGGCCCGCCGATCTGAAACCGGCTGCCGCCAAGCAGCGAGACGATGAAGCCGCCGACCACGGCGGTGTACAGCCCGCGCTCCGGGCCGACGCCGGATGCGATGGCGATGGCCATCGACAGCGGCAGCGCGACGATCGCCACCGTCAGCCCGGCGATCACGTCGGCCCGCAGATCCTTTGCGCCATAGCCTTCGCGCAGCACCGTCAGCAGCTTCGGCGCGTACAATTCGGCGAAGCTCGGCTTCTTGATGTGCCGCAACACGCGATCGATCCTCTCTGCCCGGTTGAAACCCTATCATACCATGGCGGGCGGCGCGGGGTATTGAGCAAGATCATGGCGATGACTGAGCCGAATTGCACGCGCAATTCAGCCGCAGTCATTCCGGGGCGCGCAAAGCGCGAACCCGGAATCTCGAGATTCCGGGTCTGGTCCTTCGGACCATCCCGGAATGACGGTGCCTAACCCTACGCCGCGACGCTGTGGGCGGCGATGATCTGGTCGGCGGCGCGGCCGGTGACTTCGGCCATGCGGTCGAAAGCCCGGGTGAAGCTGCCGGCGCCCGCCGTGGCCGATCGCAACTCGACGATCAATTCGCCGATCTCGGCTTCCGGCATCATGGCGCGAACGCGGTCCCAGCCCGGCCAGCCCTCGCGGGTGTCGAAGCCGAGAATCTGGCCGCGCCGCCCCGACAGGATGGCGTTGATCTTCGCGGTGGCCTCGGTCGGACAGACGATCTCGACCACATGGATCGGCTCCAGCAATACCGGCGCGCATTGCGGCAGCGCTTCGGAGACGCCGATCCGCGCCGCGGTGCGGAAGGCGAGATCGGAGGAGTCGACGCTGTGGTAGGAGCCGTCGGTCAGCGTCACCTGGACGTCGATCACGGGAAAGCCGAGCGGTCCGCGCAACAGCGCGTCGACCACGCCCTCTTCGACCGCGCCGATGTAGTTTTTCGGCACCGCGCCGCCGACCACCTTTTCGTGGAACTCGAAGCCGCCGCCGCGCTGTAACGGCGCAACCTCCAGCACCACGTCGCCGAACTGGCCATGGCCGCCCGACTGCTTCTTGTGGCGGCCGCGCTGGGTGATCGATTTGCGAATGGTTTCGAGATAACCGATCGAGGGCGCTTGCGATTTGACGTTGACGCCGAACCGATCCTTGAGCCGTTCCAGCGCCACCCGCAGATGCATCTCGCCCTGTCCCCACAACACGATGTCGTGGGTGCGCGGGTTGTGGATCATGGTCAGCGAGGGATCTTCCTCGTTGAGCCGCAGCAGGGCCTGGCCGAGCTTGACGTCGTCCTTGCGATCCACCGCCGACAACGACAGCGCCAGCACCGGCGGCGTCGGCGCGACGCCGAGCAGTGCTTTTGGCGCGGCCTTGCCGCTCGACACGGTGTCGCCGGTCTTGATGCTGTCGAGCTTGCCGAGCGCGACCGTCTCGCCGGCCTCGGCGGCGGGACGCTTGCTGTCATGGCCGCCGCTTACCGAAAGGATTCCGGACACCCTGCCGTGCTCACCCGATGACGACTGCAGCGTGGCGCCGTCGTCGAGATGGCCGGCGAGCAGCCGCGTCAGCGACAGCTTGCCGCCGTGCTGCAGATGCAGGGTCTTGAACACATAGGCCAGCGCCTCCTTCGGCGAGGACGCGCCGAGCCGTTTGGCCGTGGCGGTGACGTCAGGCGCTTCGTGCCGCAGCGCCTTCATCAGCCGCAGCACGCCGTTCTCGCGGATCGCCGACCCCAGCAGCACCGGGCAGATCAGGCCTTCGCGCAATTCGCGGGCGAGATCGTCGAACACCGCATCACGCGGCGGCGGGATATCCTCGAGCAACTGCTCCATCAGCGCGTCGTCGTGATCGGCGAGCTTTTCCAGCATCGAGAAGCGGGCTTCCTTCTCGCGATCGAGATCGCCGCCTTCCAGCGCCACCACTTCGGAGGCCTTGTGCTCGCGGTAGACGAAGGCGCGCTCCAGCGCGAGATCGACGAACCCCGCGATCAAATCGCCGTTCCAGATCGGAATCTGCCGCAGCACCAGCGGAATCCGCGACGCCGGCTGCAGGGTCGCGAGCGTCTCGCGGATGCGCTTGTTGGCGCGGTCGATCTTGTTGAGAAACAGGAATCGCGGAATGCCGAGATCCTCGAGTTCGCGCAGGATGATCTGCAGCTGCGGCAGCTTTTTCTCGTCCGCCTCGCAGACCACGACCGCGACATCGACCGCCGGGATCGCGGCGCGCATGTCGTGCGCGAATTCCACCGAGCCCGGACAATCGATAAAAGTGTAGCTTTCGCTCATGAAGTCAGTGGTGGCGGCGGTGAGGCCGGTGCCCATCTTGTGGCGGCGGGCCTCGGGGCTGGCGTCCCCGACCGAATTTCCCGCATCGACGCTGCCAGCGCGGGGGATGGCGCCGGTGCGCGCCATGATGGCTTCGAGAAGTGTGGTTTTACCGCTCTGGAAAGGGCCCACCAGCGCAATGCACCGGGGGGCCGAAGCTTTAGTGCCTGGGGGACTTCTGACGTCTTGTCCCATTGCCGCCTCCTTGTTTGGAGCTCGGCCCGTGATTGGGTCGGCAAGACGGATGCTCCGCCTGTCCCGTGATTTTGGCAAGTGGGAAAAATTGGGCTGCGATGCATTGTGAAGTGCGTATGGGCCATCGATCCCTCGGCCGTCATTGCGAGCGCAGCGAAGCAATCCAACTTACAGCGGCTCCAATTGTGAGATGGATTGCTTCGTCGCAAGCGCTCATCGCAATGACGCTGAGGGAGTTGCGATTCATTTCAAACAGCAGATACACGTCCGCATTCCCGCGGCGGGAGTTGCCCGAGGTTTGCCTGTCGTTGTCCCTCACAAATGAGGGAGCAGGGAATGCCGGATGCGCGCTGCACCCGCGGTCCCGTGTGCAAATTGGGTAAAAGAAAGCAGCACACGAGCATACAGGGCAGCGGAGAACATCCGACATTCCCTGCGCAATGGCTTTACGGCTTATGTCGCGCTCACCCCGGAGAATTATGGCCTTTGTCGCCTCCGTCGCCTCACGGAAACCGGCACCTCGGCCCGGTCGGGCCATCAGCACCTCCGCAAGACTTGACGCCTACCAGTGAGGCGTCGGGTCCACACGCTTTTGCCGTA
>JBBQUA010000134.1:0-14239 GCA_038212905.1 Hyphomicrobiales bacterium
ACGCGGCGCGCCGGATCCTCCAGGGTGCCGCGCTTGCGGCGGCGGCGCTTTTCGGCGGCGCAGGTCTGCACGAACACGATGGCGGAGGCGCCCTTGACCTCGCGCAGCGTCTTCTGGACGGCGTCGAGTTCGTCGCGGTGCGCGGTTTTGGTGCCCGGCGCGATCTCGGAGGCCGGATACGCCTCGGGAGTTTCCGACACCAGATAGATGTCGCGGATGCCTTCGGAGTGCAGCTGGAAGGTGATCTGCTGCGGCGACAGATCGCCATCGACATGCTGGCCGCCGGTCATCGCGGTCGCGTCGTTATAGAGGATCTTGTAGGTGATGTTGGCGCCGGAGGCGACCGCCTGGCGAATCGCGAGACTGCCGGAATGGAAATAGGTGCCGTCGCCGAGATTGGCGAACACGTGCTGCTCGTCGGTGAACGGCGCGACGCCGACCCAGGGCACGCCCTCGCCGCCCATATGCGTGAAGGTCTCGGTGTTGCGGTCCATCCATATCGCCATGAAGTGACAGCCGATGCCGGCAAAGGCGCGGCTGCCCTCGGGCACCTTGGTGGATGTGTTGTGCGGACAGCCCGAGCAGAAATACGGCGTGCGGGTGATCGGCGACGCCGGCTGCATCTGGCTGGCGAGGCGGCCGTTGAACCAGTCGGCCTTGGCGCGCAGCATGGCCGCGATCTCGGGATTGAGATTGAGGCGCAGCAGCCGCTCGGTGAGCGAGCTTGCCAGCGAGGCGACCGAGAGTTCCTCGGCAAAGGGAAGGAAGCGCTTGTCGAGTTCGTCCATCTTGCCGACGATGCGCGGGCGAACGTTATGGTTGAACAGTTCCTGCTTGACCTGGTTCTCGACGATCTCGCGGCGCTCTTCCACGATCAGAATTTCTTCGAGGCCTTGGGCGAATTCGCGCACGCCCTGCGGCTCCAGCGGCCACGGCATGCCGATCTTGTAGAGCCGCAGACCAATCTTGGCGGCGACCTCCGGCGTGATGCCGAGTTCACGCAACGCCTGCCTGATATCTTCGTAGCTTTTGCCCGAGGCCATGATGCCGAACCGCGCGTTCGGCGAATCCATGGTGATGCGGTTGACCTTGTTGGCGCGGGCAAAGGCGATCGCGGCATAGCCCTTGTAATCCTGCAGGCGACGGTCCTGCTCATAGCGGTCGTCCGGCCAGCGCAGATTGAGTCCGCCCGGCGGCATCTCGAAGTCGGTCGGAATGATGAATTGTTTCAATTCATCGTTGAGATCGATCTCCGCCGTGGTCTCCACGGTCTCGGTGATCACCTTCATGCCGACCCAGCAGCCCGAATAGCGCGACATCGCGATGCCCAACAGGCCCATCTCGATCATTTCGTGGATGCTGGAGGGATAGAGGTAGGGCATCAGCGCCGAGATGAAGGCGTGGTCCGACTGATGCGGCACGGTGGAGGATTTGGCGCCGTGGTCGTCGCCGGCGAGACACAGCACGCCGCCGTTCCCGGCTGAACCCGCGGCATTGCCGTGGCGAAACACGTCGCCGCAGCGGTCGACGCCGGGGCCCTTGCCGTACCAGATGCCGACCACGCCGTCGTGACGGGCGCCCTTCGACAGATTGAGCTGCTGCGAGCCCCAGATCGCGGTGGCGGCGAGGTCTTCGTTCACACCGGGCTGGAATTTGACGTTGTATTGCTCGAGGTGTTTTCGCGCGGCGAATAGCTGCTGGTCGTAGCCGCCGAGCGGCGAACCCCGGTAGCCCGTCACAAAACCCGCGGTATTGAGACCGGCGGCGCGGTCGCGGCGGATCTGCGCCATCGGCAGCCGGACCAGCGCCTGGATCCCCGTCATGAAGACGTGACCCGAGCCTTGCGTGTATTTCTGGTCCAGACTGATCGGACCTTGATTGATTCCCATTCCACCCTCTTCGAGCCGCCGCGCCGGGGCTTTTAGCCAATCATTTCTCTAGCTTAGAACCAGTCTATGTCGCTTTCCGCGCCCAACGCATCACAAATCTCGGCATTGGAGCCCCGCGTCCAAAGATCGCAATTTCGTGCCGGTGCGCCCGCCCGCCTGTTCGGGTTGTGTCGCCGGAAGGCTTTCCCGCGAAACGACGTGACGTCATTGCCGGGCGGCTTTTGGCTTTTGTGCACTGCGTCAGCAGTCGCCCTACCGGCGATTCTCGTCAAAGACGAATTTCGGCATTTCCCATTTGTAGCGGATGGCCAGCAGGCGAAGTGACAGGCCGAGGGTGAAGGTCAGGGCGGTCCATAGTTCGGGATTGAGCTTCAGCCCGAATCCGATGTCGTAAAACAACCCGGTGACGATCGAGACGCTGGCATAGAGTTCGGCGCGAAACAACAACGGTACGTCGTTGCAGAGGATGTCGCGCAGCACGCCGCCGGCGCAGCCGGTGATCATCCCCGCCACCACCACGATGATGAGCGACGACGAGGGGTCGATCTGCCGCGCGACGTCACAACCGGCCATGGTGAAGACCACCAGACCGATGGCGTCGAGCACCAGGAACGCGGTGTTCAGCCGATGCACGGCGCGGGCTATCAGAATGGTGGCGAACGCCGCACCCGCGGTCAACAGCAGAAAAGCCGGGTGCTGCACCCAGACCAGCGGATAGTGCCCGAGCAAGACGTCGCGGATCGTGCCGCCGCCAAGCGCGGTAATGCAGCCCAGCATCCATACGCCGGCCCAGTCCATGCTGCGCTTGCCCGCGGCGAGCGCCGCCGTCATCGCCTGCGCCGCGAGCGCCACCAGCGACAATGCATACAGAACGATATCGCTCGAAGGCAGGCCCCACATCACAACCTCACGGAACAGATTTCGCTAACTTACGTGGCGGGTTCCATTCTGAACAGGCGAAACGTGGCTCGGCCTGGCATACTGAAAAAAGCCGGAACGGTCCCGGAACCCGCCTTGCTTCCCGAGGTTGTTAGCGGACAACGGAGGACCTCATCCATGGCCATTAAACCGGACGACCCCTATCGCTCCAATTCGACCGACGCCGACATTGGCCGTCAGGCCCGCCTCGACAACGAGTTGCAGGCCGACCCCGAACTTGCCGAGGGTCCTGCCAGCGGCGGCAGGGTTGCGATGTTCGCCATCGCCATCGCGGTGGTGCTGGGTGCGGTTTTCTATGGACTGAACAGTTCGACCGTCAATCAGGCCGGCACCGCGCCGCCCACCTCGACGGCCCAGAACACGGAGCGTACGTCGCCTCCGGCGGCCCCCACCGGCATGCGTGACGTGACGCCGCGCCCCAATTCGGAACCCGGCACGACGACCGGCGCAGCCCCGGCGCGTCCGCAGGCGCCGGTTCCGGCTCCCGAAGCCAAACCGCCGGTTAACCCGGCTCCCAGCAAGTAATAACTGACACCAGCGAGCTAAACCATCGCGCGGCGGGCAAGCAATTGCCCGCCGCGTTTTGGTTTGCGCGATCAGCTGAACATCTTGTTCAATTCGCCGCCGGAATACCCATTGCCGAGTTCGGTGAAAGTGCCCTGCTCCGCCATCTCGTTGGCCGCCCGCATGAAACCGCCCCAGGCCGCGCGCGACAGCGCGCCGCCGACGCTGATGCGGCGGACGCCGAGCTCGGCCGCCGCCTTCAGCGATGGGCCGGCCGCGCCGACCAGGAGATTGACCGGTTTTGGATGCACCGCCTTCACGACAGCCGAAATCTCTTCCGGCGTCGCGATGCCCGGCGCATAGAGGCAATCGGCGCCGGCCTCGGCATAGGCGGTGAGCCGGTCGATCACGAGCTTCAGATCCTTTTGTCCCCGCAGGAACGCCTCGCAGCGGCCGGTGAGCAGGACGCCGCTGTTGTCGGCATCGATCGCCTTGCGCGCCGCCTTGACGCGCTCGATTGCGAACTCACGATCGAACAGGGGGTTGGCGTTGTCTCCGGTAAAATCCTCAATCGAAAGGCCGGCAACGCCTGACTTGACGGCGCGTGCGACGTTGGCGCCGACCTGGTCCGCCTCATGCGCAAAACCGTCCTCGAAATCGGCATTGACGGGAATATCGACCGCCGCGCAGATCGCGGCGAGGTGATCGCAGACATCGTCGACCGTGACGCGGTTGTCGGCCTTGGCGATGGTCCAGGCAAAACCGGCACTCGTGGAAGCCAGCGCCTTGAATCCGAGATGCTGCAGCGCCTTTGCGCTACCGACATCAAATGGATTGGGAATGATGAAACAGCCGGACACGTGCATCTTCCGAAACGTGGCGCGTTTGTCTGCTGTCGTGACCGGCATGATTTCTCCCCTTTATTGATTGATCGTCCGCCGCGAGAATATCCGCGCGCCGTGAGCGGTGCTAGTGCGCCTCGTGGACGGCGCGGCTGTCCTTTGGCGCCTGCGCGCGGTCGTTCATGCCGTAGTCGCGGATCACGCCGGCGATGCGCAGCCGGTAATTCTCGAAAATTTTCGCGCGGCCCTTGCCCTGGGTCTTGCGATGGCCGGGCACATTGCGCCATGCGGCCACGGCCTCCTCATCGCGCCAGAACGACAGGGACAGGATCTTGCCCTTCTCGGTCAAGCTCTCGAACCGCTCCACCGAGATAAAGCCGTCGATGGCTTGCAGCGTCGGCCTGAGGTCAGCCGCAAGATCGAAATATTCCTGCCTGTGCTCCGGCTTCGGCAAGACTTCAAAGATCACCGCTATCATGTTGCGCCTCCGTTGCGCATGTGAGATGCGCTACGCATCCGAGATGGCCTACATTTGCACCTTCCGCAAGAAGGTCCGCTCTTCCCCCAGAATAAATTTATTCTCCTCGGCGAACGTAAAATTGGCCATGCCTTCGCTATCGGCGCGCAGCCGCGCACGGTAGCTTTCATAAGCGGCGAGGCTTTCGAATGAAATCAGCGCGAAGGCAATGTTGTTGGTGCCCTCATGCGGCATCCAGTATCCCACAAGATCGCCGCCGCATTTCGGGATGATGGTCAGCCAGTTCTTCGAATATTGCTCGAACATCGCGCGCTTGAACGGATCGAGCTGGTAGCGGATGAAAACGGTGACGGTCATTTGAACTCCCATATTTCGCAGCCGTCATTGCGAGCGCAAGCGAAGCAATCCAGCTTTGCCGCAGCAAGCTGGATTGCTTCGTCGCTTGCGCTCCTCGCAAATGGACGAATTCGGTGTCGGAGAATATCCCGCTTGACGACATCAATGCTTCGTCTAACATCGAACTATGAAAGCAGGCCCCGACATCGCCATGATCGCCGCTTTGGTCGGCGATCCCGCCCGCGCCAACATGCTGACGGCGCTGATGACCGGCCGCGCGCTGACGGCGACCGAACTGGCGCACCAGGCCGGCATCACGCCTCAAACAGCGAGTTCGCATTTATCGAAGCTCGAGGGCGGCGGCCTGATCGAGCAGGAGAAACAGGGCCGCCACCGCTATTACCGGCTCAGCGATCCCGATGTCGCTGGCGTGCTCGAGGGCCTCGCCGGCCTTGCCGCGCGCGCCGGCCACATGCGGGTGCGCACCGGGCCGAAGGATCCGGCGCTGCGCCGGGCGCGGATCTGCTACGACCATCTGGCCGGCGATCTCGGCGTGCAGATGCTGGACAGCCTGCGCAAGCGGCGACTGCTGCGCCAGAGCAAGCAGGCGATCGAACTCACGGCCGAGGGCGAGCGCTTCATGGCGAAGGCGCTGCAGATCGACGCCGGCGCGCTGGCGCATCCGCGCCGGCCGCTGTGCAAGGCCTGCCTCGACTGGAGCGAACGGCGCCATCACCTCGCGGGCACGCTGGGTGCGGCGATCATGACGCGGTTCACCGAACTGAACTGGGCGGCGCGTGACGCCGCCCCCGGCAGCCGGGTCGTCAATTTCACCCGCAGCGGCGAAAAGCGTTTTGTCGCCCTGTTCGGTGAGAGTTCGGATTAGATCGCTGCGCGCAATCCGGCCGCTTACTTCACGACCGCGCATTCATTTCGCGTTCAGGTCGCCCCATTAAAGTCGCACAAATGTTTCGACTGCTGTGTCGTTCAAGCATCGAATCACCGGGATTCCGGCGCCGCACAAGGCGACCCGCAATGAAGGAGAGAACATGAAATATCTGATCGCAGCAGCCCTGCTTGCAACCACGGTTGTAGGCTTCGCTCCCGTCGCCGATGCCGCGCAGGGATGCGGTCGCGGCTTCCACCGCGGCCCCTATGGCGGATGCGTCGCCAATCGCGGCGTGGTCGTGGTGCGTCCGGCGGTCGTGTACCGAAGCGCTCCCGTGGTGGTGATGCCTCGCGCCCGTATCTGCCCCCGCGGCATGGTCTGGGCCGCTGGACGCTGCCGCTACTGAGTTTACGTCACGCATCACGACAAAAGCCCCGCTCACGCGGGGTTTTTTTGTCGGTCGGTTGCCCATCCGCCGGCCCGACAAACGCTACGCGGGAGGACGGGAATCCCGCCCTCCCGCGCACCAGATCGATTGTGCTTACCAGTAACGGCGGCGCCAGGCCCGACGGCGACGGCGCCAGCGGCGGCGATGCCAGCCCCAATGACGCCGGCGGCGCCAACCCCAGCCGCGGCGACGCCAGCGCCTGCCCCATCCTCTGTGGTGACCGCGGCCCCAGCGCACCTGTTCGGGCGCCAAACGATCCACCTCGTCGCCGGTCGTGACCGCCGGGTGCGCATCGTCGTTGCCGGGCGGCGGCCGGCCGTCGGTGGTGAGCGGTTGCGGCGCAAGCGGTGCGGCCTCGGCACCCGCGGCCAGCGCGACCGCGCCCGCGGCAAATCCAAAGGCGAGTTTCAGAAAGTGGCGGCGTTCCATGACATCTCCCTCGTCGCGGCAATATGCGGTGATGCGCGGAGATCTTGATCGCGGCGAGATGAATGCTGGCTGAACCGCTACAACGTTTTCATTGTCGTCCCTACGCACGCCGGGACGACGATAGTCAGGTGCCTCACAATTACGGCGGGGGGATACGAGAGTTCGCACCCAACTTCCTGTCACAATGCTATGATATTCGCCTGCGCGTCATCAGAGAGAACCGCCCATGCCGACCCGCCCTCGCTCCACCCTGCTGTCCGCGCTCTTGGGCGTCGTCCTCATCGTCCCCGCCGCGGCACAGAATATGCTGCCGCGCGAACCGCAGATCGGTCCCCGGCCCTTCTACCTCGTCGACAAGATGAAGGACGGGCCGCTGAAACAGAAGTTGAGCCAGTGCACCGGGCCGTTTCACAAGAGCGATTTTTCCATCGGGCATCGCGGTGCGGCGCTGCAATTCCCCGAGCATACCAAAGAGTCCTATTCCGCGGCGGCCCGGATGGGCGCCGGCGTGATCGAATGCGATGTGACGTTTACAAAAGACCGGCAACTGGTCTGCCGGCATTCGCAATGCGACCTGCACACCACGACCAATATCCTGTCGCTGCCGGCGCTGGCGGCAAAATGCACCATGCCGTTCGTTGCGGCCGATCCCGCCACCGGCCGCAAGGCATCCGCGAAGTGTTGCACCAGCGACATCACGCTGGCCGAATTCAGGACGCTGTCGGCCAGGATGGACGGTTTTAATCCGAACGCCACCACCGTGGCCTTGTATCAGGACGGCACGCCGCGCTGGCGCACCGACCTCTACAGCCACACCGGCACGCTGATGACCCACGACGAGAGCATCGCGCTAATCAAGAGTTTTGGCGCCAAATTCACCCCGGAACTGAAGGCGCCCGAAGTCGCGATGCCGTTCGACGGCGACTATACCCAGGAGAAATATGCCTCACAGATGCTGCGGGCCTACAAGGACGCGGGCATTCCGGCCAGCGACGTGTTCGCGCAAAGCTTTAGTCTTGCCGACATCCTGTATTGGGTGAAGACCGAACCGGAATTCGCGGACCAGGCGGTGTATCTCGACGGCCGCTACGAGACGCCGGGTTTCAACCACGCCAGGCCCGAGACATGGAAGCCGTCGATGAGCGAACTGAAGGCGCAGGGCGTCAGGATCCTGGCGCCGCCGATCTACATGATGCTGGCGCTCAATGACAAAAACGAGATCGTGCCGTCGGACTATGCCAAAGCGGCGAAGGCCGCCGGCCTCGATTTGATCGGATGGTCGCTGGAACGCGACGGCCCGCTCGACCGCGGCGGCGGCTTCTACCACAAATCGATCAAGGCGGCTGTCGACCGCGATGGCGACACACTCACCGTGCTCGACGTATTGGCGCAACAGGTCGGCGTGCGCGCGATGTTTTCGGACTGGCCGGCCACCACAACGTTTTATGCCAGCTGCATGGGAATGAAGTGATAGCCCCCGTCATCCGTCGCCATTCGCAGAACGGCGACGGGTTCATTTGGGTCCGACAGCAACACCCATCACGTGATCCGGCAACCAGGTGGCGATCTCCGGGAAAATCGACATGATGATGATCGCGACGACCATCATCATGACATAGGGCACCGAGCCCCACAGCACCGTCTTGGTGGGCACGTCGGGCGCGATGGCGTTGACCACGAACAGGTTCAGGCCGACCGGCGGGGTGATCAGACCGATTTCCATATTGATGGTCACGATGACCCCGAACCAGATCGGGTCGAAACCGGCGGCCGTGATGATCGGCAGCAGGATCGGTGCGGTCATCAGGATGATTCCGGCGGGTGGAATGAAGCAGCCGCAAACCAGCAAAAAGACGTTGATAAGGCCCATCAGCACCCAGCGGTTGAGCTGCGCATCGGCAATGGCCTGGGCCAGCGTCTGGGTGATGTAGAGCGATGTCAGCATGTAGCCGAACAGCACCGCGGTGGCGATGATCATCAGGATCATCACCGACTCGCGCGTGGTCGAGCGCAGGATCTCCCACCAGGCCGTCGGACTCCACATCCGGTAGATGACGACCGCCAGAACGACGCACAGCGCGGCGCCGACGCCGGCGGCTTCGGACGGCGTCGCGATGCCGCCATACAGCACGTACATGACGCCGATTACGATCACCAGAAAGGGTGCGACTTTCGGAATCGCTTCGAACTTCTCGCGCCAGGTGAAACGGAATCCCACCTCGTAGGCACGAAAGCCCTTGTACCAGATGTAGAACAGCGTCCACAGCATGAAGAGGCCGGTCAGCAACAAGCCCGGCATCACCCCGGCCAGAAACAGCCGGCCGATCGAGGACTCGGTCGCGATGCCGTAGAGGATGAAGGTGATCGACGGCGGGATCAGGATGCCGAGCGTGCCACCGGCGCAGATCGAGCCGGTCGCTACTTCGTCCGGGTAACCGCGCTTGCGCATCTCCGGGATGCCCATTTTGCCGATCGCGGCGCAGGTTGCCGGCGAGGAGCCGGTCAGCGCCGCGAACAGTGCGCAGGCGCCGATATTGGAAATCACCAGTCCGCCGGGCACCCGGTAGAGCCAGCGGTCGAGCGCGATATAGAGATCCTTGCCCGCGGGCGACGACCCGATCGCCGCTCCCATCATGATGAACATCGGGATCGAGACCAGCGTGAAATCGTTCAGGCCGGAATACAGCGTCTCGGCCGCGACCCGCAGCGAATCGGTACCCTGGAACAGCACCAGGAACGCGACGCCGACCGCCCCCAGCCCGAAGGCGACCGGCGCGCCGCTCAGCAGCACCAGCACCGTTACGACGAGGACGAGGACGCCTTGAACGGACGGGCTCATATGCCTACTCCCGGAATGTTCACCTCGGTCCCGCCGTCGGACAGGCTTACGTCAACCGACCGTTCCTTTACCTCAATGCCGAACGGCGGCTCGCGGCCGGTGAGGAGATTGAGCAGGTCGGCGACATACTGCAGCGTCAGAATCCCGAGGCCTATCGGCATGCAACTGTAGGGAATCCAGAGCCGCGCGCGCCACATGGTGTCGGACACCCAGCGACCCTGATAGGCTTCATGCCAGAACTGAAAGGTGAGCACGGTCATCAGCAGGCAGAAACCCAGCGAGATCGAGATCGCGCAAACCGCGAGCCAGTAGCGTGCCCGTTCACCGGCATAGATCGGCACGACGTCGACGTTGACGTGACCCTTGGTCAGCAGCACGTAGGGCGCGCCGATGAAGGTGGCCGCGATCAGACTGTAGGTGACGAAATCGGTCTGCCAGATCGTGTTCTGGTTGAGGACGTAGCGGATGAACACCATCTGGCAGACGATGACCACCGCGGTCGCCGTCAAGGCCGCGGCGAAAATCCCGCAGGCCTGCGAAACCAGCGTAATCAGCCGATTGAAAAGATTCATTCGTCCCCGTCCCCTGCGCGCGGAGGAACCGGCCGGCGAGCCGCCGATCGGTTCCTGTTATCGAAGGCGCTTTACTTCACCGCCAGTGCGGCGTCGATCAGCTTCTTGCCGTCGGGCACTTCCTTGGCGAACTCGGCGTAGGAGCTCTTTTGCGCGACATCGAGCCAGGCCTGATACTCGGCCGGCGTCAGGGTGACGACCTCGATCTTGTTGTCCTGGAAAGTCTTCACCATCTTGTCGTCGAGACCCTTGCTCTCCTTGGCGAAGTATTCTTCCGACTTCTTGCCGGCCTTGAGCAGAACGGCCTGTTGTTCCTTGTTCAATTTGTCGAACGCCTTCTTCGACATCAGCACCGGCTCGTACATGAACCACAGCGCATTGTCGCCGGGCGCGGTGATGCACTTGACCTGCTCGTAGATGCGGAACGAGACAAAGCTGCCGGTCGAGGTGTCAGTGGCTTCCGCGACGCCGGTCTGCAGCGCGTTATAGACTTCGTTCGACGGGATCGAGACGATCGAGGCGCCCGCGGCCTGCCACATCGCCGCGAAGGTCGGGCCGGCGGAGCGGATCTTGACGCCCTTGATGTCTTCCGGCTTGCGGATGCAGCCTTTCTTGGAAGCCACGGCGCCGGCCAGCCAGGCATCGGCGAGCACGATGACGCCGGCCTTCTCGATCTTGGCCTTGATCTCCTTCATGAACGGCGAGCCCGCCATCCGCGCGGCGCGCTCGTGGCTGCGCACCAGACCCGGCATCAGGGTGGCGCCGAACTCACGAACCTTGCCGCTGGCGTAGTCGAGCGGGAACGACGAGAGGTCGAGTTGGCCGTTAACCAGCGCGTTCCACTGGTCGTTCGGCTTGAACAGCGAGGCGCCCGGATAGACCTGGATCTCAAGGCCGACATTGGCCGCCTTGGCGTCCTTGGCGATCATCTGCACCATTTCGTCGCGCGGATCGCCCTTGCCGCCGGGGAACTGGTGCGAGGCCTTTAGCGTCACCTGCGCGTGGGCCGGCGCCGACAGCAGGACGGCCGCCGCCGTCGCGAACAATATCGTCGAGATTTTTCGCATGATGTTCCTCCTCCACAGGGTCTTTTCTGGCGGCGGATATACCGCTCATTGTTTAGACCGAACCAACTGAGCTCGCTCGTCGCGGCCGATTAGGCCATTCCGCCAGTGGCTTGGCAAGCCGGTTGGAGCGGCTTTAAGTAGCAGACGGAACCCGCTTGGTGGGCATCATCCCGAAGCGCTTACCCGCCAAATTCCTCCGCCAGCACCAGCACCTCGCGGGTGCGGGTGACACCGGGCCAGCAGCGGTCGAATTCCGCCACCAGCGGCGTCATCGTGTCAACGCCCGTGCCGCGCTCCAGCGTCGCCAGGTCGGCAAATTCATACATCGCCATATGCAGCGACGGATCGCTGGCACTCCAGAACCGCCGCGCCTTGGTAATGCCGAACGCTTTGGTGGCGTCGGGCAGGTGTTCGTTTTGATACCACGCATCGAACGCGGCGCGTTTGGCGGAATCGGCGACGGTGGCGCGGACGACGAAATAGGCTGTGGGCATGGGGAGGCTCCCGGTTGCGAAAAAACGATTGAACCTTCTGTTGTCATTCCGGGGCGCGCGCCAGCGCGAGCCCGGAATCTCGCGCCACAATCTCCAGATTCCGGGTTCAGCCCTGCGGGCTGCCCCGGAATGACGATACGATCCTGGAAGGCGCCGTAACATTCCGATCCAGCTACAACGGCAGATTGTCGTGCTTCTTCGCCGGCATTTCGACCTTCTTGTCTTTCAGCATCGCCAGCGCCCGCGCAATCCGCCGCCTTGTCGAATGCGGCATGATGACGTCGTCGATGTAGCCGCGCTCGGCGGCGATGAAGGGGGAGAGAAACCGGTCTTCATATTCCCTGGTGCGGGCGGCGATCTTGTCGGCGTCGCCGATGTCGCTGCGGAAGATGATTTCCACCGCGCCCTTGGCGCCCATCACGGCGATCTGCGCGGTCGGCCAGGCGTAGTTCATGTCGGCTCCGATTTCCTTCGACGCCATCACATCGAATGCGCCGCCATAGGCTTTGCGGGTGATGATCGTCACCAGCGGCACCGTCGCCTGCGAGAACGCGAACAGCAGTTTGGCGCCGTGTTTTATCAATCCGCCATATTCCTGCGCGGTGCCGGGCAGAAATCCCGGGACATCGACGAACGTCACGATCGGAATGTTGAAGGCGTCGCAGAATCTCACAAACCGCGCGGCCTTGCGCGAGGCGTCCGAGTCGAGCACGCCGGCCAGCACCATCGGCTGGTTGGCGACGAAACCGACGGTGCGGCCGGCGATGCGGCCGAAGCCGGTGACGATGTTCTTCGCAAACGTCTCGGAAATCTCGAAGAAGTCGCCCTCATCAACGACCTTCAGGATCAGCTCCTTCATGTCGTAGGGCTTGTTCGGATTGTCGGGGATCAGCGTGTCCAGGGACATATCGACGCGTTCGATGTCGTCGAAGCTGGGCCATTCCGGCACGCCGTCGATGTTGTTCGACGGCAAAAAGTCGATCAGCCGGCGCATCTGCAGCAGCGTCTCGACATCGTTCTCGAAGGCGCCGTCGGCGATCGAGGAACGCGTCGCGTGCACGCTGGCGCCGCCGAGTTCCTCCGCTGTGACCACCTCGTTGGTGACGGTCTTCACCACGTCGGGGCCGGTGACGAACATGTAGCTGGTGTTCTTCACCATGAAGATGAAGTCGGTCATGGCGGGCGAATAGACGTCGCCGCCGGCGCAAGGGCCCATGATGACGGAAATCTGCGGGATCACGCCTGAGGCAATGACGTTGCGCCGGAACACGTAGGAATAGCCGGCCAGCGCCGCGACGCCCTCCTGGATCCGCGCGCCGCCGGCGTCGTAGAGCCCGATGATCGGCGCCCTCGCCTTCATCGCCATATCCTGGATCTTGACGATCTTTTGCGCGTGGGTCTCCGACAGCGAGCCGCCGAACACGGTAAAATCCTTGGCGAAGACAAACGTCTTGCGGCCGTTGACGGTGCCCCAGCCGGTGACGACGCCGTCGCCCGGCACCTTTGACTTCTCCATGCCGAATTCGACCGAGCGGTGCTCGACGAACATGTCGAATTCCTCGAACGAGCCCTTGTCGAGCAACAGCTCGATACGCTCCCGCGCGGTCAGCTTGCCGCGGGCGTGCTGCGCCTCGACGCGCTTTTCGCCGCCGCCGAGTTTGGCGCCGGCGCGCCGCTCCTCGAGGGTGTCCAGGATGTCCTTCATGTGTTTCCGCCCGCAATTTGCCCAGAGATTTCAGGGCGTTCTAGCACGGCCTTGGGCGCGCGGGAAACGCCCTTGCGCGCTCTGGCAGCGCCATCCGGCGCACATATATCCGGAGGCCCAAGGGAGACGACGACATGACCGATATCGCAGGCCAAAACGCGTCAGGTGACGCGACGGGCGCCGCCACCGGGGGGCTGCGGACCCTGCTCCGGCTGGAAGGGCTGACGCTGTTTGTGGGCATGACCCTGCTGTATGCGGTGTGGGACGGATCCTGGTGGGTCTACGCCATCCTGTTTCTGGCGCCCGATGTGAGCTTCCTTGGCTATCTCGCCGGCTCGCGGCCCGGGGCTATCCTCTATAATGCCGCGCATAGCTATCTGGCGCCGATGGCGCTGATCACGACGGGATTTGCACTGTCATCGCCGCTGGTGCTCTCGATCGCGATGATCTGGCTGGCGCATATCGGCCTCGACCGCGCGCTCGGCTTCGGCCTGAAATATTTTGCGGGATTTGCCTTTACCCATCTTGGCCGCATTGGGCGGGGCGCGGGCTGATCCAGTCATTGCTGCGCCAAACGGGTCAGTGCAGCACAATCAAAGCTGTCGTCGCCCGGACCGGGCGATCCAGTACGCCGCGGCTTCTCGGCTCTATGTCAAGCGCCTCTGGAATACTGGGCGGATTCAACCGGTCGTCGCAACACTTGGTGTATGACTCACTCGTAGTAGTTCGTCGAGGGTCTCGGCCGGTGTTTTCCAGCCAAGGGTTTTGCGGGGCCTGGTGTTGAGTGCAAGGGCTACGGCCTTCAGGT
>JBBQUA010000135.1:0-14070 GCA_038212905.1 Hyphomicrobiales bacterium
CTGGTGGATGCCGCTCTCGTGGGAGAACGCGTTGCGGCCGACGATGGCCTTGTTGTACTGCACCGGAAACGAGGTCGCCGCCGACACCAGTTTGGAGGCCCGCGTCAGCATCGTGGTGTCGATCTTGTTCCACCAGGGAAACACGTCGTTGCGGACGTTGATCGCCATCACGACTTCTTCCAGCGCGGCATTGCCGGCCCGTTCGCCGATGCCATTGACGGTGCACTCGATCTGCCGGGCGCCGCCGGCGATGCCGGCCAGCGAATTCGCCACCGCCATGCCGAGGTCGTTATGGCAGTGCACCGAGAACACCGCCTTGTCGGAGTTCGGCACCCGCTCGATCAGCGTGCGCATGAAGCGGCCATATTCCTCCGGCGTGGTGTAGCCGACGGTGTCGGGAATGTTGACCGTGGTGGCGCCGGCCTTGATGACCGCCTCGACGATCCGGCACAAAAAATCCATCTCGCTGCGGGTGGCGTCCTCGGCCGACCATTCGACGTCGTCGATCTGGTTGCGGGCGCGGGTGACGTTGGCGATCGAGAGCTCCATCACCTGTTCCGGCGTCATGTTCAGTTTGACGCGCATGTGCAATGGCGAGGTCGCGATCACGGTGTGGACGCGGCCGCGCTTTGCAAACTTCACCGCTTCCGCGCAGCGGTCGATATCCTTGGGATTGGCGCGCGACAGGCCGGCGATCACCGAGTTCTTCGAACGGCGGGCGATCTCGCTGACCGCCTGGAAGTCACCTTCCGACGTGATCGGGAAGCCGGCCTCAATGACGTCGACGCCCATGTCGTCGAGCATCTCGGCGATTTCGAGTTTCTCCTCGAAGGTCATGGTGGCGCCGGGGCACTGCTCACCGTCGCGCAGGGTGGTGTCGAATATGATCACGCGGTCCTTGTCGGACTTGTTCACTTTGGTCATCGGGGAATTCCTTTAGCTGGTGCGCTGTTCGAGCGCTGAAGGGGCTGGTGATCTCGCGCGAACCCCTGAGTGCCCAGGCGCAAACCGCCCAGACGGCCCTCAGGGGCCGATAAGAAGCAGAAGCCCGCCAGGAAGCAGGGTGGGCAGTGACGCAGCCGGAATCGCCTGGGGACGGACGGCGTGCGCCGCTCCCCCCTGAACTCCGTACATTTGGCTGCGAATCAGCATTGCCAGACCCTTGAGAAGCGCAATCCTCGGCCAAAACCGTTGACGGTTCGTTGCCGGACGGCATTCCCAAGCTGTTTCTAGACGAGAATGGGGCACTATCGCAACGCCAAAAGATGGTCAGATGGGCTGACCTAATTGAATCAGGGTCCACATGCTGCGCGCCCGCGGGCGCGAGGCGCCCGAGGCTTTGCCAATCGTTCGGCCCCCGGAAATCGGAGGGCGCAGGGAAGACCGGGTGCGCGCTGCACCCGCGGTCTCGTGTGCAAATTGCACGAGTAGAAACGCACACGAGCATACAGGTTCAGCGGAAACACTCCGGCCTTCCCCGCGCAATGGTTTTACGGCTTATAGCGTGCTCGCCCCGGCGATCAGGATTTGCTTGTCACCGTCGCCCCGCGGATTGATGGCTGGCCTGCACCCGGTCGGGCCGGCTTCGCCTCCACAGGACTTGACGCCAACCCAGAGGCTGTCGGGCCCACACGCTTTTGCCGTACGCAACCGCACCGGACGTCTGCGCGCCGTTGCGCCGCTCACGGGCCTTTCGCCAACCCGCCCTGCGACCAACCTGCGCGCCCGACGCAGCCGCGTCCACCGCTCCCCGGCCCACGTTTCGTGACGATCATGATACGCCCCTCTGAACGGGCCGGGATGGACGAAAATATGCGGGTGATTTGGGGGAGGCGTCAAGAGAAATTTCTGAAAATCGGAAATTTCGACAGCGGGTCGCTGCTCGAACGAAAATCTCAAAAACAACCCGCTTGGCGGACTTCCGTCAGGCCGCGTCGGCCACGGCGCGTACTTGCAGACGGACGCCCGCGTCCTCCTGCAGGACGCCGATAACGCCGAGCAGATTTTCAGCCGTGGGATTGCCGGATGGACCGAACATGCGCATCAGGCTCTTGGGCGACCTGCCCATCGCCGCGCCGAGCTTTCGAACCCGATGGTGGCGTTGATGCAGGAGCGCAACGCAGCACGCCCTTCTTCCAGGTTCCCGTCAAGCAGCGCCTGCATGGCTTCGGCGAGCAAGGCCTGCCGAAATTTGATATCGCGACGCGCGCGCGCCTGTACCGTCTCGCGAAAACTCCTGGTCAGGGGCATCGTCACCTCCTATCAATCATCACCCGTGGCTTGATGGTCGAGGCCGCCGCTCGTCATCTCGCGCCCGTCAGTTTCTTCAGATCGTCGTTGATCCGCGACTGCCAGCCGTCGCCCTTGGCGCGGTAGTGATCGATCACGCGTTCGTCCAGCCGCAAGGTAATCTGCTTCTTGGTCGGCGCCTTCTGCGATCCGCGCTGCCCCGGCCGGCGCTTTGGCAGCACGGCGAGCAGTTCCGCCGGCAGCACGTCGCCCGCCGGGCGCATCCGGGAAATATCGGCCTTGGTCAACTGGCGGACTTCGCCATCCGCGCCGGTCAGCGGCTTCCTGGTTTCAGGTTTTCTCGGCATGATAGCGAACCTCGCGTCGACTGGCTTTCCGAAAACTGATGATCCGAACGCCACCTTCGACCGGCGTGAAGCAGATCGAATGCAACCGATCCCCCAGATGGCCCAGCGCTACGAACCGTTGCTCGGGATAATCCCGGCGGGAGTCCCTGTCATAGATCGCGCCGGCCCAATCGAAATCATGCGCCCGGTTGAACGGGAGCCCGCGCAGCCTCGCGTTGCGCTCGCTCTTGGCTGGATCGAAATCAATTCTCACAGCTTACTGTAGTTACAAAAAACGAAAATGCAACAGCCCTTTCGAATCGCGTACTCGTCGATTCATCCAATGGCTCCGGCGGCCCCGCAGCGAACAAGGCCCGCGCGGCCGTGCCATGATTCCTCGCCGCGTTGACGGCCTCCCCCCACCACGTCATGGAGAAGAACAAGCAATGGAGAAGCCGTGATGGAAAAGACCCGGCCGGAAGCCCAGGAAACGGCCAGCACGCCGCTGCTGGACATCGGCGGCGCGCGCGCCACCATCCGCCTCAACCGCCCAAAACATCTGAACCGGCTGCAGCCCGACGACCTCGACGCGCTGATGGCGCTGTTCGAGCGGATCGAGGCCGATCCCGCCGTCCGGGTGCTGGTGCTCACCGGAACCGGACGCGCCTTCAGCGCCGGCTACGACCTTGGATCGATCGCGGAGCGCGCCAGCGGCGCCCCGCAGGAGCAGACCGCCGGATCGGCGTTCGAAATCGTCGTCAACCGGCTGGAAGACCTCGCGGTGCCGACGATCTGCCGGCTCAATGGCGGGGTCTATGGCGGCTCGACTGATCTCGCGCTGGCCTGCGATTTCCGGATCGGCGTCGACGCTTGCGAGATGTTCATGCCGGCGGCACGGCTGGGCCTGCATTACTACACCAGCGGCATCAAACGCTACGTCTCGCGGCTCGGCGCCGACAACGCCCGAAAACTGTTCCTGACCGCCGAGAAAATCGGCGCCGCCGAGATGCTGCGGATCGGCTATCTGACGGCGATGGTGCCGCAGGAGGCGCTGGACCAGGAAGTCGACCGGCTGGCCGCGGTGCTGTCAGGCAATGCGCCTGTGGCGATGGCCGGCATGAAGCGCGCCATCAACGAGTTCGCCCACGGACGGCTGGATGAAGCGGCTGCCGACCGGCGCGCCCGCGACAGCATGCGCGGCGCCGAGATCAAGGAAGGCATCAGGGCGTTTTCAGAAAAGCGTCCGCCGAAGTTTTGATGCGCTTTCCAGATCGTCCGAGCGGCGCACTTTTCTTCTCCCCCCTCCCCCCGCAAAGCGGTGGGGAGGGGTTGGGTGGGGGTCTATCGGCGTACACCGCCGGCAGCGAGGCTGCTGTGCTACCCCCCACCCCCGACCCCTCCCCGCCACGCGCAAGGGCGCGTGGAGGGAGGGGAGAAGAGACGCGCGATGCGCCTCGAAGGATGAAGCATGAGCGGGGCGTGATGTTCTGAGCCGTTATGTCGCACAAGACGGCCCGGCGTGGCACGGACCCGCTTGAGCTAGATCAACTCGCACACGCGCCAGGACACTCTACTTGTCATGCCCGACAGGAGAGAGATTCATGGCGTTCAAGGACATTCTGGTTGCGCTCAACAGTTATCCCGATCCAACACCGGTGTCGGTGGTGGAGGATGCGGTGTCTGTCGCCGCCACACTCGGCGCTCATCTCGCCGCAATCTCCTGCGAAACCCGCGTCCAGTTGCCGGGGCACTTCGTCTCGTCCTCGATCGTCGATGGGGTGATTGCGAGCGAAGCCGCCAAGAGCCGGAAAAGCGCCCAGGACCTGCTGGCCGCATTCAATGCGGCGGCGGAAAAAGCCGGCATCCTTCACGAAGCCATCGTCGAAAAATGCCTCACGCTGGAAGTCCCGGACCTGCTGGTGGAATATGCGCGGCTTCGCGACCTGACCATCCTGCCCGCGTCTTCAGATCAATGGTACGCCGAAGCGTTGATTTTCGGATCGGGCAGGCCGACCCTGATCCTGCCGCCGAGCCTGAAGCGCCGGCCGTTCCAGCTCGCGACCGTCGCGGTGGCCTGGGATTTCAGCCGGGCGGCCGCCCGCGCCATATCCGACGCCCTGCCGATACTCGAACTGGCGAAGAAGGTTCACATCGTGACGGTTATCAACGAGAAGACGCTGGACACCAAGCGCTCCGGCGAGGAGCTGGCCAAAAACCTGTCCCGCCACGGAATAAACGTCGTGCTGGACAAGGTCGACGCCAAGGGCGGTTCGATCGGCGAGGTTCTCGAATCCTACACCTCGTCGCAGGGCGCGGACCTGCTGGTGATGGGGGCCTATGGGCATTCAAGGTGGCGGGAGTTCGTGCTCGGAGGTGCGACACGGAGCCTGTTGTCGAAGCCGCCGCTGCCGATCCTGCTCTCGCATTAGCTTTCTTCTCCCCTCACCCCGCGAAGCGGCGGGGAGGGGTCGGGGGTGGGGGGTCTATCGGCGCATTCGCTGCGAGTCGTAAGCGCGTACTACCAGCAGCGAGTTCGCTGAGGCGCCCCCCACCCCCGACCCCTCCCCACCACGCGCAAGGGCGCGTGGGAGGAGGGGAGAAGATTATTCGTCGACGAAGGTCACGGTGTCGGCAATGCTGGCGCGCGAGGTCCGGTAGCTGTTGACCTTGGCCGCATTGTCGGCGAACCCGAATGAAATGCCGCAGACCACCTTGCGGTCGTCGGCAAGCTTGAAGTGGCGGCGGATCAATCCGGAATGCCGCGCCAGCGCCGCCTGCGGAATGGTGCCGAGACCGAGCGCCTGGGCGGCCAGCATGAAATTGCCGACATAGGCGCCGCAATCGACCGCGCCGTAGACCCCGAGCGGCTCGTCGGTGTGAATGATGGCGACATGCGGCGCGCCGAAGAAATTGTAGTTTTCCAGCGCCTGCTTGCCATAGGCGGCCTTGTCGCCTCTGGCGATGCCGAGCGTGTTATAGAGCTGGAAGCCGCTTTCGCGGCGGCGCTCCTGATAAACGCCGAGATATTCGCGCGGCGGCGGAAAATCATGACCATCCTCGGCGCCGGAAGCCGCCTCCTGGTAGATCAGCTTGCGGAAGCGCTCCTTGGCCTCGCCGCTCGCAATCAGCACCTGCCACGGCTGGCTGTTGCACCACGACGCGGTGCGCTGCGCGATGGTGAGGAGATGATCGATGGTCTCGCGGGCGACCGGCTTCGGCAGAAACGCGCGGACCGAATAGCGCTCGTTCAGGAGCTCCTCAAGCACGCCGATGCGATCTTCGGCCGGGTAGCGTGCCTTCGGCGCCTTTGCATCGGCTTCCGTCATGCTCATCTTCCCTTGGTCGGGATCTTGTTAAACGGCACATTCTTGTCGACCCTGATATCACCGGGCAGGCCGAGCACGCGCTCGGCGATGATGTTGCGCAGGATTTCATCGGTGCCGCCGGCGATGCGCATCGAGGGCGAACTCAGCAGCATCTGCTGGAACTGGCCGGCCGCCTCTTCTTCCGCAGCGCCGGTCAAGGCGCCGGCCGCGCCCTGCAGATCCATCGCATAGCTCGCGATATCCTGCAGCATGACGCCGGCGACCAGCTTGCCGATCGAGTTTTCCGGGCCGGGACGCTCGCCCTTGGAGAGCGCCGACACCGCGCGGTAGCTGGTATATTTCAACCCGCTCGCCTTCACCGCCCAGCTGGCGAGTTTCGAGCGGGTGGCGCGATCGTCGATCGCCGGACCATCCTCGGTCATCAGGCTGGAGCAGAACTCGAACATTTCGGGAAAACCGGTGGCCAGACGCGCGCCGATCGACATCCGCTCGTTCATCAGCGTGGTCAGCGACACGCTCCAGCCGTCCCCGACATTGCCGAGGCGCTGGTTGTCCGGAATCACGACGTCGGTGAAATAGACCTCGTTGAACTCCTGCATGCCATTGGCCTGCTTGATCGGCCGCACTTCCACGCCCTTGCTCTTCATGTCGAGGAAGAACATCGTCAGGCCCTTGTGCTTCGGCACATTGGGGTCGGTGCGGGTGATCAGCAGTCCGTAGTCGGAATAATGCGCGCCCGAGGTCCAGATCTTCTGGCCGTTGACGATCCAGTCGTCGCCCTGCTTCTCGGCGCGGGTGCGCAGGCCGGCGACGTCGGAACCGCCGGCGGGCTCCGAAAACAACTGGCACCAGATCTGTTCGCCGGAGGCGAGTTTCGGCAAATAATGGCGTTTGTGCTCCTCGCTGCCGAACGCCATCACGGTCGGGCCGCACATGCCCTCGCCGATCTGGAACGGCTGTGTCAGCTTGCCGTAGATGCCCTCTTCCTGCTGCCAGATCACCTTCTCGATCGGCGTGGCGCCACGGCCGCCATACTCCTTCGGCCAGTGCAGGCAGGCCCAGCCGCCCTCGGCCTTCTTCTTCTGCCAGGCCTTGCCGACGTCGACGATGTCGTCCTTCTTCAGGCTGATGCGGCCGAGCGAGGATTTTGAAAGCTCCGCCTCATACTGCTTCGGCGCGTTGGCGGCGATCCATTGCCGGGCCAGGCTACGGAATTCGGCTTCTTGCGGGGTGTCATCGAAATTCATGGCGAACCTCTTGTCTGCGTAGGGTGGGTTAGCCGAAGGCGTAACCCACCATTTCTGTCTGATGTCGTTGCGAGCATGGTGGGTTACGCTTCGCTAACCCACCCTACGATTTCCTAACTACCGTCCCTTGGTCGGTATCTTGTTGAACGGCACGTCCTTGTCGACCCTGATGTCGCCGGGCAGCCCGAGCACGCGCTCGGCGATGATGTTGCGCATGATCTCGTCGGTGCCGCCCTCGACCCTTGTACCGGGGGCGCGCAGCAACATCGCCTGGAATTTGCCGGTGGCTTCGGCATCCTCGGCTCCAACAAGCACGCCGGCCGCACCCTGCAGGTCGAGCGCGTAAGCCGCGACGTCCTGGATCATCGAACCCGCCACCAGCTTGCCGATCGAGTTCTCCGGTCCCGGACGATCGCCCTTCGACAGCGCCGAGATCGCGCGCATGCTGGTGTATTTCAGGCCGCTCGCCTTCACCGCCCAGTTGGCAAGCTTCGAGCGCACATTGCGGTCCTCGATGGCCGGACCTTCGTCCAGCATCAGGCTGTTGCAGAACTCGAACAGTTCCGGGAAGCCGGTCGAGACCCCGGCGCCGATCGACATCCGCTCGTTCATCAGCGTGGTCAGCGACACGTTCCAGCCGTCATTGACGGCGCCGAGCCGCTGGCTGTCCGGAATTTTCACGTCGGTGAAATAGACCTCGTTGAAGTCGGACGCGCCGTTGGCCTGCTTGATCGGCTTGATCTCGACGCCGGGGCTCTTCATGTCCAGGAAGAACATGGTGAGGCCCTTGTGCTTTGCGACGTTGGGATCGGTGCGCGTCAGCAGGATGCCGAAGTCGGAGTAATGCGCGCCCGAGGTCCAGATCTTCTGGCCGTTGATGATCCAGTCGTCGCCGTTCTTCTCGGCGCGGGTGCGCAGGCCGGCGACGTCGGATCCGCCGGCGGGTTCCGAGAACAGCTGGCACCAGACCTTTTCGCCCGACGCCAGCGGCGGCAGATACTTCTTCTTCTCGTCCTCACCGGCGAACGCCATCATGGTCGGCCCGCACATGCCGTGGCCGATGATGAACATGCCGGAGAGTTTGCCGAACGCGCCCTCTTCCTGCTGCCAGATCACCCGCTCGATCGGCGTGGCACCGCGGCCGCCATATTCCTTCGGCCAATGCAGACAGGCCCAGCCGGCGTCGGCCTTCTTCTTCTGCCAGGTTTTTGCGACATCAAGCATGTTGGCGCCCTTCAGCGCCGTGCGGCCGAGCGAGGATTTTTTCAGTTCGTCCTCATATTGCTTCGGCGCGTTGGCAGCGATCCAGGCCTTGGCCTCGGCGCGGAACGCGGCTTCCTGCGGGGTGTCATCGAAGTTCATGGACGTGGTCCTTCAAACTCTATCGTCGTCCCCGCGAACGCGGGGACCCATAACCACCGGCACCTGATATTTTCCGGACTTTGGCAGCTTCGTCTCAATCGATAATTCCCGGCGTATGGGTTCCCGCGTTCGCGGGGACGACACCATTGTTGTTCAAGCCGCATTGCGCTTGCGCATGCGGTCGATCAGCGCGTCTTCCCAATATGTGAGGCTGCCGAGCCCGAGCGCGGTGGCGTTGGCGCGGCGGTAGTACATGTGGCAATCGAACTCCCAGGTGAAGCCCATGCCGCCATGGACCTGGATGTTGTTCTTGGCGCAATGCTGGAACGCCTGCGTCGCGCTGATGCGGGCGGCGGCGGCGGCTTCCGGCAGTTCCGACGCGTTGGTCGAGAGCGCCCAGGCGCCGTAGTAGCAATTCGAACGCGCCAGCGTGGCGGAGACATACATGTCGGCCAGCATATGTTTGACGGCCTGGAACGAGCCGATCGGCCGGCCGAAGGCGATACGGTCGAGCGCATAGTCGCGGCCCATTTCCAGCGCGCGGTCGGCGCCGCCGACCTGCTCGAACGCCATCAGCACCGCGGCGCGATCGAGCACCTGGGTGAGAACGCTCCAGCCTTCACCAGCGGCACCGAGCGGCTCGGCCTTGCAGTTCTTGAAGGTGAGTTCGGCCTGTCCGCGCGACGGATCGAGGTTGGTCAGGGCCCTGGCTTCGACGCCGCCGGCCCTGAGATCGACCAGGAACAGCGAGATGTCGCTGTCGCGTCCGGTCGCGCCGGTGCGGGCGGCGACCACGGCAAAATCGGCGATGGCGCCGTCGGGCACCGGCTTCTTGACGCCATTGAGGCTGCCGCCGGAAGCGGTGAGCTTGATCGCTTCGGGCGACGGATTGCCCTTGCCTTCGAACAGCGCCAGCGTGCCGATCGCCTCACCCGAAGCGATGGCGGGAAGCCACTTCTTCTTTTGCGCGGCACTGCCGGCGAGCAGGATGGCTTCGGCCGCCAGATACACGGTCGAGGAAAACGGCACCGGCGCCAGCGCGCGGCCCATTTCTTCTGCGATCACGCAGAGTTCGAGATGGCCGGCGCCGGCGCCGCCGAATTCCTCGGGGATCGCGACGCCGAGAAAGCCCATCTCGGCCAAGCCCTTCCACAGACCCTTGTCATAGCTGGCATTGCCGTCGAGCACGGCGCGCACCGCCTTGGGCGGGCACTTTTCGGCGAGGAATTTCCGCGCTTCGTCGCGCATCTGCTTTTGTTCGTCGGAGAAATCGAAGTTCATGGCGTGTTACTCGGCTAGTGTGAGGAGTGCATTCTTCTGTCTTGTCGTCCCTGCGAACGCAGGGACCCATAACCACCGGCGTTTGCGTTTTAACTCGTACTTGGCTCCAACCTGATATCGATAGTCCTCGGCGTATGGGTCCCCGCGCCACGTGCGCAATTGCGCACCAGGCGGGGACGACGTTGATAGTTTAATTCAAAACAATCACATCTTCTCCCGGCGGATCGGCATAAAGCCGTTCCACCAGCGCCGTGCGGCGCTCGAGCCCGGCGCGCTGGTTGATGTAGCCCTTGTCGGTGAGTTCGTTGCCGTCGATCGAGGGCGGCTCGACCATCAGCATGGCGCGTGCGATCCGCATGCTACTTCCCGTGCAGGACGCGTTGTGCGCCTCCAGCCCGCGCTTCAGGCAGGCGATCACGTCGGGATGTCCCACGACATCTTCGAACGTCGCGTCGGGATTGCCCACGACCTGCCGGCATGCGTGCAGGTTCGGCCAGGCCAGCAGACCCACGAACGGAAGGTCCTGCCCGGCGACCAGCGCGTCATGCACGACGGGCGTCGCCGCCGCAATCGCATCCGTGCGCAGCGAGCCGACATGGACGAACGTTCCCGTCGTGAGCTTGAAATCCTCGACCACACGGCCAGCGAAGATGATGCCCTGCAGCGGATCTTCGGGATCGACGAACACGCCGGCGTCGCCGATGCAATAAAAACCTTCCTCGTCGAACATCTTGCTGGTGAGGTCCGGTTGGCCGAAATAGCCGGGCGTGACGTTGACGCCGCGCAGCCGCAACTCATATTTGTCGCCGCACGGCACCATCTTCAATTCGACACCGGGAAACGGCAGGCCGATCAGGCCGACGCGCTCGGTGTCCCAATAGGTTCCGGTGGAAGTCGGCGCTGTTTCGGTCGAGCCCCAGCCGGTGTAAAACACGATGCGCTCGCCGGTGGTGCGCACGGCGAGAGCCTGCATCCGGTCGTGGAGATCGTCCGGCAGCCGCGCGCCGCCATAGGCCATGACCGTCAGATTCCTGAAGAAGCTGCGGCACAGCGCATCATCCTTTTCCATCGCCGCCGCGAGCGCGGCGTAACCGGCCGGCACATTGGCGTAATAGGTCGGGGACACCTCATGCAGGTTCCGGATGGTCTCATCGAACAGACCGGGCATCGGCCGGCCGTCATCGATGTAAAGCGTACCGCCGTCGACCAGTATCGGATGAAACGCGGCGTTGCCGCCCATGGTGTGATTCCAGGGCATCCAGTCCAGCATGGTGTCGATCGTCCCGTTCGGATCGCGCGGCCGCACCTGCATCATCATCGCCGCGTTGGCGCACATCATTTCCTGGGTATTGATGACGGCCTTCGGCATGCCGGTCGAACCGGAGGTGAACAGCAGTTTCCCCACCGTATCAGGCGTGATTGCCGCGATCGATTCGTCCACGTATTTCGTCACGAGCGTTGCCGCGAGATCGGCAAAGGATACGCTCTTGATGCCTTCGCAGGGGCGCACGACATGCACCACGGTAACGCCCTTGAGGTCGAGCGCTTTCAACGCTTTCTCGAACACCGGGCCGTCCTGCACCATCACCACCTTGGGCTTGATCAGGTCGAACAGATATTTGAGCTTGAGATGGTCCTGGCTCATCAGCGAATAGGCCGGGGATACCGGGGCGGCCGGAAACCGCGCCTGCATCGCAGCTTGCGTCATCAACGCATGCTCGATCGAATTGCCGGAGAGGATCGCGACCGGACTGCCCGGCTCGAGCTTCAGATCGAGCAAGCCCTGCGTCAGCCCGTCGACGGTTTGCTTGGCTTCGCCGTAAGAGACTTTTCGCCATTGCCGATCAGCGCCGGCACGCTGCGCCAGCCAAATGCGGCTTGGCGCTTCCGTGGCCCATTTCGCCAGCGAGGCCGGAATGTGGGTCTCATAAGGCTGCAGCGGAATCCGCGATTTGAGAATGATGACACCGTCCGGCCGCCGCTCGACCGCGATGTCGCGCGCCAGCCATTCGATCTTGCGAAAGGCCGGCTTCGTCATCACCGCGGCGGCATTCCCAACCATTATTGCGTCTCCCGGAATTCAGGCCTTTGCGGCCGCGTTCTTATCGCCTGTTATAGACAGGCTTTCGCTTTTCGAGGAAGGCCCGGATGCCCTCATTGAAATCTTCCGAGCGGCTGCACAGGACCTGATTGCGGTCTTCCATCGCGATCACGGCCTCGATCGAGCCGGCATCGACGCTCAGGTTGAGGCATTCCTTCGACAGCCGCAAACCGACCGGCGACGCCGTCATCATCGCCTCGACATAAGGCGCCGCGGCGGCATCGAGGCCGCCTTCCTCGACGACTTCCGAAACCAGCCCGACCGCCAGCGCGCGTTCGGCATGAATGAACCGTCCGGTCAGGATCAATTCGGAAGCCACGGACACCCCAACCAGCCGCGGCAGGAAATAGCTGGTGCCGATGTCGCAGCCGCCGAGCCCGAGTTTTATAAACGCGCAGTTCATCCGCGCCGACCTGGTGGCGATGCGGATATCGGCGGCGAGCGCCAACGCAAAACCGCCGCCGGCGGCGGAACCCTGCACCAGCGCGATGATCGGCTGCGGGCAGCGCCGCATCAACAGCACGATGTCGGCGATCCGGCGCTGCGAATCCAGCGATTCGGTGACCCCGGGCGGTTCCTGTTGCCCGGCGCGGCGCGCCATCGCGTGCTTGAGATCGAGCCCAGCGCAGAACGACGTGCCGGCGCCCTTCAGCACCACCACGCGGGTGGCACGGTTGCGCTGCAGGCCTTCGAAATAGCCATTGAGCGCGTCGATCATATCAGGATTGAGCGCGTTGAGATTTTCGGGGCGATTGAGCGTCACCCGGTCGACCCCGTCGTCATGTTCGATCAACAGCGGTTGCGTCATGCGTTCACCCGGACGGACCTCTTGCAGTGGCAGTCGCATCGCCCTCTCCCCTTGTGGGAGAGGGCATCGCCAGCGTCAGCGTCGGACTCGCTTGGGTGAGGGGTTTGCCCGCGGAGAGAACCCCTCATCCGGCGCGGATTGCATCCGCGCCACCTTCTCCCACAAGGGGAGAAGGGAAGGATCGACTACCGCGGCGCCATGCGGATGGCGCCGTCGAGGCGGATGGTCTCGCCGTTGAGCATCGGGTTCTCGACGATATGCACCGCGAGATTGCCGTATTCGGAGGCGTCGCCGAGCCGGGCCGGATGCGGCACCTGGGCGCCGAGGCTCTTGCGGGCTTCCTCGTTCAATCCCATCAGCAGCGGCGTCAGGAACAGGCCGGGCGCGATGGTGTTGACGCGGATCTTCAAGGTTGCGAGATCGCGCGCCGCCGGCAAGGTCAGGCCGACCACGCCGCCCTTGGAGGCGGCATAGGCGATCTGGCCGATCTGGCCTTCATAGGCCGCGACGCTGGCGGTGTTGATGATGACGCCGCGCTCTTCGCCGACCGGCGCTTCGGTCGCCAGCCGTTCCGCGAACAGCCGCAGCACGTTGAAGGTGCCGATCAAATTAACGTTGATGATGCGGACGAATTTTGCCAGCGGATAGACGCCGTCCTTGCCGACGGTGCGCTGCGACCCGCCGATGCCGGCGCAGTTCATCAGCACGCGCGCGATACCGTGGGCAGCCTCGGCCTTGGCGATCGCCGCCTTGACCTGGTCCTCGTTGGTGACGTCGGCGTGCAGGGCAACGCCCCCCACTTCGGCCGCGACCTTCTCGGCGTTCTCCATGCTCTGGTCGAGCACGCCGATTTTCGCGCCTTTGGCTGCCATGGCGCGCGCGGTGGCGGCGCCGAGGCCGGAGCCACCGCCGGTGATGAGAACGGCAACGTCTTTCAACTGCATGGGTAAAACCTTTCCTTGAACCTTCCTTGGGCGTTTCTTCTCTAGGCTTGATCGTCTTGAAGCAGAACAATCATGATCAGGCTGATACGACTGCTTGATCCGCGTTGTTAGTCAGCATGCCGCCGCAGATCAGCGCTTCCATGTGCTTGATATACTGGCGGCAAACCTCGTCGGTGACCGGCCCGACGCCGGTGGCGCGCGACATCGCGTGGCGTCCGAAAAACAGATGGTCGCAGGCGCCGATCAGGCTGGTGTAGAACAGCACCGGATCGATGTTGCGGAATTCGCCGGCCTTGATGCCTTCGGCCAGCAGCCGCCGATGGAAATCCAGCAGCGGCGCAACGAAGAACTTTGACACTTCGTCGGCGGAATCCACGCTGCTTTCATGCAGCAGAAAATGGATCAGCCGGTTCATATAGGGGAAC
>JBBQUA010000136.1:0-14006 GCA_038212905.1 Hyphomicrobiales bacterium
CGGGAACGGAGAGTGGAAGCCCTGCACCCGCATCTTGTCGGCGGCGAGCATGTCGTAGACCTTGCGGCGGGTGGTTTCCGCCTGGGCCGGGTCCTGGTCGAACATCAGGTGCCAGCCCGGATTGGTCACGAAGATTGCCGGAAGGTTGGTGACATCGGACTGGATGAACAGCTTGTCGGAACCGGACGACAGCACATACGAGGTGTGTCCCGGCGTGTGGCCGAACGAAGCGACCGAAAGCAATCCCGGGGCGACGTCCTTGCCCAGTTCGTAAGGCGTCGCTTTCCTCTTGAGCGCGTCAAACACGCGACGGGCATTGGCGAACACGCCCTTCATGCGGTCCGAGGTCTGCTTGCCCATTTCGCCGTCATCCATGAAATATTTCCACTCGGGCGCCGGTACCAGCACCTCGGCATTGGGGAACGCCAGTGTGTTGTCCGCCGTCAGCAAACCGTTGATGTGGTCGCCGTGAAAATGCGAGATCACCACCATATCGACAGCCTTGGGATCGATCCCCGCCGCCGTCATGTTGCTGGCAAACTGTCCGACGGCACCCTTGCTCGAGGCGAACGCGCCCGGGCCGTTACCGGTGTCGATCACGATCAGCTTGCCGCCGCTATTGATGACCAGCGGCGCGAACTGGATGCTCATCTTGTCTTTCGGCATGAACGCCTTTTCGAGCGCGGCGTTGACTTCGTCCTTCTTGACGTTGAGCACGAAGGTGTCGCCGAGCGCAAAATTATTGACGCCATCGGAGACAACGTTCACCTGGGCGTCGCCGACCTTGTAGCGATAGAAACTGGGCGCCTGCTTGTCGGCCGCAGGCGTCGCGGCTTTGGCGGGCGCGTTCGGCAGCAACGGCGAAGCCGCGAGCGCGACGGCTCCGGCGAGTGCGTGACGTCGTGTCAATTCCATCGTGATGTCCTCCCATTAAGATCGTTCGATGACATGCGGGATTTCCCGTTTCTTGGCGTGATGTCGGGCCGGTTCTACCAGTGTTTTGTGGGCAGTGCGATTAAGCCGGCGCGGGCGCAACGCATGGGCATCCAACGGCTAACACCCCTGCTCGCGGCTTATTCCAGCCGACCCCAGGGCAATCTCAGACCGCCCGCCACATCCATCCGGCGATATGCGCCATCACGTCGCCAAACAGCAGCAACACCGCCGACCAGACCAGCGCGGAGGAAAAATTCGCAATTTGAAACCGCCAGTACGGCATCTCGAAAATACCGGCGACCAGCGGCACCGAGGCCCGCAGCGGCCCGAAAAACCGCCCGATGAAGATGCTGGGTACGCCCCAGTCTTTTACAAACGCTTCGCCCCGCGGCAATATCTCCGGGTAGCGCGACAGCGGCCACATCTCGGCGACGTGTCTCTTGTATCGGAAGCCGAACCAGTAGGAGACCCAGTCGCCAAGTGCCGCGCCCAACCCACCGGCCAGCCAGATCGGCCAGAAACTGATGCCGCTGGCACCGATCAACGCGCCGATGGCGACCAGCACTCCCCAGGCCGGGACCAGCAGCGACAAGAAGGCGAGCGACTCGGCGAATGCCAGCACGAGTACGATGGGGGCGGCCCAAACCTGGTGGTCGCGCACGAAGTCAGTCAAAGCGCGCGCAAAATCTTCCATGCTTAGAGAGCCTTCCCCGGCAGCCGGCCTGTTTGAGCGGGCATTGAACCTTTCTACGGTTCCAATGCAAGGACAGGTAAGCCAACCCCTTGCGCGACATCAAGTCACAAAGCCGGCGACCGCGCGTGAGCGGCGGCTCTCCCGACCGCTTGCGAAATCGCGCCGATTGTTGGACGCCGATCGTGGTTCCTACGATGACGCCGCAGCAGCGTGTTCAGCTGGCCTGAAGCTATAGAGCTACAGTCTTGGGAGCTACAGTCTTGAGAGCTACAGTCTTGAGGCTGGCGTGGCTCCGTGCGACGGTGGCTGCCGGGTTCGGTCTGGGCGCGCGTTTGGCCCTTGCCGCCGGCGGAAGCGATTTCGGTGTCAGCCGTACCTTGGAATCATGTCGGCTCGCATCCACGCCCGGATCCCTGGTTCGAACCCACTCCCGCGCCGTCACTTTTTAAGCTCATCCATGGCATAGTCAGACAGACCGATTCGCTGCGCCGCGGGCGCGCGCAACACATGAAAAGCTATGGCCAAATCATTGAAATCAGCTGCTAAAACCAAGACGGATAGCGACCTGTTCGGGGGCGCCGAGCCGAAGGGCCGCGCCCCGCTCAAGGTCGCCTCGCGCGCCGCCAGCGCCGAAGCCGGCTATACCGCCGCCGACATCGAGGTGCTCGAAGGCCTCGAGCCGGTGCGGCGCCGGCCCGGCATGTATATCGGCGGCACCGACGAGAAGGCGCTGCATCACCTGTTCGCCGAGGTCATCGACAATTGCATGGACGAGGCGCTGGCCGGCCATGCCACCTTCATCGAGGTCGAACTCGGCGCCGACGGCTTCCTGACGGTGTCGGACAACGGCCGCGGTATTCCGGTCGACCCGCACCCGAAATTTCCGAAGAAATCCGCGCTCGAAGTCATCATGTGCACGCTGCATTCCGGCGGCAAATTCGACTCCAAGGTCTACGAGACCTCAGGCGGCCTGCACGGCGTCGGCATCTCCGTGGTCAACGCGCTGTCGTCGCGGCTCGAGGTCGAGGTCGCCCGCAGCCAGAAGCTCTATCGCATGGCGTTCGAGCGCGGCCATCCCAAGGGCAAGCTGGAAGACCTCGGCAAGATCAACAACCGCCGCGGCACAAGGATCCGGTTCAAGCCGGACACCGACATTTTCGGCGCCAAGGCCGCCTTCAAGCCGCAGCGGCTGTTCAAGATGGCCCGTTCCAAGGCCTATTTGTTCGGCGGCGTCGAAATCCGCTGGCGCTGCGATCCGTCTTTGCTGAAAGGCATCGACGACGTGCCGGCCGAGGACAGCTTTCATTTCGCCGGCGGATTGAAGGATTATCTGGCCGCGGCCGTTCATGCCGACACGCTGGTGCATCCGGATATCTTTTCCGGCAAATCCGGCCGGGTCGGCGCCCACGGCGCCTGCGAATGGGCGGTGGCCTGGACCGCCGACGCCGACGGTTTTCTCTCGTCCTATTGCAACACGGTACCGACGCAGGACGGCGGCACCCATGAAGCGGGCATGCGCAGTGCGATGCTGCGCGGCCTGAAGGACCACGCCGAGCGGGTCGGCCAGGGCAAGCGTGCCGCCTCCATCGTTTCCGAAGACGTCATGGTGGGCGCCGCCGTGATGCTCTCGGTGTTCGTGCGCGAGCCCGAATTCCAGGGCCAGACCAAGGACCGCCTCGCCACCGCGGAAGCCCAGCGCATTGTCGAGCAGGCGATCAAGGACCCGTTCGACCACTGGCTGTCGGGCAATCCCCTGCAGGCCAACAAGCTCCTGGATTTCGTCGTCGAGCGCGCCGACGAGCGGCTGCGTCGCCGCGCCGAGAAGGAAATCTCGCGCAAGACCGCGGTCAAGAAGCTGCGTCTTCCCGGAAAACTCGCCGACTGCACCAACAGCGCCCAGGAAGGCTCCGAACTGTTCATCGTCGAGGGCGACTCGGCCGGCGGCAGCGCCAAGCAGGCGCGCGACCGCAAGACGCAAGCCATCCTCCCCCTGCGCGGAAAAATCCTCAACGTCGCTTCCGCCACCAAGGACAAGCTGACCGCCAATGCGCAGCTCTCCGACCTGATGCAGGCGATCGGCTGCGGCATCGGCGCGCATTACCGCGAAGAAGACCTGCGTTATTCCCGCATCATCATCATGACCGACGCCGACGTCGACGGCGCGCATATCGCTTCATTGCTGATCACGTTCTTCTACCGGCAGACACCGCGGCTGATCGACGAGGGTCATCTCTATCTCGCGGTGCCGCCGCTCTACCGGCTGACCCATGGCGCGAAAACGATCTACGCCCGCGACGACGCCCACAAGGATCAGCTCCTGAAGAGCGAATTCAACGCCAACGCCAAGGTCGATGTCGGTCGCTTCAAGGGCCTCGGCGAGATGATGCCGGCGCAGTTGAAGGAAACCACCATGGACCCGGCCAAGCGCACCATGCTGCGCGTGGTCCTGTTGGCCGATGACCGCGAGGGCACCGCCGATTCGGTCGAGCGCCTGATGGGCACCAAGGCCGAGGCGCGTTTCGCCTTCATTTCCGACAAGGCCGAATTCGCCAGCGAGGATCTGCTGGACGTTTAGGGCCCGGCGACCGTCCGCAGCGCCAAACGGCCGAACTCAACCATCCGGGCGGCTAATGTACTGCTCTCCTGCGTTTTAGAACCCTTATCGTTTTCCGGCGGGTGTGGTTCCCCGGCAACAGCATTTCGAACGAAACCGGCTATAGTTTTTAGGACGGTTTGAGATTCTTCGAATTCGAAATTTAACGCTGGTCGGGCTTCGACCGCTTATTAGGTGAGGAATTACCATGAAAAGACTGGTCGTCGCACTGACCGCGATCGCGGCCTTCACCGGATCGGCGCTCGCCGCCGATATGGCTCCTCGCCCCTACGTCAAGGCACCCCCGCCGGTCGCGGCCGTGTCCTGGACCGGCTGCTGGGTCAGCGGCGGCGGCGGCTACGGTATCTCCCGCACCAACCGCGATTCGCGGGACGCGGGTGGCATCAACGTTCTCAACAGCACCTCCGGTTCGGATGGCTGGCTGGCAACGGCCGGCGTCGGCTGTGACTACCAGTTCAGCGGTCGCTGGGTTGTCGGTGCGTTCGCCGATGGCACCTACTCGGATATCAATGGCGACCACGCGTGGCGCGTGTTCGGGCCCGTCGAAACCTACGTCGGTCGCTCGAAAATGGATTGGTCCTGGGGTGCCGGCGCTCGCGTCGGTTATCTCGTGAACCCATCGTTCCTGACCTACTTCAACGCCGGCTACACCCAGGCGCATGTCGAAGCCTACAACCTGCAGACCATCGTTCCTCCGTTCGGCCCGTCCGGCCTTCAGGTTCCGGGCCGGACCTTCGACGGCTTGTTCGTCGGCAGCGGTTTCGAGTATCAGCTCGACTTCCTCCCGGGCCTGTTCGTGAAGTCGGAAGGCCGCGCCGCCTGGTACGATCGCAAGGACTCGGTAGCCACTTGCCAAGGCGTCGGCACTCAGTGCCCTGTTGCCAACGGTCTCGCTCCCTTCGCCAACATCGACTCGCGCAAGCTGGTGACCTACACCGCGAAGACCGAGCTAGTTTATCGCTTCAACTGGGGTCGCTGAGTACTGATTTCTCCCGAACTGACCAACTCGAAAGCCCCGGCGTTTGCCGGGGCTTTTTTGTGCCCTGGAGAGTGATGATCTGACGTAAGTCGATTGTCCTCCCTTGCCCTCCCCGCGCAGGCACAGCACTCTGGCAGCCACGCAATCTCCCCGTCCCCAGCGAGCAATTCCGATGCGCAGATGGCTTCCAATCATCGGCTTCCTCGCTCTTGCGATCGGGTTGCTCTGGATCGGTCAGGGCACCGGCGTGATCGCCTGGCCGGCATCGAGCTTCATGATCAGCCAGACCCGGTGGGCCTGGTACGGCGCGGCGCTGGCCGCGCTCGGGCTGATCCTGATCTGGCGCGGCCGGCGTTAGATTCGAACTCAATCGCAAGGACAACACATGACAACCAAACGCTTCGATCTCTCCGGCAAGGTGGCCGTTGTCACCGGCGGCAATGGCGGCATCGGGCTTGGCATGGCGCGGGGCCTGGCGGAAGCCGGCGCCGACATCGCTGTGGTCGGGCGCAATGAAACGAAATCGCTGGCCGCGGCCGCCGAGCTCAGGGCGTGCGGCGTCAAGGCGATCGCTGTCACAGCCGACGTCACCGATAAGGTGGCGGTCGCCGCCATGGTCGAACGTGTCGCAAAAGAGCTCGGCCGCATCGACATTCTCGTCAACAACGCCGGCATCAACATCCGCAAGCCCCCGCACGCGCTCGAACTGGAGGAATGGGACAGCGTCATTGCGACCAACCTCACCAGCGCGTTCCTGTGCTCGAAGGCGGTCCAGCCCGCCATGAAGGCCGTGGGCGGCGGCAAGATCATCAATATCGGCTCGATGCTCTCGATCTTCGGCACCAGCTTTGCGCCGGCCTACGCCGCCAGCAAGGGCGGCATCGTGCAGTTCACGCGCTCCTGCGCAGTGGCCTGGGCCCCTGACAACATCCAGGCCAACGCCATCCTGCCGGGCTGGATCGACACCGACCTGACCAAACGCGCCCGTGCCGAGATCGACGGCCTGCACGACAAGGTGCTGGCGCGCACGCCGGCGGCGCGCTGGGGCGCCATCGCCGACTTCGCGGGCATCGCGGTGTTTCTGTCGTCCAGCGCCTCGGACTTCGTCACCGGCACCGCGATTCCGGTCGACGGTGGCTTCTCGATCATGGGGTGAGGCAAGCGCACCGATGATGCTCCGGCCGCACCCTGAGGCCCACAACGCGCGGTGATGCCCTGCAGCCAGAGCACCGCGTTGATGAGGCGCAGCGTCAGCGGCGGCCTGAGTTTGATCCGGCTCGCGTCAGGACGGCTCAGCGCCGAAAGCTCTTGATCTCCGAGACGCTGCCGTCGCGGTAGGTCAGTTCCACCGAAACGGATTTGGTTGCGGGCGCCAGCTTCAGATAGGGCGTCGCTTCATGCGGAATCACGCTGGGGTCTCGGGGATCGCAAGGCGGCATTTTCAACACCTTGTCCGGCACCGTGGAGTCGATGCCGACGCGCACTTCGCGGATCGCGCAGCGATACGACATCAAATGGGTGTAATAGACCAGCAAGCCGTTGAACTCGCGAAACGACAGCCAGCTGTTCGCGGTCATGTCGAGGATCTTGCGCTGGTCGCGGATCAACGCCGTCTCGGGATCGAACCTGATCGGAAACGGCCCCTGCAATTCGCCCTGGGCGTCGACATAGCGGACCTGGATGGTGGCCGCCGGCGCGTCGGCGGGAAGCTCGATCGAGGGACTGGGCATCCGCTTGCGGGTGCGCGGATCGAGCGTATCGATGAAGCCGGTCTCGCGAAATACGCCGGTCTCGCCGATCCGCCAGGAAATGCCCAGCGTCGGGTCGGCGATCGAGAACACCACAGTCCAGCCGCCGTTGTGGCGCGAGAACGCGGCGATCGGTGCGTTGACGGAAACATTCGATGGCGCGAGGCGCTGCACCGGCGGCAGTGCCGCGACCTGCTGCGGCGGTTCGGCGGGTTTTGCCGGCTGAGCAACAGCCGCGGCCGGCGGCTTGGCCAGACCATTCAGGAACACATCGTCGACCATCTGGTCGAAGTAGACCGGAATCTGCTTGTGACGCACGGTCTCCGCCAGTTCGCTGACCAGACGCCTCGTGCGCTGCGCGACCTGAACCAGGTTCGCGCCGGGCTCTGTGAGTTGCCTCGCGAAGGTTCGCGTGAATACCGAATTGGGATTGTCGTCATTGTTGGAGAGCCGATCGAGCGCGGTCTGCCGGGGGCCCGCTGAAAAGATCGAGAACACGCCTTCGGGCAGTTGCGTCATCGGCGCGAGGCCGCCGCTACCTGCCACCGCACGGGTGCCCGAGCGTTCGAACGGATTGTTGCGGCAAGCATCGAACACCAGAATCGCGGTGCGCACCTTCTTGTTCTGCAGGCGCTCGATGATGCGGTCGGCGAGCACGGACGCGTCGCGCACCAGTTCTTCCTGCCCCTCGGTCGCGGGCGGCACGTCCGTCGGCAGCAGGAAATTCTGTCCCGCGATCTCAAAACCGTGGCCGGCATAGAAGAAGAACGCGGTGTCGCCGGGCCCGACCGCCTTGTCGAACGCCAGCAGCGTCTGGCTGAAGGCGGCCCGCGTCTGGTTCTCTGCCACCATCACGGTAAAGCCGAGCTGCTTCAGCGTATCGCCCATGGTGCGGGCGTCGTTGACGGCCTTCTGCAGTTTGGGAACGTTGCGGTAGTCATTATTGCCGACCACCAGCGCGACGCGCTTTTCCGCTTGCGCGGGGGCCGCAACCGCCACCAGCGCGGCCGCAACGCCGGTGATTGCCAAAAATCCGGAAAGCCAACGCATCCTGAGGTCCCTGCCCGCACGACTCATCCACGGCCCCTGCCAGCCATCCTATGCCGTAGTCGGCATATCGTCGCCAACGGTTCAAATTCCTCGCGGTGGAGGCGCCCCTGATCGAACACCCAAAAACAGTCATGCCGGCAGGTTACCTTGTTGCGGTACGATCCTCGGAACTGTTCCCAGGGCAACGCCGTGTACAAATGGACTAGCGATCAGGTCGAGCCAAGACACCGCTTCGACTATTGGCGCGAGGTTCGTGCCAAGGGTCTGTTCGGGGTGACGGCCGAACTCGCGCCGGATCAGCGTCCACAGTTCTCGGGCGAATTCTCGCTGCGAAAGATCGGCAGCGCCAGCCTGATCGAACTGCGCGCCTCGCCCTATCACGTCGAACGCACCGCCGCCGACATCGCCCATGCCCCGGGCGCGAGCCTGTGCATCTATCAGCAGCTTGGCGGCGGCGGCTGGTTTGGTGTCAATGACTGCCGCGAATTCACCCTGCACCGGGGAAATTTCGCCACCAGCCATACCGACGTGCCCTACCGCACCATGCCGCTCGCTGACGATGGCTTTCATCTGCGCATTCTCAAGGTGCCGGCGGCCGACCTCATCGCGCCTCGCGCCGATCTGCATAACCTCTTTCCGAAGCCGTTCTGCAGCCAGCCATCGCTGACGCCGCTGCTGGAGTCCTGCTTCGCGGATCTGACCGAAGCCGACGACGGCGGCGATCCCGCCATGTCAGCGCCACTGGTGGAGGCGCTGGCGCAACTCGCGCTGATCGAGCGCGGCCTTGTCAGGCCGGCCAGCCGCGCGGCGATGGGCGCGATCCGGATCGGACGACTTTCGCTCGCCCGGCGGCTGATCATGCGCCATCTGTCCAACGCGGCGCTGTCGCCGGGCTTCGTGGCCGGGTTGCTGGGTATCTCGGTCCGTCACCTCTACGCCTTGTTCGAAGCGACCGGCGTGAGCTTCTCGCAAACCGTGACCGCGCAGCGCATCGGAGAAAGCCGCCGTCTCCTGAAAGAGGCTCCGGAGCGGTCAATCTCCCAGATCGCCTTTGCCAGCGGCTTTGAGAGCCTTGCGACATTTTACCGGGCTTTCCAGGCCGCTCACGGCGCCTCACCCGGCGACTTCAGGGCAACTCGCAGGACTAGCGCGAACGGTTCAATCCCGCCGCCAGCAGCGACGGATCAAGTCGATCAATCAAATCGCGCGTGAGGCAACTTGCGCGCCCCGTTACGCATGCTGATTCGACCGGTATTCCTTCAAAAACATTAAGCTTTTTCGACCCTTCCCGCGGCTGCTCCATTGACTTTAGCCAATTCGGGCCTATGTTCCGGCCTGACGCGGCCCGGTATCGAAACGCGATATCTTGAGTAAGCCGCCTGTCTGCGTATCCGATAATCCCGAGCAAATTTGCGTGCCGTTCCGGGGTTGGGCGCGACAGTCTTTTTCCGAGATTCCAAGCGGCGGTTTCGACCAGAGGCTCAATGTCTTTTACCCATCTCGGCTTGTCCGACAAGGTGCTCGCCGCCGTCGCGGCCACCGGCTACACCACCCCTACCCCCATTCAGGAACAGGCGATTCCCCATGTTCTGGCCCGCCGGGACGTTCTCGGTATCGCCCAGACCGGCACCGGCAAGACCGCTGCCTTCGTCCTTCCGATGCTCACCATCCTGGAAAAGGGCCGCGCCCGGGCCCGAATGCCCCGCACCCTGATCCTGGAACCGACCCGCGAGCTCGCCGCCCAGGTCAAGGAACAGTTCGATAAATACGGCGTCGGCCAGAAGCTCAACGTCGCCCTTTTGATCGGCGGCGTCTCCTTTGGCGACCAGGACACCAAGCTGACGCGCGGCGTCGACGTGCTGATCGCGACCCCCGGCCGGCTGCTCGACCATACCGAGCGCGGCGGCCTGCTGCTCACCGGCGTCGAACTGCTGGTGATCGACGAAGCCGACCGCATGCTGGACATGGGCTTCATTCCCGACATCGAACGGATCTGCAAGATGATCCCGTTCACCCGGCAGACGTTGTTCTTTACCGCGACCATGCCGCCGGAAATTCGCCGCATCACCGAAACCTTCCTGCACAATCCCGAGAAGATCGAAGTTTCCAGGCCCGCCACTACCGCCGTGGGTGTGTCCCAGTTCCAGGTCACAATCGGCCGCGAGCCGCATGACAAGCGCGATATGCTGCGCCGCCTGCTGCGCGACGCCAAGGACTTGCAGAACGCGATTATCTTCTGCAATCGCAAGCGCGAAGTGGCGTTACTTCACAAATCGCTTCAGAAGCACGGCTTCAGCGTCGGCGCCCTGCATGGCGACATGGAACAATCGGCGCGCACCGCCGCCCTCAACCAGTTCCGCAACGGCGAAATCCCGCTGCTGGTCGCCTCCGACGTCGCGGCCCGCGGCCTCGACATTCCCTCGACCAGCCACGTCTTCAACTTCGACGTGCCACATCATGCCGACGATTATGTCCACCGCATCGGCCGTACCGGCCGCGCCGGCCGCGCCGGCACCGCGATCTCCCTGGTCACCCCGCTCGATCAGAAATCCATGGTCGCGATCGAAAAGCTGATCGGACAAAGCATCCCCCAAGTCGAAGGCATGGAGGCCGGTCCGGTCGACAACTCGGCCGCACCGACCAGCACCGAGACCGAACGCCCGCGCCAGTCGCGCGGACGGCAGGGTTCGAGAGAAGGCTCAAGGGGAGGTTCGCGCGAAAGCCCGCGTGACGGCGCCCAGGAGGCCCGCAAGCCACGCCGGGAACGTGGCCCCCGTCGTGCCGGCGGCGACCGCCAAGCCAATCCGGAAGCGACTGCCGCCGAGTTCACGCCGCCAGCGGCGCCCGCGCCCTCGCGCACGCCCTCGATCGGCCGCGCCGAAGCACCTAAGCCTGCGCGCGATACGGCCTCGGAACCCGCCGATCACTCGCATCTTCCGGCGTTCCTGCTGCGACCGGTCCGCGCCCGGGTCTGAAGTCAGGTTAAAGCCCGCAGAACCTCAGCCAGGACCGGTACGGAAACCGTTTACCGGTCGTTCATGATCCTCCCTTAACTTGGCCGCGATAATTTTAGTTATTGCCGCCGGAAGGCGGGCATCGCCGCCCGCTATATTGGGGACGTGATCCGTGATCAAAGTGCTCGACGAACACGAACGCACGATGGCTTTTGCCGAAGTCGCGCTGGGCCAGATCAAGTCACTCCGACAAACCGCCGTGCCCCGCAATTATGAAATCTGGTACGTCTACGCCACCGGATATAATCCACCGCTGAACAAGGTCATCAACGAGACGCTGGCACGCCACGGCAAGCTGACCGAAGCCGACCTCGAGCAGATCTACGAAACCTATCTTTCGCACATCAAGACCACCGACCGCATCGACAAGGTCGGCGCGCGCGTGATCGGCGAAATCGACGACGTGATGGCCCTGATCTCCGACGCCCTCGGGATGTCGGCGAGCTACGACGACAGCCTGTCCGGCGCCACCCAAAAGCTCTCGGTCGCGCGCGACCGCGAGCAGATCAAGGCGATCGTCGAAACGCTGGTGCAATCCACCCGCGACATGCGCGACACCAACAAGGCGCTGGAAGACCGGCTGTCGCTGTCGAAAAACGAGATCAGCAATCTGCAGCAGAGCCTCGAGGCGATCAGGGCGGAAAGCCTGACCGATCCGCTGACCGGCCTCGGCAACCGCAAATATTTCGACCGCTCGATCGAAACGGCGGTGCAGAATGCGCTGGCGACCGGCGAGCCGCTTTCGCTGCTGATGTTCGACATCGACCACTTCAAATCATTCAACGATTCCTACGGTCATCTGACCGGCGACCAGGTGCTGCGGCTGGTCGGCATGTCGCTGAAACAAACCATCAAGGGCCAGGACGTCACCGCCCGCTACGGCGGCGAGGAATTCGTGGTGGTGCTGCCCAACACCGCGCTGCGCCAGGCCCTGACGGTCGCCGATCACATCCGCCGCGCCGTGATGGCGAAGGAACTGAAGAAGAAATCCACCGGCGAGATCCTGGGGCGCGTCACCATCTCGGTCGGCGTTTCCATGCTGAAGCCGGGCGACGATACGGAGTCACTGATCGAACGCGCCGACAGCTGCCTCTACGCCGCCAAACGCAATGGCCGCAACCGCGTGATCTGCGAAGTCGATCCGGAATACACCGCCGAAACCCGCAGCCAGGTGGCGTGAGGTTTATTGCAACTGTCGCCCCGGCGAACGCCGGGGTCCATACGCCGCGGCTTCTCGTTTCGGCAGGGCATTCGAGGCCTTCCTTCGATTTCTGACGCCGGTGGCTATGGGTCCCGGCTCGGCGCTCGCTTGCGCTCACTGGGCCGGGACGACAACTGATTATGCTTTTTTCCTGGATGGCTTCTTCTTCGCGGCCTGCTTCTTAGCCACCTTCGCTCTAGCCGCCACCTTCTTCGCCTTCGGACGCTTGCGAAGCGCGGCGCGCTGGGCTGCCGCCAACGCCGCCCTCGCCCACACACTCAACTCTTCCGAATCATCGAACAGCCGCGCCGGAAGCTGCCAATAAGAGTTCACCGTGACGGTCCTGGCGCGGGTCTGATAGCAAAACGGCGTCGAACCCTCCGCCTCGAATTGCGCAATGGTCTGTTCGTCGGCGCGGAAGTAGAGACCGGCGCGCAGCGCCAGCGCGAAGTTGGTGCCGTCGGCAGAGATGCCGAAGCCGGAAAACATCGGGCGGATCGTCACCGGGCCGAAGTCGGAAAACAGATCGATCAGGAAATCGCGGTCCATGGAAATTTCTCGTGCCCCGGACGCAGCGCAGCGCGAGAGCGATGCGCTGCTGAGCCGGGGCCCATAAACTTGCTCATGTGTTGCCGTGGGTCCCGGCTCTGCGGAGCAGCGTGAAGAACGCTGCACCGCGTCCGGGACAAGATATCAGCCATCCACCTTCGCAGCGGTCAGCTGCACCGATTCGCCGCAGCCGCAGGCGCCGGTCTGGTTCGGGTTGTTGAAGATGAACTGCGACTGCATCTTGTCGGCCTTGTAATCCATCTCGGTGCCGAGCAAAAACAGCACTGCCTTGGGATCGATCAGGATTTTTACGCCCTTGTCCTCGACGACTTCGTCGGTCGGGCGGACCTCATGGGCGTATTCGACGGTGTAGGATTGCCCGGCGCAGCCGCCATTCTTGATCCCGACGCGCAGTCCGACGATCTCGGAATCGGCGCGCCTGGTCAGTTCGGTAATCCGAAGCGCCGCGGCTTCGGTCAGCTTCATGACCTGCGGACGGGGCCGCGGCTTCGGCTTGGCTGCCGGCGTTGGTGAGGCGCGAGAATCTGAAGGTGTCATGTCAGTCATGTGGTCAATCCCAGCGGCAAATCAATGCCGGTTATCTTCCAGTGCTCAAGCTTAAGTCCGATCCAACGCTTCACCACATATTGAGGACGAGGCGCGCCTCGTCGGTCATGCGATCCGGCGTCCAGGCCGGCTCCCAGACCAGATTGACATTGACCACGCCGACACCGGGAACGCTGGCGACGGCATTCTCCACCATCTGCGGCAGTTCGCCCGCCGCCGGACAGTTCGGCGTCGTCAGCGTCATCATGACGTCGACCGAGCGGTCGTCCTTGATGTCGACCTGGTAGATCAGGCCGAGCTCGTAGATATCAGCTGGAATTTCCGGATCGAACACCGTCTTCAGCGCGGACACGATTTCGCCGCCGAGGCGTTCGGTCTCCTCCGGCGGCAGCGCCGATTTGGTTTCCATGTTGCTGGATTTGGCTTCGAGATCCTTGGCTTCGGCATTCTTGGCTTCGGCAGTCTTGGCTTCGGCAGTCTTGGCTTCGATGGTGTCGGTCATGAAAACAGTTCCCGCGCCTTGATCAGCGCCTGTGCCAGATGGTCGACTTCTTCACGGGTATTATACATCCCGAATGAGGCGCGGCACGTCGCCGTCACGTTGAACCGCTCTAAAAGCGGCATCGCGCAATGGGTGCCGGCGCGCACCGCGAT
>JBBQUA010000137.1:0-14002 GCA_038212905.1 Hyphomicrobiales bacterium
CGATCTGGCGCGGCGGTTCGACGGCCTGATCCGGGTGCAGCGCGAAACGCTCGACAATCTCGCCGAAGCCGTCGCGGTGTTCGGCAGCAATGGCCGCGCCCAATTGTTCAATCCGGCCTTCGCCAGGATGTGGAAGCTGTCACCCGAAGCGCTGCGCGAGCAGCCGCATATCGAGACCTTCGAAGCCTGGTGCAAACCGCTGTTCGACGACGAAGCCACATGGCGGACCATCCGCGAAGCCATCACCGCGATCGAGAACCGGGTCGAAGTGCCGCTGAAGCTGGAGCGCAACGACGGCAGCGTGCTGGACTGCATGACCATGCCGCTGCCCGACGGCGCCACCATGCTGACCTTCCAGGACATCACCGACACCGAGAATGTCGAGCGCGCGCTGCGCGAGCGCAACGAGGCGCTGGAAACCGCCGACCAGATGAAGGTCGATTTCGTCCATCACGTATCCTACGAGTTGCGCTCGCCGCTGACCACGATCATCGGGTTCGCGCATTTCCTCGCCGATCCCGTCACCGGCCCCCTGATGCCGAAGCAGGCCGAATATCTCGGCTACATCACCGCCTCGACCAACGCGCTACTCGCCATCATCAACAACATCCTCGATCTCGCCACCATCGACGCCGGCGCGATGTCGCTCAATCTCGGCTCGATCGATATCCGCAAGACCATCGAGGCCGCCGCCGAAGGCATCCAGGACCGGCTCGCCACCGACCGCATCGAACTCAAGGTCGACGTCGATCCCTCGATCGGCAGCTTCACCGGCGACGAGCGCCGCGTGGTGCAGGTCCTGTATAATCTCTTGGCCAACGCCGTCGGATTCTCGCCGCAGGACGCCACGGTCGGCCTCAGCGCCCGGCGAACCGAACACAGCGTGGTCTTCACCGTGACCGATTCCGGCCCGGGCATTCCGCCCGACGTCAAGGACAAGGTGTTCGACTGGTTCGAGAGTCATTCCAACGGATCGAAGCACCGCGGCGCCGGCCTCGGCCTGTCGCTGGTGCGCTCCTTTGTCGAACTCCACGGTGGCAAGGTGAGCGTCGATTCGATCGTCGGCAAGGGCACGACCGTCACGTGCGATTTTCCGATCGATCAGGCCGCGCGCCGTCACGCCGCGGAATGACCGCTCCCGTCACATTCTCGCTGGCGCTGTCGAACGAAACCGCGACGGCGCATTTGATGGCCGACCTCGCTTTGCTGATCGGCCCCGGCGACCTCATCACCCTGTCGGGCGATCTCGGCGCCGGCAAAACCGCGGCGGCGCGCGCCATGATCCGTTATCTCGCCGACGACGACACGCTGGAGGTGCCAAGCCCCACCTTCACGCTGGCGCAAAGCTACGACCTCGCCCCGTTTCCGCTGGTCCATGCCGATCTCTACCGCGTCAACGATCCCATCGAGCTCGAGGAGATCGGGCTGTCGCCATTGCCGGAAGCCACGGTGGTGCTGATCGAATGGCCGGAACACGCCGCCGGCACGCTGCCGGAGGACCGCATCGACATCGCACTCAGCCATCGCCCGGCGCTGGGCTCGGCGGCGCGATCGGCTGAAATCACCGGCTATGGCAAGGCCGCCGCGCAGGTCGCGCGACTGAAGACGCTGCGGCAATTTCTCGCCGGCGCCGGCTATCTCGAGGCCCGGCGACGGCGCATGGCCGGCGACGCCTCGACCCGTTCCTATGCGCGGCTGATCCGCGACGATGGCGTGGTGATCCTGATGAACTCGCCGCGGCGGCCGGACGGGCCGGCGATCTATGACGGAAAATCCTACAGCGCCGCGGTGCACCTGGCCGAGGACGTCAAGCCGTTCGTCGCCATGGCCAATGGCCTGCGTGAGCGCGGTTTCTCGGCGCCGGCAATCCCTCACGCCGACCTCGACGCTGGATTTCTGATCACCGAGGATTTCGGCACCACGGGATTTATCGCGGGCGATCCGCCCGCCCCCATTGCCGAGCGTTATGAGGCCGCCACCGACATGCTGGCGGCGCTGCACCGCGAGCCGTTGCCCGAGACCCTGCCACTGGCGCCGCAGCGCAGCTATGCCATTCCCATTTTCGACCCCGACGCGCTGCTGACCGAAGCCGGATTGATGCTGGACTGGTATCTGCCGGATCGCAGCGCTGAACCGAGCGACCAGTCGCGCGCCGACTTCGCCAAATTGTGGCGCGATTTGTTGAGCAAGTCCGCGGCAGCGCCGAGAACCTGGGCATTGCGCGACTTTCATTCACCCAATCTGATCTGGCTCGACCAGCGGGCTGGCATCGCCAAAGTGGGCGTCATCGACTTCCAGGATGCCGTGCTGGGCCCAGCCGCCTACGATCTGGTGTCGCTGTTGCAGGATGCGCGGATCGACGTGCCGGAGCCGCTCGAGCTCGCGCTGCTGACGCACTATATCAAGGCGCGGCGCGCGGCCGACGGCAGCTTCGATCCGGCTGAGTTCGCCGAGCTCTACGCCATCATGTCGGCGCAGCGGAACACGAAATTGCTGGGCATCTTCGCTCGGCTCAACCGACGCGACGGCAAGCCGCACTATCTGCGGCACCAGCCCCGGATCTGGACCTATCTGACCCGTTCGCTGGCGCACCCGGTGCTGGCGCCGCTTCGGGAGTGGTATTCCGCCAACGTCCCGCCGCCGGGCCCGTAGATTTACGGGTTATTAGCCACCCCTGCGTTAACCTGCGGGTTAGAACCCGCTCCCCCGACAGCTTGGGGTGCGGCGGCTATCGGCGGGAGCAAATCAATGGCGACGAGCGAGCGGCGAAAGGGCGACCGCGTGACCTTTGAGCGCGGCTTTACCGCGCACATGATGGGCATCGACGGCACCTGGCGGCGCGAATGCACGATGGAAGACATTTCGGAAACCGGCGCCAAGCTCACGGTCGAGGGCTCGGTCGAGGGCTTGCATCTGAAGGAGTTCTTTCTGCTGCTGTCGTCCACTGGCCTGGCCTATCGCCGCTGCGAGCTGTCCTGGGTCAATGGCGATCAGATCGGCGTCAATTTCATCAAAGCCGCCGACAAGCGGAAAAAAGCGCGGCGGCCGCAAGAGTCCGACGCCTGAGTGTGCCACCGCCGTCGTATAGCCGTCATGTCGGACGACTATGGCGTCATCATCCATGCGATCAGCTGACCGCCGTGGTATGATCGCGGCGTTCACCACAACCGTTCGAGAAATCTCCTGATATGTCCGTCAAGCCCATCAAAGCCATGGTCCTCGCCGCCGGTCTCGGCGTGCGCATGCGTCCCCTGACCGACACCATGCCAAAGCCGCTGGTGCGGGTGGCCGGCAGCGCCTTGCTCGATCATGTGCTGGACAAGCTCGGTGACGCCGGCGTCGAACAGGCCGTCGTCAATGTGCATTACCTGCCCGACCAGATCATCGATCACACCGCCGGACGAGGCCGGCCCCGCGTGATTATTTCGGATGAGCGCGACCAGGTGCTCGGCACCGGCGGCGCCGTCGTCAAGGCGCTGCCTTTGCTCGGCGCCGCGCCGTTCTTCCATGTCAACGCCGACACCCTGTGGATCGATGGCGTGCAGCCGAACCTGGCGCGGCTGGCGGCAGCCTTCGACCCCGCGCGAATGGATATCCTGCTGCTGATGGCGCCGACGGCCAGCAGCATCGGCTATAGCGGCCGCGGCGATTACGCCATGCTGGCCGACGGCGCGCTGCGCAAGCGGCGCGAACATGAGCTGGTACCGTTCGTCTATGCCGGTGCGGCGATCATGTCGCCGTCGCTGTTCGCCGACGCGCCGAAGGGCGAGTTTTCGCTGACCAGAAAGTTCGATTCCGCCAACGAGCAGGGGCGGCTGTTCGGCCTGCGGCTGGACGGCGTGTGGATGCATGTCGGAACCCCCGACGCGGTGCAGGCGGCGGAACGGGCTTTTCTCGCCAGCGTAGCGTAAGCGCGCCCGTCATTCCGGGGTGCGTCGAAGACGGCCACCAAAAATCGCGAAAACAACCCCATGTACAGTAAGGAACCCGGTGCGATTCAATAAGAAATCGCACCCGGAAAGCACCCATGCCATGATGCGGCCTGTTCCCGAATCAGGCAGCCCATGCGCGTTTTCAGCGTCCCCGTATCCGCGCCGTTCCTGCGCACCGTCATCGCCGCCCTGGTCGATGGCCGGCTGGTCGATGGCTTCGAGGCCCGCACCAATCCGGCACGGCTGGCGCAGGCGACGCTGTATCTGCCAACCCTGCGCGCCGGGCGCATGGCGCGGGAAATCTTTCTCGATGAGCTGAAGACCGACGCGGTGGTGCTGCCGCGCATCGTGGCGCTGGGCGACATCGACGAGGACGAGCTGGCGTTCGCGCAGGCCACCTCGCCGGGATCGGCCGCGCTGGAAATTCCCCCGGCCATGGACGGGCTGCAGCGCCGCCTGCTGCTGGCGCAACTGATCGCCTTGTGGGCGAAGCAGATCCGACCGGCCGACGCCGCGCAGGCGCCGCTGGTGACCGGCGGGCCGGCCTCGACGCTGGCGCTGGCCGACGATCTGGCGCGGCTGATGGACGACATGGTGACCCGCAAGGTGGCGTGGAGCGCGCTCGACGGGCTGGTGCCGGATGCGCTCGACCGCTACTGGCAGCTCACGCTGCAGTTCCTCGATATCGCCAAGACGATCTGGCCCAACATCCTCGCCGCCCATGGCCGGATCGAGCCGGCGGCGCGGCGCGATCTGTTGATCGAGGCCGAAGCCGCCCGCCTGACCGCGCATCATGACGGGCCTGTCATCGCGGCGGGCTCGACCGGGTCGATGCCATCGACCGCGCGATTGCTGCATACCGTCGCCGGCCTGCCGCGGGGCGCGGTGGTGCTGCCGGGGCTCGATACCGATCTCGACGATGACGCCTGGCAATTGATCGGCGGCGTGCAGAATGCGGAGGGCAGGTTCACCGCGCATCCGGCATCGAACCATCCGCAATTCGCCATGCACGCGCTGCTCGATCGCTTCGGCATCAAGCGCGGCGACGTCGAAATTTTGGGAAGCCCGGCGCCGCACGGACGCGACGTGCTGGTCTCCGAAGCGATGCGGCCTTCGAATGCCACCGCGCAATGGCACCGGCGGCTGGGCGAGCCGGAGGTTTCGGCGAAGATTTCCCTGGGGATGGCCAACCTCGCGGTCATCGCGGCGGCCAATCCCGAGATGGAGGCGCTGGCGATCGCGGTGGCGATGCGCGAGGCGCGGCACCTGAACAAGTCGGCGGCGCTGGTGACGCCGGATCGCGCGCTGGCGCGGCGCGTGGCCGCGGCCCTCGGCCGCTGGAACCTGGAATTCGACGATTCCGGCGGCGACGCGCTGACGGATACGTCGGCCGGAATTTTCGCGCGGCTTGCCGCCGAGGCGGCAGCCAACGGACTGGAGCCGCCGACGCTGCTGGCATTGATAAAACACCCGCTGTGCCGTCTCGGCGGCGCGCCCGGCGCCTTCAAGGACCCCACCGAGGTGCTCGAGCTGGCAATGTTGCGCGGCACGCGTCCGCAGGCGGGAAGCGGCGGGCTGGCCCGCGACTTTGCGCGCTTCCGTGAAGAACTCACCAAGCTTCGCAAACAGCAAACGTCCTCGCTGCACCATTCCGAAGCGCGGGCCAAGCTTGGCGACGAACAACTCGATCGCGCGGGCCAGTTGATCGAGCTGTTACGGAAAGCGCTTCTTCCACTCGAAAGCCTGGGCTCCTCCAAGCCGTATGATTTTGCCGAACTGGCAAAGCGCCATCGCGACGCGTTGATGGCGTTGTCCTGCGATCCGCATGGCATCGCTATGGCCTTCGAAGGCCCGCAAGGATCTGCGCTGGCCACCGCGTTCGATGATCTGCTCGGGCAGCAGGCGCCGAGCGGCCTGCTGGTCGAACTCGGCGACTATCCGGAAGTGTTCCAGACCGCGTTCGCCGACCGCATCGTGCGGCGACCGGAATCGGCGCGGGCGCAGCTTCATATCTATGGCCAGCTGGAAGCGCGGTTGACGCAAGCCGACCGGATCATTCTGGGCGGGCTGGTCGAAGGCGTCTGGCCGCCGGCGCCTCGCGTGGATCCGTGGCTGAGCCGGCCGATGCGGCACGAGCTCGGCCTCGATCTGCCGGAGCGACGCATCGGCCTCTCCGCGCATGATTTTGCCCAGTTGCTCGGCGCCGACGACGTGATCCTCAGTCACGCCGCCAAGGTCGGCGGCGCGCCCGCGGTCGCCTCGCGCTTCCTGCACCGGCTCGAAGCGGTGGCCGGCGAGGAACGCTGGGACGCCGCAGTCGCGGCCGGCGAAAAATATGTTGGGTTCGCCGATCAGCTCGACAGCCCCGACAAGGTCGAGCCGATCCAGCAGCCCGCGCCAAGGCCGCCGCGCGCGGTCAGACCGCTGAAACTGTCGGTGACGGCGATCGAGGACTGGCTGCGCGATCCCTATACGATCTACGCGAAATACATTTTGAAACTCGCGCCGCTCGATCCCGTCGACATGCCGCTGTCGGCCGCCGACCGCGGTTCGGCGATCCACGATGCGCTCGGCGAATTCACGCAAGTGTACGCCACCGCGCTGCCACCCGATCCCGCGCGCGCGCTGCGCGACATTGGCGAGAAATATTTCGCGCCGTTGATGGAGCGGCCGGAAGCCCGCGCGCTGTGGTGGCCGCGGTTTCAGCGGATCGCCGGATGGTTTGCGAATTGGGAAATCCTGCGGCGCGGCGATGTCAGCGCCATCGAGGCCGAAATCCGCGGTGAAATTCCGATTCCGCTCGACAATGCCCGCATCTTCTACCTGTCGGCGCGCGCCGACCGGATCGAACGCCGCCAGGACGGCAGTTTTGCCATTCTCGATTACAAGACTGGGCAGCCGCCGACCGGCAAGCAGGTGCGCATGGGGCTGTCGCCGCAGCTGACGCTGGAGGCGGCGATCCTGCGCGAGGGCGGTTTTGATGGCATCGCGGCGGGCGCCTCGGTCAGCGAACTCGGCTATGTCCGGCTGAGCGGCAACAATCCGCCGGGCGAAGCGAAGCCGCTGGAGCTGAAAATCAACCAGCGCGATGTGCCGCAGCTGCCCGATGCCGCAGCTGACGAGGCGCGCAACAAACTGGAAAACCTGATCCGCGCCTTCGAGAATGAGGCCCAGCCCTACACCTCGCTCAATCTGCCGATGTGGACGCGGCGCTACGGCTCCTACGACGATCTCGCGCGCATCAAGGAGTGGTCCGCGGCCGGCGGCATGGAGATCGAGGAATGGTGACCGCGCTGCGCCCCATTCCTCCCGCCGTCCGTGCCACGCAAGAGCGTGCCTCGGATCCTGCTTCCTCGGCCTTTGTCTCGGCCAATGCCGGCTCGGGCAAGACCCATGTGCTGGTGCAGCGGGTGATCCGGCTGCTGCTCAGCAACGTGCCGCCGGAAAAAATTCTCTGCATTACCTTCACCAAGGCCGCCGCGGCCAACATGGCGGAGCGGGTGTTCTCCACCCTCGGCCACTGGGTCACGCTCGATGACCGGGCGCTGGACGAAGCGATCCTTGAGGCGGGGATTACGCGCGTCGATGCGAAACTGCGCATGCGCGCCCGCGAACTGTTCGCCTCTGCGCTGGAGACGCCGGGCGGGTTGAAGGTGCAGACCATCCACGCGCTGTGTACCCGGCTGCTGCAGCAGTTTCCGTTCGAGGCCAATGTGCCGGCGCGCTTTGCCGTGCTCGACGACCGCGACCAGACCGCGATGATGGAGCGCGCCAACCTCGCGGTGCTGCTCGAAGCCTCCCGCGATCCCGACAGCCCGACCGGGCGCGCCTTGACGGTGGCGATGGCCAGTGCGGCCGACGTCACCTTCAAGGATGTGGTGCGCGAAGCCTGTCTCAGCCGCGACCATTTCATGGCCTGGACCGACGGCGCCGGCTCCGCCGTTATAGCGGCGGCGCAGGTGTCCGATGCGCTCGGCGTCGATCCGGGCGATGATATCGAGAACGTCGAACACGAAATTGTCGACGGGCCGCATCTGCCGCGATCGCGGTGGGAAGAAGTCGCCGCCATGCTTGGCGCCAGCAGCAACGCCGACCAGGCTCAGGCCGGGCGGCTGCGCCAGGCGCTGCTGCTCACCGGCATCGAGCAGGTGAACAAATATCTCGAGGTCTTCCTCACCGACGCCAGCACGCCGCGCAAATCGGTGGTGACCAAAAAGCTTTGCGACGCCAGGCCGCAGCTCGCGCAATGGTTCAACGCCGAAGCCGGCCGGCTGGAAGGCCTGATCGAACGGCGCCGCGCGCTGACCACCCGCGACCGCACCCAGGCGCTGCTGCAGATCGCCACCGCCGCGGCGGCGAACTACCGCCGCGAGAAGCAGGAACGCGGCCTGCTCGATTATGACGATCTGATCGACAAGACGCTGGCGATGCTGAATGGCGGCGCATCCGCCTGGGTGCATTACAAGCTCGACCGCGGCGTCGACCACGTGCTGATCGACGAGGCGCAGGACACCAGCCCGCGGCAATGGGACATCGTCGATCACATCATTTCCGAATTCACCTCCGGCGAGGGCGCGCGCGACGGCGTCGTGCGCACGGTGTTCGCGGTCGGGGACGAGAAGCAGTCGATCTTTTCGTTTCAGGGTGCGGCGCCCCGCGAATTCGATGCCCGCCGCAGATCCTTGCACCGGAAGTTTGTCGGCGCCGGGCTGAAATTCGATCCGATCTCGTTCACCTATTCGTTCCGCTCCGGGCCGTCGATCCTGCAATCGGTCGATCATGTGTTCCGCGACCCGGAGATTTACGGCAGCATTCATGCGGTCGAAACCGGCTATCCGATCCACCATTCGCTCGACGACGCTGGTCCCAGCCTGATCGATCTCTGGGAATTGGCCGAAGCCGACGACCGCCAGGACATCGAGGGCTGGCGCGCGCCGTTCGACGGGGTGTCGGCGACATCGCCGGAGGTCAAGCTTTCGAAGCGCATCCAGGCCGAGATCAGGTCGCTGGTCGAAGGCGGCACCATGACCGGACACGCCGGCAAGCGCCGTCGCCTGCGGTACGGCGACGTGCTGGTGCTGGTGCGGCGGCGCGGCAACGCCTTCGACGCCGTGATCCAGGCGCTGAAGCACGCCAGTGTTCCCGTCGCCGGCGCCGACCGGCTGAAATTGACCGAGCATATCGCGATCATCGACCTGATGAATCTGGCGGATGCGCTGCTGCTGCCGCAGGACGATCTGGCGCTCGCGGTGGCGCTGAAGAGCCCGCTGTTCGGACTGACCGAGGACGAGCTGTTCACGCTGGCGTGGGCACGCAAGGGCTCGCTGCGCAACGCGCTGAACCTTCACGCCGCGGCGAACGGCAAATTCGCCGACGCGCTGCAGCGCCTTGAAGCCTGCGAGCGCCGTTTTGCCACTGAACCGCCGTTTGCGTTCTATGCCTGGCTGCTCGGCGGCGATGGCGGCCGCAAGCGGATCCTGAAGCGGCTCGGCCATGAGGCCAATGACGCGCTCGACGAATTTCTCGAGCTTGCCCTGGGCTATGAGCGCAAGGCGCCGGCCTCGCTGCAGGGCTTTATGGCGTGGCTGCGCGCCGCCGACACCGAGGTGAAGCGCGACATGGAAATCTCGCGCGACGAGGTCCGCGTCATGACCGTGCACGGCGCCAAGGGGCTGGAGGCGCCGGTCGTGTTCCTGGTCGACACCACCTCGTCGCCGGCGGATACCCAGCGCCTGAAGCTGATCCATCTGCCGCGGGGCAATGCGCAGCCTCATGCGCCCGGCGTGGTGGTCTGGGCCGGCAGGAAGGCCGACGATCCCTCGGCGGTCGCAACGGCCCGCAGCGCGATGCTTGCGGAGACCGAGGACGAATACCGCCGCCTGCTCTATGTGGCGATGACGCGGGCGGCCGACCGCCTGATCGTCGGCGGCTGCATGCCCGGCAACATGAAAAACGTGCGCGAATTCTCCTGGTACGATCTGATCGTCAAAGGGCTCGGCATTTCCGGATTGCAGCTGCAGGAGATCGAGACGGCCGAGGGCCTGGTGGTGAAGCGCTATTCGCGGCCCGAGGATGCCACGACGCCCACCGCCGCGGTCGCCGCTCCGGCGGCCGGCGCCCGGGCCGGGCTGCCCTCATGGCTGCGTGAGGCCGCGCCCGCGGAATCCGCCGCCGACAATCTGCTGCGCCCGTCCGATCCCGCCACGGGCGAGGACCATCCCGTCAGATCCGGCGAATCGGTCCAGCTGCGGGCGCAGGCGCTGTTGCGCGGCACGCTGGTGCACCGGTTGCTGCAATCCCTGCCCGATGTCGCCTCGGATGGCCGCCGCGAGGCGGCGCTACGGTATCTCGCCCGCAACGCCGGCGACTGGCCCGAGGGAGCGCGCGAGGCACTGGCTGAGCGGATGCTGACCCTGATCGGGGAGCCGCGCTTTGCGCCGGTATTCGCGCCCGGCAGCCGGGCCGAGGTCTCGATCGCGGGCAGGTTGGTGCGGCCGGGGCGACCGCCGGCGCTGGTTTCAGGGCAAATCGACCGGCTGGTGGTGACCGCGGCCGAGGTCCTGATCGTCGATTACAAGACGAATCACGCCCCGCCGACGGCCGAAGCCGGGACTCCCGCAGCCTATGTCAGGCAGCTCGCGCTTTACCGGGCGGTATTGCAGAAGCTTTATCCCCAGCTGCCGGTCCGCGCCGCGCTGCTCTGGACCGAAACCCCTGAATTGATGGAGATTTCCACTCCTGCGCTGGACGCGGCACTGGCAACCGTTGTCCGGGGGGATGACCGAGCTTGACCCGGCAAGACCGCGTTCATAGGTTGATTGCATGATCTGGCGGCGATTCTTATCCCGCGTCTTCCCCAACCGAACGAGGTATTCCCATGGCCGTTGGCAAGGTTTCTGACGCCGATTTCGAAGCCGAAGTGCTCAACGCGACCGGACCGGTCGTGGTCGATTTCTGGGCCGAATGGTGCGGCCCCTGCCGCATGATCGCGCCCGCGCTTGACGAGATTTCCGGCGCGATGGGCGACAAGGTCAAGATCGTCAAGCTGAACGTCGACGAGAGCCCGAAGACGGCCTCGAAATACGGCGTGATGTCGATCCCGACTCTGATGATCTTCAAGGGCGGCGAAATGGCCTCGCGCCAGGTCGGCGCTGCGCCGAAGGCGAAGCTGCAGCAGTGGATTACCGCTGCGGTCTGAGCCGGCTTTTGCAATCATCTGGTTCTGACGGCCGGCGCATCGCCGGCCGTTTGCGTTAGTCGCTATCGTACCCATCCCGTCGCCAGCGCGGAGGCGAATTCAGCAAAGCCCTTTTGCCGCGCCAGCGCCGCCATCGCTTCGTGATCGTACGGCATGTGCCGGAAGGTCACGCGCCACTCACTCCCAACCAGCTCCAGCACCGCGTAACGGGCGTCGGGTGTGCCGGCCTCGATCAGATGCGGATATGGCACGTTGTAGGAAAAGCCGGGAACGCCGACGCTGCCGGGATTGACCACCATGCGGCCGTCACCAAGTCGTACCGCGCGCGCGATATGGGTATGGGCGCAAAGAATCAGCGACTGCGAAATGCCCATCGCTTCCTTTTCGATGGCTTCCCGCGGCGACAGCGTGACCGAGCCATCTGATGTCACCGTCTCCAGCCAGTAGAGATCATCGTTGCCGGGTGTCGCGTGGCAGAGAAACACCTGATCGCGGTACACCAGCGTCGGCGGCACCTTGCGCAACCAGTCGAGATGCTTCGCGTCGAGCTGTTTGTAAGCCGGCCGGTCCCACGATCCCATCTTCTCCGGCGGCCGGTCGATCAGACAACGGTCGTGATTGCCCCGCACATGCACGGCGTCGAGCGCCATCAGCGCATCCATCGTCCGCCCCGCTTCGAGCGGGCTGCTCGCCATATCGCCGAGGTTGACGATGGCGTCGATATCCTGGGCGCGGATATCGGCAATCACGGCTTCAAGGGCGAGATGGTTTCCATGCACATCGGCGATCGCGGCAAAGCGCATGGTGCCTCCTGTTCGGGTCTATCCCGGCGGGGTGCCGTTGGCGGCCAGCACGTGCCCGGCGAGATACAGCGACCCCGTGATCAGGATGCGCGGCGGCACCTCATAGGCCAGCCGCGCCAGCGAGCGCAAGGCGGCTTCGACATCGCCCAGGGTTTCCACGCGCATGCCGAGCGCACGGGCGGCATCGGCCAGCCGGTCCGGCGACATCGCGTTGTCGAGACCCGGTATTGGCACCGCGATGATGTGGCGGGTGAGGCCGGCGAAATTGGCCAGGAACGCGCCGGCATCCTTGTTGGCCATCATGCCGACGACGACCACCAGCGGACGCGATACCCGCTCCTCGAGATCGCCGAGCGCCGCGGCGACGACGCGTCCACCTTCGGCATTGTGCCCGCCGTCGAGCCAGACTTCGCAGCCCGGCGGGGCCTGGTCCAGCAGGGTCCCCGCCGCCAGCCGCTGCATCCGCGCCGGCCATTCGGCGCTGACGATGCCGGCCTCGAACGCCGCGCCGTCGACCTTGAGGGTGTCCAGCGCGCGCAGCGTGGCGATGGCGAGCCCGGCATTGTCGAACTGATGCCGGCCGAACAGTTTTGGCGCCGCCAGATCCATCAAGCCGCGTTCGTCCTGATAGACCAGCCGGCCGCGCTCGACACTGACGTGCCACTCCTGACCGGCGCGATACAGCGGCGCGTGCATACGCCTTGCCTGCGCCTCGATGATGGTGGCGGCGTCGGGCGATTGCTCCGCGCAAATCACCGGCACGTTGCGCTTGATGATGGCGGCCTTCTCGCCGGCAATCGTCGTCAGCGTGTCGCCCAGAAATTCAGTGTGGTCCATGCTGACAGGCGCGATCACGGTGGCCACAGGCTGCTCGATCACGTTGGTGGCGTCCAGCCGCCCGCCGAGGCCGACTTCCAGCAGCACCACATCGGCCGGGTGCTGCGCGAACAGGCAAAATGCCGCCGCGGTTTCAATTTCAAAAAGGGTGACGGGAGCGCCGGCATTGACCTGCTCGCAACGCTCCAGCGCCGCGCGCAGCTCTTCATCGCCGACCAACGTGCCGCCGCCGGCCCGCCCCAGACGAAAACACTCGTTGATCCGCACCAGCGAAGGCGAGGTATAGGTGTGAACGCGCAGCTGTGCGGCTTCCAGAATCGCGCGCAAATAGGCGATCGTCGAGCCCTTGCCATTGGTGCCGGCGACATGAATCACCGGCGGCAGCTGGCGTTCGGGATGTTCGAGCCGCTGCAGCAGCAGCTGCATCCGCTCCAGGCCGAGATCGATGCGGTTGGGATGCAGCGCGGAGAGCCGCGCGATCAATTCGCCGAGCGGCTGGTCGCGTCTGGCCGCAGGTGGGTTCACGCTGGCGGCGCTGCCGTCGACGCATCCACGGCTGCAGCGATCTGGGCCGGCTCCATGACCGGGATTACGGGCTTCGCGGCGGCTTCCACCGCCGGCGCCTTGGTCAGCAGCCGGCACAGCCGCGCCAGCGTCGGGCGCAAATCGTGGCGATGCACCACCATGTCGACCATGCCGTGGTCCTTCAGATACTCGGCGCGCTGAAACCCTTCCGGCAGTTTCTCGCGGATAGTCTGCTCGATCACGCGCGCGCCGGCAAAGCCGATCAGCGCGCCGGGCTCGGCGATCTGCACGTCGCCCAGCATGGCATAGGAGGCGGTGACGCCGCCGGTGGTCGGGTTGGTCAACACCACGATATAGGGCTGTTTGGTTTCGCGCAGCATCTGCACGCCGACGGTGGTGCGCGGCATCTGCATCAGGGACAAAATGCCCTCCTGCATGCGGGCGCCGCCGGAGGCCGCGAACACGATGAACGGTGATTTCTTTTCGACCGCGAGTTCAAGCCCGCGCACGATCGCTTCGCCGGCGGCCATGCCGAGCGAGCCGCCCATGAAATCGAAATCCTGTACCGCGATCACGACGCCGGCGCCCTCGAGCTTGCCGTAGCCGACCTTGATGGCGTCGTTCAGGCCGGTCCGGGCGCGCGCATCCTTGATGCGGTCGGCATATTTGCGTTCGTCACGGAATTTCAGGGGATCGGCGGTCACCTC
>JBBQUA010000138.1:0-13938 GCA_038212905.1 Hyphomicrobiales bacterium
ATTGTTCAGGGCGTCGGTGAACAGCCGGCCGATCAGGAATTCCAGGCTGAGGTAATAGACCCGCTTGCGCCCCTCGTCGTAGCTCTGCTTTTCCGTGATCAGCCAGCGGTGCACGATGCGGTCGCGCAGCGCCAGCGCCGCTGCCTTGTACCAGTCGCGCCGGGTTGCCATGCCGGCGTCCTTGCCGACCGCCAGCCTGAGCTTGATGAGGATTGCGCTCTTGATCTCGGCCAGCGCCAGCTCGTCGATGGGCTGGCCAGGTGCCGGAAAATTCCCTGGAAATGGTTGATTTGGCAAATCGCAAATCCCTGAAGCTTTGAGTCCCCGGCGAATCATACGCGTCTTGCCCTGGGATCGGAACCACCGGGGGCTTTGTTGTGCACTGCGCTGGTATGATTTTATGCAAGGACCGGGCCGAATGGCGTCCTGCGCGGGCGCCGGCTTTGGTGTTATCATCCGGCTCGGAAGACGGGATGCCGCGCTGGCCGAGGGAGAACCGCGCCATGAAATTGATGATCGAAATCGCCGCCGCGGCGCTTTTGGTGGTCTGCATCAGCGCCACCAGCGCGGCCTTTGCCGCCGGCAAGGCCGGCAAGAGCGCCGACGGCCTCGGCTGCTCCTTCAGCGTCGCGACAAATGCCTCGCCCGCGGCCCGCTGCGCCGCGATCCGCAAGCAGTGTGGCGGAAAATTCTACGCCAATTATTGCGGCGACAAGATGCTTTCGGCGATGTGAGCCCGTTGGTTAGCGGCGCCCGATCTGCATCGATATCGACGCAAGGCCCGTGATCGCTTCCTGCGCGTCGTTGAGATATTTACCTTTAAAGAAAGCGGCATCGATCACCGCAAGAATGGCCGTCATGATTGCGAAAGCTACGATGCCGCGCATGCCGCTTACCTGGTTTCGTTGAGACCCGTCTCCCGCCGGACGTGCGTGGAGTATCCCCGGCATTTGTAAATTGTTTAGCGGCTTTGCTGTGACCTGATCGGCCTTTCCGCTCCGGAACAAATTAAGAACACTTTAGCAAGTCTTTGATATATCATTGTGATTCGGCACACCGCCGATACAATATCTAGGGCCTATTCAGGACTTCGAGGACTACATGTCCACCATCGCCTTCGATCAATTCGCGCTCACCCGCATCGCCGACTTCGCCCGCTCGCTGTCGCGGCTGCACCTGGCCTCGCGCCGCAGGATCGTCGATGACGACCAGATCGATCGCGAATTCAACGCGGTCTGCATGTCGGTGTGGGGCTACACCACGGACGATTTCAGCGACGAGCTGTTTTCCGGCGAAGACCACGGCTTTCTCGACCGGCTCGACGAAGCGCATGCGCGCATCTTCGCCGCCGAGCAGGGTTACGACCTCGTCGACGACCAGGGCATGCTGACGGACTGGTGGGGCTATTGCTGGATGATACTGGCCGAAAAGCGCGGCCTGCTGACGCCGGAAAACCGCGCCGCCGCGCGCGCCGACATCGAAGAGAAATACCTGTCGGCGCCGAACGTGATCGGGGTCATCGTCGGGCGGTGAATGACTGATTGGTCAAGGCCGGGCATGACGGAATAAGATGTGTGCGGCCTAATCCACCTCGGCGCGCTTCGCCCTGGTCGCAACGGCTTTCGGCACCGACGTCGCGGGCAGCACGACGTCGCGGGCTGTCTCCGGCAGCGGAGCGTTGGCGGCGACCATTTCGGCGCTCACCGGCGCCACTTTCATCTCGCCGAGCCGGGCGCGGACATCGGCGGTGAGGCCCGGATAGGAAGCAACCGGGGTGAATTCGGCGGTCTGGCCGGCGCCGAGCTTGACGCCGGTATAGGCCACCAGCCCTGAGGTGGTGGCGATCACATCGCCCGACCGCAGCGAACTGTCGAGCGTCAGGTCGACCGGGGCGAGACCCGCAGGATCGCGGCCGTTGCAGGTGCAGTCGGCGCGCAGCGCCTTGCGATAGGCGAAGGCATTCTCGGAGTCGGCATAGCGCTCGCCCGTGGTCGAGGATGCGCCGTCAATGGTGCTGCCGAAGAAAACTTTTGTCACGCTGGCCGGGCAGAACGCCTGGCACATCTGCACCGGCGAGGCATTGCTGCGCATCAGCGGAAAGTATTTGCCGTCGCAGCTGCGCACGCAAAATGCCGGCCCGGAACCCGACGCCATCTGGCGTGGCGGCGGCGCAGGCTGCGGGTTGAGGCCGAACGGGTCGGCAAAGAAATTCGCCTGCGGCGCGGCCTGACGCTGCGCCTGTTTAGGCGCGCCGGCGAACAGGAAATCGAACAGGCCTTCGGCCGACGCGACGCGTGGCGTCATGGCAACGGAACTGGCGAGCACGACGGCGGCAACAAACATCGTGCGGCGCCGCATGCGCTGATCGGTCAACTTTTTACGCAACGCACACTCCACCCAACGCCACGATCTGGCCGCGGCGATCGGCGCCTCGGCACGAATTCACATTAGGACGGAGATGGTAAACGAGCGGTGACCGGGGAGTTGATCGCGGCAAAGAAAGTGCGCTTCGCTGCTCCCTCTCCCGCTTGCGGGGGAAGGCCGGGGTGGGGGTGTCGCCGCAAATTTGATATTAGAGTTTGCCGAGAGAATTTCCCCCACCCGCCGCGCTCCGGCGCGCAATTGCGCCGCCGAGCGCGGTGACCTCCACCGCAAGCGGGAGAGGTAAGAAAATAAAAAAAACTCAGCCCTTCAGGAATTCGCCGGCCTTGTAGAGCGAGCGGAACGCGATGCCGGCCTCCGCGAAGGTTTCGGCGGCGCCTTCGTCGCGATCGACCATGGTGAACACCAGTACGATCTCGGCGCCGGCATCCCGCACCGCCTCGACTGCCTTCAAGGCCGAGCCGCCTGTCGTGGTGACGTCCTCGACGATCACCACGCGCTTGCCTTGCAGGCTTTCGCCCTTGGCCAGTCCCTCGACCGCAAGCCGGGCGCCGTGTTCCTTCGGCTTCTTGCGCACGAAGAACGCGGCGATCGGGTGGCCCTTGAGCCAGGACAGCTGCGCGATGGCGCCGGCCAGTGGCACCGCGCCCATTTCCAGCCCGCCGACATAATCGAGCTTGTCGTCCTTCAGCGCCTCGAAGGTCAGTTCCGCCAGCAGCGTGGCGCCCTCGGGATCCAGCATGGTGGGCTTGAGGTTGAAGTAAAAATCGCTCTTGCGGCCTGAGGCCAGCGTGATTTCGCCGCGCCCGAACGAGCGTTTGCGGATGATCTCGGCGAGACGGGCGCGGGAGGCTGATTTGGACAAAGCGTGGTTCTCGAAGGGTTGGAGCGCGCGCAATCTATCGGCGGACGCGGGCACATTCCAGAGCCGGGACGGCCCCGTCAACAGCGCATAGTGTCACGATCCATGCCGGCGGCAGCGGCGGTTGTAACATCAGCAGGTTCCGGGGTACTGGATACTCCGCTTAGCGGGGGAAACCAAAAAATGACCATCGAACTGCACACCTGGAATACGCCGAACGGCCGCAAGATCTCGGTCGCGCTGGAGGAGATGGGACTGCCTTACAAGGTTTTCCCGATCAACATCAGCAATGGCGAGCAGATGGCGCCGGAATTCCTCGCCATCAGCCCCAACAACAAGATTCCCGCGATCGTCGATCCCGACGGCCCCGGCGGTAAGCGCGTCAGCGTGTTCGAATCCGGCGCCATCCTGCTTTATCTCGGCGAAAAGACCGGCAAATTCCTGCCCGCTCCCCTGATCGAGCGTATTCCGGTCTATGAATGGCTGATGTGGCAGATGGGCGGTTTCGGGCCGATGCCAGGTCAGGTGCATCACTTCATCGCGCTGGAGAACGAGACCGAGCGCGCCTATGGCCTGAAGCGCTACATGGCGGAGACCGTAAGGCTCTACGGCGTGCTGGATCGCCGTCTCGCGACCCAGGAGTTCGTTGCAGGGCCGCTGTCGGTCGCCGATTTTGCCATTCTCGGTTGGGCATGGCGGCATCCGCGCCACAAGGTTGATCTGAAGGACTTTCCCCATGTCGAACGCTGGTACAACAGGCTGATGGCGCGGCCCGCGACCAAGCGCGGCATGGAAGCCAAGCTGGATTGATTTGCAGCGAAGCCCGTTCTTCCCCTCTCCCCTTGTGGGAGAGGGTGGACGCGGCGCGGAGCGTCGCGGACGGGTGAGGGGTTTGTCTCCGCGGATAGAGACCCCTCATCCGGCGCTTCGCGCCACCTTCTCCCACAAGGGGAGAAGGAAGAAGGCCCTCACGCCCGCTTCGTCTCCAGCGCCATCTTCACCGCGAGCCCGGCCAGCACCGTGCCCATCAGCCAGCGCTGCACCAATAGCCAGCTCGGCCTTGTGCCGAGGAACAGCGCGATCGAGCCGGCGGCCAGCGCGATCAGGGCGTTGACGCTGACGCTGATCGCGATCTGGGCAAAGCCGAGCGCCAGCGACTGCGTCAGCACGCTGCCCCCTGCCGGATCGATGAACTGCGGCAGCAGCGCCAGGTACAGCATGGCGATTTTCGGATTGAGCAGATTGGTGACGAACCCCATCGCGAACAATTTGCGGGGACCGTCGACCGCAAGCTTCCTGACCTGGAACGGCGAGCGTCCGTTCGGCTTCAGCGTCTGCCACGCCAGCCACAACAGATACGCCGCGCCCGCGAGCCGCAGCGCGTCATAGGCGTAGGGCACCGCGAACAGCAGCGCCGTGATGCCGAACGCCGCGCATAGCATGTAGAACACAAAACCCAGCGCGACGCCGCCGAGCGAGATCAGGCCGGCGACATGACCTTGGGTGATCGAGCGCGAGATCAGGTAGATCATGTTCGGCCCCGGCGTCAGCACCATGCCGAGCGAGACCAGGGCAAAACCGAGCAAGGAGGAGTAATGGGGCATGGCGGCACTCGCGGGCAGATGGTGCCACGTTGTTAGCGCGCGTCCGGCCGCGGTGTCATTTTGAAAATTGTACCGAGAGCAATTCGGCCGCGGCGATGTTGGTGCGCGCTTGCGGGGGAGGGTTGGGGTGGGGGGGCTTCCGCAAATGTCGGCGCGAGTTGAGAGATCCCCCACCCGCCGCGCTGCGCGCGTCGACCTCCCCCGCAAGCGGGAGAGGTAAGCAAGGCTCAATGCGCCTCGTCCCAATTGTTCGCCGCCCTGGCGTCGACATGCAGTGGCACTGACAGCAACACCGCCGGGAACGGCGCGTCCTGCATGACATGCTGCACCACCGGAATGGTCGCGGCGACCTCGTCGTCGGGCACTTCGAAGATCAGTTCGTCGTGCACCTGCAACAGCATCTGGGCCGAGAGTTTTTTCTCCGTCAGCGCGTCTTCCATCCGCGTCATGGCGCGGCGGATGATGTCGGCGGCGGTGCCCTGCAGCCGCGCGTTGATGGCGGCGCGCTCGTTGAAGGCGCGGATCGAGGCGTTGGAGGCCTTGATGTCGGGGTAGTGACATTTCCGCCCGAACAGCGTCTCGACATAGCCATGCGCCCGGCAGAAATCCCGCGTCGAATCCATATAGGCCCGGATGCCCGGAAACCGCTCGAAATATTTCTTGATGTAGGCCGAGGCCTCCTCGCGGGCGATGCCGAGCTGGTTGGCGAGGCCGAACGCCGAGATGCCGTAGATGATGCCGAAATTGATCGCCTTGGCGCGGCGGCGCACTTCGCTCGGCATGTCCTTGATCGGCACGCCGAACATTTCCGACGCCGTCATCGCGTGAATGTCGAGCCCGTCGCGAAAAGCTTGTTTCAGCACGGCAATGTCGGCGATTTCAGCGAGCAGGCGCAGCTCGATCTGCGAATAGTCCGCCGATACCAGCTTGTGTCCCGCAGCGGCGATGAAGGCTCGGCGGATTTTCCTTCCGTCCTCGGTACGCACCGGAATGTTCTGCAGGTTCGGCTCGTTGGACGACAGCCGTCCCGTGGTGGTTGCCGCCAGCGCGTAGGTGGTGTGGACGCGGTGGGTCTGCGGATGCACATAGGTCGGCAGCGCGTCGGTATAGGTCGATTTAAGTTTCGAGACCTGCCGCCACTCCAGAATCTTCTTCGGTAAATCATGGCCCTGCTCGGCGAGTTCGTCGAGCACCTGCGCCGTGGTCGACCACGCCCCGGTCTTGGTCTTGGTGCCGCCGGGAAGGCTCATCTTGCCGAACAGGATGTCGCCGATCTGTTTTGGGCTGCCGACATTGACCGGTTCGCCGGCGATCTCCTGGATCTCGGATTCGACCCTTGCCGCGGTCTGGGCGAAATCGGCCGACAGCTTTGACAGCACCTGGCGGTCGATCGAGATGCCGCGCCGCTCCATCCGCGCCAGCACCGAGATCAGTGGCCGTTCCAGCGTCTCGTAGACCGCGGTCATCTGCTCGGCGACCAGCCGCGGTTTCAGCACGCTCCACAGCCTCAAGATCACGTCGGCATCTTCGGCCGAATAGGCAGTGGCCCGGTCGATCGCGACCTGATCGAACGTCAATTTGGCCTTGCCGCTGCCGATCAACTCGCCATGGCTGATGACGGCGTGGCCGAGCCAACTTTCGGCCAGCGCATCCAGCGCATGCGAATTGCGGCCGGCGTCGAGCGCATACGACATCAGCTGCGCGTCGTCATGATTGCGCAGCGTAACGCCATGCTGCGCCAGCAGCACGGCGTTGAACTTGATGTTGAAGCCGATCTTCAGGATGCCGGCCGATTCCAGCAGCGGTTTTAAGGCCTCGATCGCGTCGGCGGCCCTGATCTGGTCGGGCGCCAGTCCCGCCGCGAACAGGCCGGCGCCGTCGCCGGACTGCTTGTGGGCGAGCGGGATATAGCAGGCGTCGTTCGGCGCCAGCGCCAGCGCGATGCCCGACATTTCCGCCTGCATCGGATCGATCGAGTTGGCCTTGGCCTCGATGGCGACATGGCCGAGATCATAAATCCGCGCAATCCAGCCGTTGAGTTCGGCGAGGGTGCGGACGGTCTGGTACTTCGTGCGATCGACCGGCGTCTTCCGCGCCGCCTCCGCGCGCGCGGCGGCGAGCGAGACCGGGGTGCCCTTGAGGCTGCCCGCTCTGTCCTGGCGGTCGCCCGGCTTGCTCGATGGCGCGCTCCCTCTCCCGCTTGCGGGGGAGGGTGGGGTGGGGTTGCCTCCACTTGCGAAATCGAAAAGACCCCCACCCGGATCGCTCTGGCGCGCGGTTGCGCTGCTGTGCGATCCGACCTCCCCCGCAAGCGGGGGAGGCGAGGCAGAGCCCTTGCCACTGGTGTTGTTTGCGTCCGCTTCCACATCCGACGGGTCGATCTGCGAATATTCGGCGACGCGGCGGGTTAGCGTGGAAAATTCCATCGCCTTCAGGAACGCGACCAGCTTGCGCGCATCCGGTTCGTGCACCGCGAGTTCGTCGAGTGCCACGTCGAGCTTGACCTTGTCGTCGAGCAGCACCAGTTGCCGCGAGATCCGCGCCTTCTCGGCATTTTCGAGCAGCGCCTCGCGCCGCTTCGGCTGCTTGATCTCGCCGGCCCGTGCCAGCAGCGTTTCCAGATCGCCGTATTCGACGATCAGCAGCGCGGCGGTCTTGATGCCGATGCCGGGCACGCCCGGCACGTTATCGGTGGAATCGCCGGCCAGCGCCTGCACCTCGACCACCTTCTCCGGCGGCACGCCGAATTTCTCGATCACTTCGGCAATGCCGATGCGGCGGTCCTTCATGGTGTCGTACATCGTCACTCTGTCGGTGACGAGCTGCATCAGGTCCTTGTCGGAGGAGACGATGGTGGCGGTGGCGCCGCGCTCACCGGCCTCGCGGGCATAGGTCGCGATCAGATCGTCGGCCTCGAAACCGCCCTGCTCCAGGCAGGGCAGGTCGAAGGCGCGCACGGCTTCCCGGATCAGCGCAAATTGCGGGATCAGGTCGTCAGGCGCCGGCGGCCGGTGCGCCTTGTAGTCGGGATAGAGCTTGTTGCGGAAGGTGACTTCCGACTTGTCGAACACGATGGCGAGATGGGTCGGCCGGTTATCCGGCGGCATGTCGCGCAGCAGCTTCCACAGCATGTTGCAGAAGCCGAGCACGGCGTTGACCTGCAGCCCGTCGGATTTGCGGTTCAGCGGCGGCAGCGCGTGGTAGGCGCGGAAAATATAGCCGGAACCGTCGACCAGAAAGACGTGGTCGCCCTTGGCAAGAGCTTTGACGGCAACGGGCTTGGCGGCGGCTTTTGGGGCTGTTTTCGGCATGGCCGCAACTTAGGGATTTTTGCGGGGATTGACAGCCTTCGAAGCCGCGATGTGCCGGGATTTTTCGCGGCCGCCATTCCGCCGAATCGGTTGCGCCGGCGCCCGTTCCATGAACCCCTGCGGTCTCGGCCCGACCGGAAGGATCAATCATGACCTCGCAACTCGACGAACTGATGGGGAAGCTGCGGGAGGTTCAGGCCGAGATCGAGGCCGAGCTGGCAAAACGGCGCGAGGAGCTCCGCTTCCATCTCGAAAACCGCCGGATCGTGTTCGAGAAGGAAGTGCTGCGGATTCACCGCGAGCTCAAGACGCGGGCGACGCGCTATCTCATCGACGCCAATCCGCTGATGATCCTGAGCGCGCCGGTGATCTATTCGCTGCTCATCCCGATCGCATTGGTCGACCTCTGGGTCATGGCCTACCAGGCGATCTGCTTTCCGATCTACAAGATTCCAAAGGTGCGCCGCCGTGATTACCTGGTGTTCGACCGCCACCATCTCGCCTATCTCAACTTCATCGAGAAGATCAATTGCGCCTATTGCTCCTACAGCAACGGCGCGATCGCGTTTGTCCGCGAGGTGGCGGCGCGCACCGAAATCTACTGGTGTCCGATCAAGCACGCCCGCCGCGTGCTCGGTCCGCACCCGCATTACCAGGGCTTTGCGGATTTCGGCGACGCCGAAGCGTTTCGTGACAAGCTGGCCGGGATGAAGGATGGCGTGAAGATCGAGGGGGCGTGAATACCCCAGTGCTGTCGTCCCGGCCAAGCGAGCGAAAGCGAGCGCCGAGCCGGGACCCATACCGCGTGATCTGTCGTTAGGGCACTGCGTCTGAGGTCTCGGCAACGACTACGGCCGCGGAGTATGGGTCCCTGCGTTCGCAGGGACGACGATAGGAAGTTACTCCGCCGGCTGCAGCGTGGCTGGCCCCTTTTTCGGCGCAACCCGGAATGCGGCCGGGCGTTCGAACAGGAAATTCGCCCCGACGGCGATGGCTATCCGCCAGATCGCTATCGCCCCGACGACGCCGACGACGGTGACGACAAGCGAGATCGTGCCGATATCGTGGATCAATCCGGCCTTCAGCAGCAGCGTCCGTGTCGCCGCCATCGGCAGGAAGAAGGCGAGATAGATGACGATCGAATGCTCGCCGCAATAGCGCAGGAAATTCAGCCACTGCATTCGCGCCAGCAGCGTGCCCGTGGTGACGATCGCCAGCGCGCCGGCGAGCCCAAGCGCCAGCGAGACCAGTGGCCATTCGCTGACGTCAAGTTCGACCAGGCCGCCGTTGACGAGTGCCCACAGCGCGAGGCCCCCGAGGGCCCAGCCGGGACGCGCCCGGGCGCGGTCGGACCATGCGAACACGTAACCGGCGAGCCAGTAGCCGGAATAGAAATAGACAAATCGTGCGCAAAACTCATCGATCACGGTCCAGCCGGTCGAGATATGCGCGGCCTCCAGCAGCGCCGCCACGGCCCAGATGGCCAGCGGCGGGACTTGGCGTGTTGCCTTGCAGACGACGAAGCATATCGGCAGCAGATAGATGAACCACAGCGTGCCGAACGGCTCGATCAGGGATTGCAGATACATCAGGCCGACATGGGCCCAGCCGCTCTCGGCGGCAAAGGAGGGCGCCTTGAAGCCGAACTGGATGGTCACCCACAGCAGGTAGAAGTAGGCGAAGTGCGCCACCTTGCGGTCGAGATAGGTCCGCCAGTCGCGGTCGATCACGACCGCGAGGAACAGCCCCGAGATCAGGAAGAAATCCGGCATCCGGAATGGTTTGGCGAACGCCACCAGGATGTGCATGAAGCCGGTCTGGCCGGTCGCGGCCTCGACCCCCAGCACCGAATGCATCATCACCACCATGACGATGCAGATGCCCTTGGCGTAGTCGACCCAGTCGATCCGCGCCGGCGCTGAAAGCGCCGGCCGTCCTGCCAGGGGACGCTCGGTCACGGCGGATGTGCCGTTTGGTGTCATCGCTGTCCCCTTTTGGCGCGGATTGGCGGCATATTCGGGCTCTAAGGTTTCAATTGCCTTATTGCCTTCAAGCAATGTGCCGTTCTCGCGCCGATGTGATCCCCCGGGGCGGCTTTTGGGCGGGTTTTCCTTGTCATGGGAAAATGCTCTAAGACGCGGGCGAAGGCCCCGCGCTTTCGGGCCCGTTAACCATGACGATTTGGATATTTCATGCGTATTGCCATGATCGGCACCGGCTATGTGGGACTGGTGTCCGGCGCCTGCTTCGCGGATTTCGGCCACCAGGTCACCTGCGTCGACAAGGACGTCGACAAGATCGCCAGCCTGCGCCGCGGCGAGATCCCGATTTTCGAGCCCGGGCTCGATGCGCTGGTCGCCGCCAATGTGAAAGCCGGCCGGCTGGATTTCACCACCGATCTTTCGGCACCGGTCGCCGCGGCCGATGCGGTGTTCATCGCGGTCGGCACCCCGTCGCGGCGCGGCGACGGCCATGCCGACCTGAGCTACGTCCACACCGCCGCGCGCGAGATCGCCGCGGCGCTTTCCGGCTATACGGTGGTGGTGACCAAATCGACGGTGCCGGTCGGCACCGGCGACGAGGTCGAGCGCCTGATTCTCGAAACCAATCCGTCGGCCGAAGTCGCGGTCGCCTCCAATCCCGAATTCCTGCGCGAGGGCGCCGCGATCCGCGACTTCAAGTTCCCCGACCGCATCGTGGTCGGTACATCGGACGAGCGGGCGCGAAAAGTGCTCGGCGATATCTACCGGCCGCTGTCGCTGAACCAGGCGCCGCTGATGTTCACGGCGCGCCGCACCGCCGAACTGATCAAATACGCCGCCAATGCTTTTCTCGCCACCAAAATTACCTTCATCAACGAGATCGCCGATCTCGCCGAAAAGGTCGGCGCCGATGTGCAGGAAGTCGCGCGCGGCATCGGGCTCGACAACCGGATCGGCTCGAAGTTTTTGCACGCCGGCCCCGGCTTCGGCGGCTCCTGTTTTCCGAAGGATACCCGCGCGCTGGTCAAAATCGCGCTCGATCACGACGTGCATTTGCGGATCGTCGAGGCGGTGCTGGCGGTCAACGACAACCGCAAGCGCGCGATGGCGCGCAAGGTGTCGAACGCGGCCGGCGGCAGCCTGCGCGGCAAGACCGTCGCCGTGCTCGGCCTCACCTTCAAGCCCGACACCGACGACATGCGCGAGGCGCCGTCGATTCCGCTGATCACCGGGCTGCTCGACATGGGCGCCAGGGTGCGTGCGCACGATCCCGTCGGCATGGAGCAGGCACGCCGCGAACTGCCCGATATCGAATATTGCGACGATCCCTATGAGTGCGTGCGCGGCGCCGACGCCATGGTGGTGGTGACCGAATGGGTGCAGTACCGCACGCTCGACCTGGCCCGGCTGAAAAGCGAACTGGCGCAGCCGGTGGTGGTCGACCTGCGCAACATCTATCGTCCCGAGGACATGGCGGCGCTTGGGTTTATTTACGAGAGCGTGGGCCGCGGGGGCGAGCCGCTGAAGTGACGCTTGTCTTTACCTCGCCCCGCTTGCGGCAGGGCTGTCCGGGGAAACTCAGCCATAGCAGAACTCCATCTGATTGGGAGCTATCCTGCATTTGGAATGGCTTGGATTGATGGGAGGAGGCTTGTCGATGGTGGCAAGCACTCGACGGGTGAATAGGAGCTGGCCGACGAGTTGGGCGAGCCTGAGAGCCGGTATTTTGACGCAGTTTGCCCGCGCGGCGATGCGCAACAGAAGGTAAGCGATCATCGCTGCGAGAACCTGTAGTCGGATCGCATTGTCGTTGTTGCCAAGGAACTTGCGGATATCGAGATGCTGCTTGATCCAGCGGAACAGCAGTTCGATTTGCCAACGGCTTTTGTAGAGAGCGGCGATCTCGACTGCCGGTCGGGCAAGATCGTTGGTCAGAAGCGTTATCACGCCACCCTTCTCACGCCTCACCTTGATGCGCCGCAGCGGAATCGGCAGGCGGGAGTCGCCCTTGCTGACGAGCTTGACCTCGTCATCGTCGATGATCTTGAAGCCGTCGCCCTTGCGTTTGCGGTTGGTGCGATGCTTGACGGCCCGGAGACGAATGCGCGTCTTCAAGCGAGTGACGAAGAAAGCCTTGCTATCATTGATCTTCTGCCACCAGTCGAAGCGGCAATAACCTTTGTCGAACACGTAAGTTGTGGCAGCATGGATCGGGACCTGACGGCCGATCTCGACGTCATTGACGTTCGCAGCCGTCACCTCGACGCACTTCGGGATATCGCCCTTGGGATCATAAACCATGTGCAACTTCATGCCGCGGATGCGACCGTTCCAAGCCGCCCAGCTACAAACCTTGCCGAGCGGGATCGGACTGGCGTCAATCAGGCGCACCATCTCCTGGCCTTCGCTCCGTAGTTGCCGGCTTGCCATTGCCGTTAACGACGCAAAGGTCTCTGCGAAGATCTCGGTCGGACGGCGCATATTGGCATCCGACAAGGTCGTCCGAAACAGCTTGCCCGTGCCCAAATGATAGTGGTGCTGGGGATTGGCGTTGAATCCGGCCACCACGGCGCGCAAGCTGTTGTTGCCACTCAGTTGCGCATAGATCAGTGCTACCAGGTGGTCCCAGCTCTTGAACGACTTGTCGTAGGCATCCCCCTCCAGACGATCCACAGCCGTCTGAAATTGCCGTCGATTGATCGGTTCAAGGAGCCTTCCAAAAATGCTATCGCGATATCGCATGCTCGGCCTTCTGTGTCTCGACAACCAGAAAAGACCGATTTGCCTCGGTTTTGCCGAGCATGCACCGCGACACAGTGAATCATTCCCCGGACAGCCCTGCGCTTGCGGGGAGAGGTCGGATCACATCGCAGATGTGATCCGGGTGAGGGGGACTCTCCGCATACTCTCATGCTTCCGAATTTGCTGGAGCAGCCCCTCTCTCCGCGAAGAGCGGGGAGAGGGGGAAGAGCCGCCTCAGAACTTCACATTCGCAAACGCTCTTGCCCCGATGCCCGGCATCAAGACCTCGTCCTTGTTGTATGACACCGAATTGCGCATGTTCTCGTTCAGCAGGTTGTTGCCGACCACGCCCACCATCATTTCGCGGGCGCCGAACCAGCTGGCATCGAGTTTGGTCTTGTAGCTGATTTCCGCTTTCAGCAGATTATAGCCCGCGGTCGGCGTTTCGCCTGCTACGGCGATATGGTTCTGCGCGAAGGCATGCAGATAGTTGATCCGCGTCAGCCAGTTCGCATCGCGCCAGAATACGCCGGCGCCGGCGCGCACCGGCGGAATCCGGGGAACGTTGCTGCCATCGCTGAAAGTGGCGCGGACGACGTCGAACTGGTTTTCGATGCTCCAGACGCCGCCGTGGAATTGACCGACGTCGAGCTGGCTCTGGAATTCGCCGCCGCGGAAAGTGGCGTCGCGTTGCGAATAGATCGCTTGATTGAGTTCGAGCGGAGAAGCCGGATCGGCCGGCCCGACGCAGGCGACGCCCTCACAGGTGTTGCCGGTCAGGCGCCGATATATAAAACCGTTGAACTGCGTGTAGAAGGCGGTGGCCTCGAATCGCAACGGTCCGGTAGCGCGCCGTAACGCGACCTCGACGGATTTGGCGGTCTCGATGCCGAGATTGGGATTGCCGATATCGAACGTCACGGTCGCATCGTGTCCGCCGCGTGAGAACAGCTCGGGCGGCTTTGGCGCGCGTTCGACATATTGGCCGGTGATGCTGGCAACCAGGCCCAAGGGAAGATTCTGGATCAGGCCGATGCTGCCGCTTTTCGGCGTAA
>JBBQUA010000139.1:0-13825 GCA_038212905.1 Hyphomicrobiales bacterium
AGCGCCCAGCTTCGATCATGCGCCTGTGTCGCACATCAACGTCGGTTCGCTATAGCAATGTTGGCGTCCGAGAAGGGCGTTGTCCAAAACCATTGGCAACGTTGGTACGGACCCGTTTTGAAGAATATGCTCTCCGGAGCAAGGCACGGGTGTTCGGCGGGTGGCGACCCGGTGGCGATTCTGCATAAGCAAAAGGCCGCTCTCCCGAGCGGCCTTTTGAGTTTTTGCTGCAATAACAGCATCTTGTTTGGTTGCGGGGACATGCAAGCGCGTTTGTTATAACTTCAGATCTGGGAAGACTCCGGCGGCCAGCGGCAAGGTCGAGGATGGCCACCAGCTCACCGCGTAGGGTGGCGTGGCTCTCGCCCCGCTTCTCGCCAGGAGTTATCACGACCTCGCCAATCAGCGAGCGGATGTCCTCCCGGGCCTCCCCATTGGACTCCGGCTCGGCCAAGGTTTCAGCTAATCGTATCACCTTGGCGCGGTAGTGTTCAGCGATGTTCGGATGCACGTCCGGCATATCGGCTGGAGCCTCTGCAAGGCCCGCTTCGATCTCGGCCTTCTGTTGCTCCAGCTCGCTCATCCTTGCCTTCATGGCCGGCTGGTACATTCCATCCTCGATGGCGTCGAGAATCCCTTTGATGCCCTTTTCAACCTTCACAAGAGCGCGACGGCTCGTTTCGGCTTGTGCTCGCCGTTCACGGTTCTGACGATTGGTTTCCTCCGCATAGGCGCGCACTGCGCCAGCTACAGCCTCGGGAGATACCAGCTTATCGGTGAGGCCGGCCAACACGCGCCGCTCGATGTCGTCGCGGCGGATCGTCCGGCCATTGCCGCAGATCCCTTTGCGGAAATGAGCAAGACAGCCGTAGCGGTCGTTGACGACGATGCCATATTTGCCACTACAGCATCCGCAGGTGAGCAGGCCAGACAAAAGGAAGGCAGGACGGCGCAGGCGGTTCAGCCGTTCCGCGCGAGCGGCCCGAACGCCGTTGGTCGTTGCCTCGAATTGCTTCGCAAGCTCGGTCTGGCGCAGCTTCACCCGACGCCACAACTCGTCATCGACGATACGCAGCTCCGGCACCTCGGTCCTGATCCACTTGGACTCGGGATTCGGACGCGACACGCGCTTGCCGGTGTTTGGGTCCTTGATGAAGCGCTGCCGGTTCCAGACCAGCACGCCTGCATAAAGCGCGTTGTTGACGACGCCGTTGCCCCGGCAGGCGTGGCCCCGGATCGTGGTATCGCCCCAAGTGTGGCCAAACGGACCGGGAATGCTATCCCGGTTGAGATCGGTCGCGATGGCGCGCGGCGATTTCCCTACCGCGAACTCCCGGAAAATTCGGCAGACAATCGCAGCCTCGGCTTCATTGATTGTGCGCTCGCCCCGAACCGGCTCGCCCTCGCTGTCGGTACGCTTCACCACGTCGTAGCCATAGCAGAGCCCGCCGCCGGCCTTGCCCTTCTCTACCCGTCCGCGCAGACCACGGTGGGTCTTGGCGGCGAGGTCCTTCAGGAATAAAGCATTCATCGTGCCTTTGAGGCCGACATGAAGTTCGGAGATTTCGCCTTCGGCCAGGGTGACGATTTGAACGCCGGCGAAACGGAGATGCTTGAACAGGGTCGCCACGTCGGCCTGATCGCGAGACACGCGGTCCAAAGCCTCGGCGAGCACAATGTCGAACCTGCCACGCTGGGCGTCCTGTAACAGCGATTGGACCCCCGGCCGGAGAATAACACTGGCGCCGGAGATAGCGGCGTCGTGATAGGTATCGACAATTTGCCACCGCTCCCTGCCCGCATGCTCACGACAGATGCGGAACTGGTCCTCGATTGACACCACGCTCTGATTGTCGGTCGAGTAGCGGGCGTAAAGTGCAACCTTGGGCATAGCGTCGTCTCCGGATTGGACCTCTCATGGATTCGATAATTTGTGCCGATATCAAGGCGTCGGATCATCGGGCACCCGAGGCACTCCGTCCCCGTCGATGCTATCCTTGCCGCGGTTCGTTGTCATTGGCGGCGACCGGAGGCTTGGCCTGCGCGCGAGCAAGCTGTCGACCGATGGCTTCAGCAATCCGCAAGATTCGAGGATCGAGAGACACGTCGTTGGGCGACGCGTTATCGTTGGCCGGACGAGGCCCCTGCCGTTCCTCTTCCTCTGCCATGCCGACGCTCCCTCGTGAGGATTCCAGCGGAATGGAAACAGCGCGGAAACCCACGGCGAAAGCCAGAAATTCGCATCATCGACTTGTGGCGTAGAAATGCTTGCGGCGGCGGGTTACCCCTTCTCTGGAGATACGCCGCGGAGCGCATGACTCCTCATCCTTACCTGCATGACGAGCCCTTGCCGGGCCGGCGACATCCGGTCAAGGCCGCAAGCCGCGAAGCGGGGGCGCGCGACGCGTGCCAGGCTTGAGGGGATGGCGCCGGTCTGGCTCTGTGGCAACACGCAGGTAACGACATTGGTGACACTCATATCCCCAGCCCCAGTTTCCTGCCGAACCCCCATTCGATCCCACCTGCGCTGCGCATGATGCCGGTGATGTGCTGGCCGATGCGCTTGTCGAGAACGGGCTGCCACGGCACCAATTGGAAGCCGATGCCGTCATCGATCATGGCGAAGCGGCCGCTCGCGAGCTGAGTGGAGCCGACGAGCGTGCCGCTGACATATTCGCCGGTCTTGGCGGCGGTGAACGTCAGACCGCGTTCGGCAGCCATGGCCTTGCCGACACGGGTCACCTCGGTACGCTCCAGATTGGCGATAAAGCCCTTTGACACACGGATCCGGCCATCCTCCAGCCGGACGGCGTGACCCATGTTCACCAGGCTCTGCCTGCGGCGCTCCATTGCCTCAGTGACCTCCCGGCCGAACCCGGTATTGGCAAGCATGGTACGGGTGGGCGAGGCCAGTTCCCGGTCTAGCCAGGTCGCACCGTCGCTACCGATCTGCTGGTCAATGCCGCTGGGAGACAGGACGCTTATTCGGATATTCGCGCGGTCCCGCGCGAGATCGTAGGCTTGACCGCGCTCGGGGAGATCGGCGGGAACGCGCCAGTAATCGGCGTCGATCCGCTCGGCATGGCCGGCCCGGCGCAGCGCCTCCAGCCGGCGGACATGGGATCGAACGAAGGCTTGCGGATCGCCGCCGATACGGTCGATGGCACTTCGCGCCCGCTCCAGATGCTCGGACGGGCGATAGACGCCGTCCTTGTCAGCCACGTCCATGATGTTGCGGTCCGCGGCGCGGGGTCCGGCAGGGGCGGAGCCGGCCACGACAATCATGCCTCGGCCGACGTCCTCGGCGTGGGCGGCATCCATCTCGATGTGATGTACCCGCCCGTCCACCCCGTCGATCACCAGCCGAACTCGATCGCCCATCTCCTCGCCACCAAGCCCCTTGTCGAGCACCCGGCCGACGATGCGCTCGGTTGCGTTCTCGCCGTGCAAAACGTAGCGCGCGGGAGGGCGATCCTCCGCCAGCCCTTCGCCCTCCAACGCCCGGTGCATGGTCTTGATGATGTCGCCGCGCTTACCGAGTTCCCGCAGCACCGGCTCGGCCTTTGGCGAGACAATCCATTGACCGGTTTCGATCTCCGTCGCCAGTCCCATGCGCTCCAGCTTGCGCGCCCGCTCGATCAGCAGGGCCCGGGTCTGGCGGAACGTGTCGTGCATGTCCTGGTCGGGGCGCAGGTCGGAAAACTCCTTCCCTTGCTGCTCCGCGATCAGCATCCGGTCGAGCCGGGTGAAGCGATCGGCATCCACTTCCCGCTCAAGCTGCTTTGTAACCTCAAGCTCGGTCTGGCGGCCCAGTTCCCGGGTAACGATCTCGCTGGCCCGTTCGCGAATGCCGTAGGCGATATAGTCACCGGCGATGTTGAGGGTCTTGCCGTCGTCGGTGATGCCCCGAATGATGATGTGGGTGTGAGGGTGGCCGGTGTTGTGATGATCGACCGCGATCCAGTCGAGCTTGGTTCCGAGATCAGCTTCCATCTGCTTCATCAGGTTGCGGGTGGTCTCGCGCGGGTCGGCCAAGTCCGTCCCGTCCTCGGCCGAGACGATGAAACGGAACTGATGGCGGTCATCGCGACCCCGATCGAGGAAGGCACGGCCATCCTCCGCGTCGCGCTCGCCCGAATAGACCTGGCCCTTCTGCCCATCCTTCGTCACGCCGTCCCGTTCGAGGTAACGCAGCTCCGCGTCCACCGCCTTGGCGCCGACGAACTGCCGTCCGCGGGCGGCTCCGCGCTGCGGGTTGAGCTTCACCACGCGCGCCTTCACCGCCACCCGTCGCGCTCGCGTGCGCGCCCCGCTGCCGTCCCGGCTCCACGCGCTCCGATCCTTCAGGGTCAGCGCCGTCGCAGCGCCCCTGCCCCGCGCATTGAACCGGCCGCTTCCCTTCCCGGCCCTGCCCGGACGATCGGGGTTGCCGCCCGCCCGACGTATGGCCTGATGGACCTCGCCGATGAAGCTGGTCGAGCGTCGGCGCATCCCGCCGATCCGGCGCGCGTTTGCATCGCCACGATCTCGGACCTTGCCGGCACGGATGCGTAAGTCGTCTTTGTCGCGTGCCATGAAACGACGATTAGAAGTCGCAATGCATTCCGCAAGAGCTGAAATGCGATCATCGTCGAGGAGCGAATGAATACTTGCATCAGCGTAGGTGTTGCGGTCTCTCCTTTCATGCACGTCACGGGAGACGGCGCTCGGACCGTTGAAAACAAAGAAGGCAGTATCCGAAGCGCCGTCGCCGCACCTCACCAGGTCAAAAGCGAGCCGAGCAAAAACAATGTGCAGACAAAAACTTAGGAACGAAGTTCCGGGAGCGAGGAATCTCGCTTTATCTTGCCATCCTTCTCCCGTCGGCAAGCGTCCGGTTCTTGCACGACGTTCCGAGGGTTCACGGTCGTTCCATATCGGGTTCTCTGCTGCATACAGAATCTCCGGTGGGTCCGAAACATTTCCAAAACAAGCCAGACGAGAGTGGTGCTCGATCCACGTCGAGGTTTGGCAGCGCAGCGGCGTTTCGCGCGCCGCCTATTTTCTTCAGCATCGGTTTGACGAGAAGACATTGGCAGGCTGGCTCAAGCATCTTGCCTGCCAAGAAACCGCACGCAAACTTACAGAATACCAGACAGAATTGCACCGCGAGAAGCATCGTGAAGTGCGAAAACGAGGGCTGCGGAATTGCAAGCGGTGACGCTTTGGCGTGAGCGCGGACGTGCGCAACCGCGGCATGCAGGCGTTCTGGGCGACGCTCGTGGACGGAAAGCGGGCAGCCGGGACCGGCGGTCTCCGGCGTTGTTTGCAGGCATGGGATCGTCGCTGGGCTGCTGTTCCGCTGACGGGTACCGCTCGGCATGATGCAAATGAAGCGCGCGAAGCTCGTGCCCGTCGCTCTCGCCCACAACATAGCGGCGGCCCCGCGTTCTGCGTGATCTTGTGCAACCTCCGATAGAATGATAACCGTTGATCTGCCCGACCGGCGGCGTGTCTTTGCTACCGCCGGCGGCGCCCCGATGCCGTGCGGGCACACGTCGAAAGCGGGGGACTTGCGCCATGTTGATCGTTCCCACGAGCGCAAAAAGTGCACTTGCACGACTCTTCGAGAGTCCACTGTCGTTCCATATCGGGCCCTCCGCTGCGCTGGAGAATCTCCGGCGCGTCCGAAAGGTATCGAGAGCAATGCACGGCAAGAATCGTGCGTTGTTCAGGCCGAGGACGTCGATCTGGTTGGAAGAGCGTTGGTTGGGAGGCCTTGTCCTGGACCGCTCCACGCGGTTGGCACCGACCGAAGACGCGTTCGCGGTCACCCGCAAGCACCTGCCGAGCCCATTTCTTTGTCGTGACCGCCGACAATTTGTGACAGAATCACTACAATCAAACATCAGCTCGGTTACACGCGGAGCGGTAAGTGAGTTTGGAATGGCGGGCGCGGCCGAGTCCCCTGGCCTAGTCAAATCCCCTGGCTTGGTGGTGGGGTCCCGGCGTTGGCGTCGAAGGCGCGAAATACCTCACCGGCAAGGGCGTCGTTGCCGTTGGTGCCGATACCTGAGCGGTCGAGGTGATCCCGTTCGAATCGAAGAATATCTTCGAGGTGCACCAGATCCTGTTGCCGATGAACGGCACCTACATCCTCGAAAACATGGATACCGCCGAGCTCGCCAGGGACAAGGCATACGAATTCCTATTTGTCCTGGGACCGCCGCGCTTCCGCGGCGGCGTACAAAACATGATCAACCCGGTCGCTATCCGGTAACTGCATCTGCGGACGCTGCGCTCACCTCTTCCATAGGGAGAGGTGAGCAAGCCGCGTCGGATCGTCACCACATCGTCTGCCGCGCGCGCTCCGGCCATTCCCGGTCGTATTTTTCGCCACCCACCGTGTTATCGCTCATGTCGGCCAGAATCTGGCCGGGCGTCGGCAAAGTCCTGGGATCGACCCGCTTGTCGGGATTCCAGAGATCGGCCCGGACGATGGCCCGGGGCGCACTGGAAATAGATCTCTTCAACCGTCATGACGACGACCGTGCGCGGCGCCGTGCCATCCATCTTGAACGACGCCAACAGCTCGGGATCGGCAGAAACCTGCGCGCGGCCGTTGACGCGCAGCGTACTGCCGGAACCCGGAATCAGAAACAGCAACGCAACCCGGGGATCGCGAACGATATTGCGCAGGGAATCGCAGCGGTTGTTGCCGCGGCGGTCCGGCATCATCAGCGTCTTTTCGTCATGAATGCGAACGAAGCCCGGCAAATCGCCGCGCGGCGAGCAATCTAGCCCCTCCGGCCCGCAGGTCGCCAACGCCGCGAACGGCGATTTATTCATCAGCGCCTGATACGGCGGTGTGACTCGATCAGCGACCTTGACAGTCGAGGCATCATTCGGAAAGCCGTAGATGGCCTCAAGTTGCTCGATCGTCGCGATAACAGACATTTCGTTCCCTTGGCTATTCGTTCCACTTCTCGCCTTTGATAACCCGGACCAGCTGACGCGCGTGATACTCGGCACTGCCGGTGTTGACGATCGTAACGTCAGGCGCGGTTTCGTCCACCGTGCGACTAAGCCGGTGCTCAATCCCGCCGTCGCTGCTGCGGCCCCGCATCGCTAGCCGTTCAGCCAGAACGTTCGGCGGCGCTGTGATCGAGACCACCACGACGTCGATATACTCGCGACGCATCGTGGCGATCACGGTGCGCGAGACGTTGGCGACCACGGTATGCCTGGTGCGGAGTTCGTCGTCGATCGCTCGCGACAGCGCATAGCAATGGCCGTGCGCTTGCCAGTGCATGGCGTATTCGTCACGCGCCAGCGCCGCCTCGAAGGTACCAGTGCTCACCTCTTCATTGTCTTCGGAAGCCGACGCCTCACGCGTGATCACGCGGCGCGGAAAGACAATGTTGGGATCATCCGCGCAGGCCGCTTTGGCGAGCCGAAGCAACGTATCCTTGCCGGCACCGCTCGGACCGACCACGAGGATCAATCGACCCGGTCCGATCGCGGCTGATTGGTCGGCGGATATGGTCGGCGCTTCCGTCATGCCACACGCTGCCCTTCGCGCCAGACACTCCGCACCACTGGAATGTCGCGCGCGATATGGACCCGGATCAAATCGGCGCGTTTACCGACGGCGATCTCGCCGCGGTCCGCAAGACCCACGGCCTCGGCCGGCGTCTTGGTGACGGTACGAACGGCGGATGCAAGATCGATTGAGGGCGCATGCAGCGGCAATCGCAGCGCGGCCATCAAGAGGCTGGAAGGAATGTAATCGGACGACAGGATGTCCAGCAGTCCCTCGCGGGCAAGATCGACCGCGGCGATATTGCCGGAATGCGAGCCGCCGCGCACCACGTTCGGCGCCCCCATCAGGATGCCGATGCCGGCCTGGTGCAAGCCGCGCGCGGCTTCCACCGTGGTCGGAAACTCCGCCACCGAGACGCGGTCGTTGATGGCGTCGGCGACATTCTCGTCCGTGGTGTCGTCATGACTGGCGAGCGGTATCTCATATTGATGCGCCAGTGCGACGATCTCGCGCATATTGGTCGCGGCATAGGCCTTCTGGTAGGAGAAGCGCTTCTCGAACAGCGCATCGAGCTCGGCGTCGGTCATGCCGGCGCCCTTGCCGCGATAATAATCCCGCAGCTTGGCTTCGTCGCGGAACTGGCGCTGCCCCGGCGTGTGATCCATCAACGACATCAGCCGCACGTCCGGCCGGCCGATCAGCTCCTTGGCCTCCTCGACGACGCTAGGCATCGGGATTTCGCAGCGCAGATGCAGGAAGTGATCGGCGCGCAGCAAATTAGCGTCGCGCGCGGACGTGATCGCCGCCGCCAGCACACCTGCCCGGCCGTCGACTTCCTCGGCGCCGTCCTCGCGCCACACCCGCAGCGAATCCAGCACGGTCGTAATACCCGAGGTGGCCAGCTGTCCGTCATAGGAGACGACCGCGGCAATCGGATCCCAGAACACTTTTGGCCGCGGCACGTAGTGGGCTTCGAGATGATCGGTGTGCAGTTCAATCAGGCCGGGCATGATGAGATCGCCGGCCGCATCCTCGGCTCGCCCGGGCGCCTCCCCCTCGCCGAATTCGGCGATGCGACCATCGGCAAAAGCCACCCAGCCGCGCTCAATCACGCGATCGGCCAACACGATGCCGGCATTCCCAAAAATGGTCTCGTGCTTGGTCGAAGTCATCTCACTCTTCCTTCAGGTAGCGGCGGCAAACGACGTCACATCGACGACCCGGTCGGCGATCAGGTGCCGGATCTCGTCGTCGTGAACAATCGCCACCATCGCCACACCCTGGCGTTTCTTCTGATCGATCAGTTCGACCACGACGGCGCGATTGGCCGCGTCGAGCGAGGCCGTGGGTTCGTCCAGCAGCAGGATCGGCAGATCGGAAATGAAGCCGCGCGCGATATTGACGCGTTGCTGTTCGCCGCCCGAGAACGTCGAAGGCGGCAGCGCCCACAGCCGCTCGGGAATGTTGAGGCGGCGCAACAGGGCGCCGGCCTTCTCGCGCGCCTCTGCGCGTGGCACCCCGTTCGCAATCAGGGGGTCGGCGACAACATCCAGCGTCGCCACCCGCGGCACCGCGCGCAGGAACTGACTGACATAGCCGATGGTCGAGCGGCGCATGCTGAGTACCTGGCGCGGTTCGGCGGTGGCAAGGTCGATCACCGCTCCCTGATGGCGGATGCCGATCCGGCCACCATCGCAGCGGTAGTTGCCGAAGATCATCTTCAGGATCGAGGATTTGCCGGCGCCCGACGGTCCGGCCAGCACCACGCACTCGCCAGGCGCGACGTGAAACGAGACCCCGCGCACCACGGGCAGCTCGACGCCGCCTTGCAGATGCATGGTAAAAGTCTTTTCGGCGTTGCTGATGTCGATCATCGCAGTCATTGGTTTGCTCATGCAGGCAAAATCGAGGAAACGAGCAACTGGGTATAGGGCTCGCGAGGATCGTCGAGCACCTGATCGGTCAACCCGGTTTCGATGACCCGGCCGCCCTTCATCACCATCACCCGGTGCGACAGCAGCCGGGCGACGGCGAGGTCGTGGGTAACGACGATGGCCGCGAGGCCGAGTTCGCTGACGAGATTGCGCATCAAATCGAGCAATCGCGCCTGCACCGATACGTCGAGCCCGCCGGTCGGTTCGTCCATGAACACCAGCCGCGGTTCGGTGACGAGATTGCGCGCAATCTGCAGCCGCTGCCGCATGCCTCCGGAGTAAGTCCGCGGCGCGTCGTCGATACGATCGGTATCGATCTCGACCCGTTCCAGCCAGGATGACGCCGTGTCGCGGATGCGGCCATAATGGCTCCAACCAACCGCCATCAGGCGCTCGCCGACATTGGCCCCAGCCGAGACCGCCATCCGCAGGCCCTGCGCCGGATCCTGGTGCACAAAGCCCCAATCGGTGCGGAACAGAAAGCGCCGCTCGGCTTCGCCAAGGGCCGCCAGATCGCGCAACACGCCGTCCCGCATCCGGTACGAGACCCGCCCGGCGCTCGGCGCGAGCTGTGCCGACAGCAACTGCAAAAGCGTAGACTTGCCCGATCCGGACTCGCCGACGACAGCCAGCACCTCGCCGGGATAGAGCGCAAAGGAGACGTCGCGGCAGGCGGTCAACCGGCCGTACGTCTTGCCGAGGCCGCCCGCGACCAGAAGGGGTTGGTCGTCATTGGCAGCGCTCACATGCTCAGCCATGCGCCCTCTCCTTGTGCGGTGCCGCGCTCTCGCTGCCGCGATGACCGGCCGATTGGCGGCTTTCGCAGTAATCGGTGTCCGAGCAGACGAACATCCGGCCACCCTTATCGTCGGTGACGATTTCATCGAGGTAGGAATCGCCGGCGCCGCACAGCGCACAGGGCGCGTCGAACCGGTAGCGTGTGAACGGATGATCCTCGAAATCGAGCGAGACCACTGACGTATGCGGCGGGATCGCGTAAATGCGCTTCTCGCGACCGGCGCCGAACAGTTGCAACGCTGGACAATTGTCCATCTTCGGATTGTCGAATTTTGGCGTCGGCGATGGGTCCATCACGTAGCGCGCATTCACCTTCACCGGATAGGCGTAGGAGGTCGCGATATGGCCGAAGCGTGCGATGTCTTCGTACAGCTTGACGTGCATCAGGCCGTATTCGCCGAGGGCGTGCATGCGCCGCGTCTCGGTCTCGCGTGGCTCAAGGAACCGCAGCGGCTCCGGGATCGGCACCTGGTAGACCAGCACCTGCCCGGCATGCAGCGGAGCTTCGGGAATCCGGTGCCTGGTCTGGATCACGGTGGCATCGGCGGTCGCGGTCGTCGTCGCCACGCCCGCAGTCTTGCCGAAGAATTTGCGGATCGAAATCGCATTGGTGGTGTCGTCGGAGCCCTGGTCGATCACCTTCAGCACGTCCTGAGGTCCAAGGATCGCCGCCGTCACCTGCACGCCGCCGGTACCCCAGCCATAGGGCATCGGCATTTCACGGCTCGCGAACGGCACCTGATAGCCGGGGATCGCAATCGCCTTGAGGATCGCGCGCCGGATCATCCGTTTTGTCTGCTCGTCGAGATAGGCGAAATTATACGTCGGCGCGTTCATTCCGCAGCCTCCTGCATCGGCAGCACTTCCGCAGCTTCCGCGAACTCCTTGCGCAACTTGCGCAGCAGCCCGAGTTCGGACTGGAAGTCGACGTAATGCGGCAGCTTGAGGTGTTCGACGAAACCCGTCGCCTGCACATTGTCCGAGTGCGACATCACGAACTCTTCGTCCTGGGCGGGCGCGATCACTTCCTCGCCGAGTTCGCGGGCGCGTAAGCTACGGTCAACCAGCGCCATCGACATAGTCTTGCGCTCGCTTTGGCCAAAGGCCAGCCCATAACCCCGTGTGAAGCATGGCGCCTCCGTGGCCGAGCCCTTGAACTGATTGACCATCTGGCATTCAGTCATCGCAATCGCGCCGAGCGGCACGGCGAAGCCGGCATCCTCAGCCAGAAATTCGACCTCGACCTCGCCAAACCGGATCTCACCGGCAAAGGGATGGTTGCGGCCGTAGCCGCGCTGCGACGAATAGCCGAGCGCCAGTAAAAAGCCTTCGTCGGCGCGCGCCAGGTTTTGCAGGCGCAGGTCGCGGTCGGCCGGAAAGCTGAGCGGCTCACGGGTGAGGTCGCCAACCGGCGTCTCCGCATCCGCCTTGGGTGACGGCTCGATCAGCCCGTCACGGCCGAGAATGTCCGTCACGCGCGGTGTTGCTGCGATCGAAGCCTCGCCGATCGAAGGCTCTTCCGGAGAAAATCCCTCCGCAAGCTGCGGATCGAGCAGACGATGGGTGTAATCGAAGGTCGGCCCGAGGATCTGCCCGCCAGGGATGTCCTTGAAGCTCGAGGAAATCCGCCGGCGCACCTGCATCGCACCGGTATCGACCGGCTCAGTGGCGCCGAAGCGCGGCAGAGTGGCGCGGAACGCGCGCACCAGGAAGATCGCCTCAATCATGTCGCCACGCGCCTGCTTGATCGCGAGTGCGGCCAGTTCACGATCGTACAGCGAACCTTCGGTCATGACGCGATCTACGCCGAGCGAAAGCTGCTCGGATATCTGCGACAGCGACACTTCGGGGACGTCACGGTCGCCACGCCGCTCATGCGCCAGCAAGCGATGAGCATTCTCGATAGCGCGCTCGCCTCCCTTGACGGCAACGTACATGACTACCCTCCCCGTGCGACCACGCGCGTGGTGCGCGGTATCGCGACAATCGCATCGTCGTGGACCAGCATGACGTCCATGCCGCGCGGAAACAGCGTGACGTTGACCTGAAGCCGCTCGAATAGGTCCTGCGGCTGGATCGCGGCCTGTAGGATTGCCGTGCCGTCGATGCCCGGGCCGCGCAACTCAACGGCGGGACCCTGGGTCAGGCTTTCGACCTGCAGGATCAGCGTCGTCGAACGATCTGGGTATTCATTGCTGCCGAACGCGAAACGGTCGAATGCTGGAAGGTTTTGGGCCTCGCCAATCAAGGCGAAGCTGCTGATCGAGGAATCGGCGATCACAGGCGCGCTGGTGTGGAATTTGAGCCATTTGGCGACATCCGGTGTCGCCGACATCCGCTTGTCGAGCCAGATCGGCGTATCATGGTCGAACAGGGTCAGCGCGATGGCTGCAGCGCCACTCATCAGCGTACCGGGCATAGCGGTAACCGCTGCGATGCGTTGAACACTACCAGGACGCGCCATCGCATCCATGACGGAGCGAAAGGTCGATTGGGCCGACAATACCTTATCGACAAATCCTGCAGGCAATTCGGCGACCGTCGTCATCAACCCTCCCCCCGCACCAAAGTGTAGAATTCGACTCGCGTCGCCGCGGTTTCGGCGGCCTTGCGGTTCCGCTTCACTGATATCGCCGCACGCAGCGGCGCGATTACCTTTGTCTCGACCAAGCTCGAGAATTCATCCGACTGCACCAAGGCGTCGCAAAGCGCGATCATCCGCGCCTTCGCGCCGTCGCGGCCGAGCGTGTAGCCGAAGCCAACTTCGCCGGTCGAAAGCCGCACCACCGCCCGTGACACCGTGGCTTCGCCGAGATTGAAGGCCGCACCGTCGCCCCCGATCCGGCCGCGCACCATCACGAGGCCGTTTTCCGGCTCGCGCAGGTTTTCGTGCGGCGGCAGCGCGATCGTATCCAGGCGGCTTGATATCTCGGGCAAATCGGAATGCGCGAGCACCGACATGACGGCCTTTCGCTGCACCTGCTTGACGTCCTCATCCACTACGATCATGTCGGCCTTGTCTAGATCAAGTTGTCTATGTTACTAGACAACCAGATAGCGAACCGACATGACTGTTTCGTGACACCGGGATGTTTTATCCGATGACTTTCCCCCGCTACCTCGCAGCATGACCATGCAAGACACGGCCTCCGGAGTGGCGCTATGGCGACAGGTCGCGGACGGGATTGAGCGCAGCATCGCCGACGGCAGCTTCGCCGCCGGAGAACGTCTACCGGGCGAGATGGAAATCGCCGAGACTTATCGCGTCAATCGGCACACCGTGCGCCGAGCACTGGCGACGTTGGGCGAACGTGGCATGGTCCGTGCCGAACGCGGGAGCGGCACCTCTGTTGAAGCACAACGAATCGCCTATCCGCTGCGCGCGCGCACACGGTTTTCCGAGATTGTCGGCGCCGGCGGACGCGAGCCACGCGGCCAGCTCATCGGCGCCACGGATGAGCCTGCGACACGGGAGCTGGCGCGACAACTTGGGCTCAAGACCGGCACCGCATTGGTCCGGATCGAGGCGCTACGGCTGGCCGACCGAACCCCGATTTGCGTCGGCACCACC
>JBBQUA010000140.1:0-13800 GCA_038212905.1 Hyphomicrobiales bacterium
AAATATTCCCGCCTTCTCCCCCCCCCCCCCGCCCCCCCCACAAAATTAAAACACCCCCCCCCCCCGGGGTGTTGGGCGGGCGCCCGGGGGGGGTCGGGGCCCCTCGAACCTCACGGACACCGTAACGCCTCACCCCAACCCTCTCCCAATGGGAGAGGGCGCGCACCTTCATCGTCGCAACACCAACGGCAAGCCGGTATCATGCTGCAATCAGCCCTTATGAACGTCATGGTCAAGGCCGCGCGCCGCGCCGGCCGCAGCCTCAAGCGCGACCTCGGCGAGATCGAGAACCTGCAGGTGTCGCTGAAGGGACCGGCCAATTTCGTCTCGCTGGCCGACAAGCGCGCCGAGGAAATGCTGCTGACCGACCTCCTCAAGGCGCGGCCGGGTTACGGCTTCATCGGCGAGGAAGGCGGAGTGCGGATCGGCGACGACAAGACCCATACCTGGATCGTCGACCCGCTCGACGGCACCACCAATTTCCTGCACGGCATCCCGCAATTCGCGATCTCGATCGGCCTGCAGCGCGAGGGCGTCATCATCGCCGGGGTGATCTACAACCCGGCCAATGACGAGCTCTACACCGCCGAGCGCGGCAAGGGCGCCTTCCTCAACGACCAGCGGCTGCGCGTCGCCGGCCGCCGCCAGCTCGGCGACTGCGTGGTCGCCTGCGGGCTGCCGCATATCGGCCGCGGCGACCACAACCTGTCGCGCTTGGAAATGACCGAAATCCAGAACCGCGTCGCCGGCCTGCGCCGGTTCGGCGCCGCCTCCCTCGACATGGCCTTCGTCGCCGCCGGCCGCCTCGACGGCTACTGGGAACGCAATCTGCAGCCCTGGGACATGGCAGCCGGCCAGATCATCATCCGCGAAGCCGGCGGCACCGTGAGCGGCATCGAGGGCGACGATGATCCGCTGAAGACGGGCAATCTGATCTGCGGCAATGAGTTCGTGCATGCGGAGCTGGTGAAGATTTTGAAGCCGTTAGGGAAGTAGGGGCGGGACCGAGGCGGGCACTTGGCCAGCCGACCTTTGCTATCGGATAATGGTCCGATAGGCCTGCAGCGTGTTTTCGGACAATTGCCGCTCGACTGCGCAATAATTCAAGAAACGGGCGACATGCTTCCCAATACTCATTTTACTCTCCGAGATCGCTATCCGGAGATGTGCCGCAGATAACCAATACGAGCTACGGCTCTAAATGCTGACTTATAAACAGGGTTAGTGATTGCAGGACCGCGGGATTCCAACTTTGCCGCGCGCCGGCGTGCCGGCGTGCTTCGCGCTCTGCCCCCGCAATGACGGCCTACGGCGCGGGTTGCACCGCCGTCTCCTGCGGCTCCGCCGCCGCCTCCACCACCTCCCGGTCCCCCGCCAGCACCCGCTGCACCACCACGAAGAACACCGGCACCATCAGCAGCGCCAGGATCACCACCGCGATCATGCCGCCCATCACGCTGGTGCCGAGCGCCTGCTGGCTGGCGCCGCCGGCGCCGTGCGCCACCACCATCGGCAGCACGCCGCAGACGAAGGCCAGGCCCGTCATCAGGATCGGGCGGAAGCGCAGGGTGCAGGCCTCCACCGTGGCCTCGATCAGCGGCTTGCCCTGGGCGCGCAGATCTTTTGCAAACTCGATGATGAGAATGGCGTCTTTGGCGGCGAGCCCGATGATGGTAATCAGGCCGACGGTGAAATAGACGTCGTTGGGCAGGCCGCGCATCGTCGCCGCCAGCACCGCGCCGCAGATGCCGAGCGGCACTGTCAGCAGCACCGCCAGCGGAATGGTCCAGCTTTCGTAGAGCGCGGCGAGACAGAGGAACACCACCAGCAGGGACAGGCCGAGCAGGATCGGCGCCTGCGAGCCCGACAGCTTTTCCTGCAGGCTTTGCCCGGTCCACTCATAGCCGAAGCCGCGCGGCAACCGGCCTGCGAGCCGTTCCATCTCGGCGATGGCGTCGCCCGAAGTGAAGCCGGGCCTCGCCTCGCCGCTGATGCGCACCGCGGGGTAGTAATTGAATCCGGCGATCTGGGTCGGGCCCTTCGACCACTCGACTGTGGTGAAGGCGGACAACGGCACCAGCTGGCCGCGGCTGTTCTTGACGTTGTAATTGAGAATGTCGTCGGCGTTCATGCGGCTGGTGTCGACGGCCTGCACGATCACCCGCTGCATGCGGCCGCGGTTGGGGAAATCGTTGATGTAGTTCGATCCGAGATTGGTCGAGATCGTGTTGTTGATGTCCTCGAAGGTGACGCCGAAGGCGCCGGCCTTCTCGCGGTCGATCGCAAGGTTGACCTGCGGTCCCGCCGGCAGGCCTTCGACGAAGACCTTCTGCAACACGCGGCTCGCATTGGCTTCCGATATCAGGCGGTCGGCGGCGGCGACCAGCGCGGGATAGCCCTTCTGGCCGCGGTCCTGCAGGCGGAAGGAGAATCCGGAGGAATTGCCGAGGTTGTCGATCGGCGGCGGCTGCAGCGCTGAAATCTTGGCGTCGCGGATCGAGGCAAGGTCGCGGTTGATGTCGGAGACGATGGCGGCCGCGGAATCCTTGGCCGGGCGCTCCGACCAGTCCTTCAGCGTGATGAAGGCCTGCGCGGTGTTGATGCCCTGGCCGAGAAAGCTGAAGCCGGTCAGGAACGTCACGGTCTCGACGCCCGCGCGCTGCCCCAGATATTTTTCCACCTTCTCGACCGCGGCCTCGGTGCGCGCATACGAGGAGTCGGCCGGCGTCTGCACGTCGGTGGTGATAAATCCCTGATCGTCGACGGGGAGAAAGCCGCCGGGCAGGCGAAGGAAACCCCAGCCCAGGCCGATCAGCAACGCGGCGTAGATCAGCATCAGCCGCCCGGTGCGCTTGAGCGACCAGCCCACGGTGCCGGCATAGCGCACCTTGACGCTTTCGAGCCCGCGATTGAACCAGCCGAATACGCCCTTGCGCGCGTGGCCGTGGCCTGATGTCACCGGCTTCAGCATCGTCGCGCACAGCGCCGGCGTCAGCGACATCGCCAGCAGCGCGGAAAAACCGATGGCGGCGACCATGGTGACCGAGAACTGGCGGTAGATGATGCCGACCGATCCCGGGAAGAACGCCATCGGCAGGAACACCGCGATCAGCACCAGCGTGATGCCGATGATGGCGCTCGATATCTGCGACATCGCCTTGCGGGTGGCTTCCTTCGGCGGCAGCCCCTCCTCCGACATGATGCGCTCGACGTTCTCGACCACGACGATGGCGTCGTCGACGAGAATACCGACCGCCAGCACCATGCCGAACATGGTCAGCATGTTGATCGAATAGCCCACGGCCAAAAGTATCGCGCAGGTGCCGAGCAGCGCCACCGGCACCACGATGGTGGGAATGATGGTGTAGCGGATGTTCTGCAGGAACAGGAACATCACGATGAACACCAGCACCACCGCCTCGACCAGCGTCGTCAGCACCTTCTCGATCGAGGCCTTCACGACCGGGGTGATGTTGTAGGGAATTTCGTAGGCGATATTGGCCGGGAAGAACTTCGACAGTTCCTTCATCTTGGCTTCGACCGCGCTGGCGGTGGCGAGCGCATTGCCGCTCGGCGACAGCAGCACCGAGAGACCGGCGGTCGGCTGGCCGTTGAGCCTTGTGTTGAACTGATAGCTCAAGCCGCCGATCTCGATCCTGGCGACGTCGCGCAAGCGCACCGTCGAACCATCCGCATTGGCACGCAGAATGATGGCGCCGAATTCGTCCGGCGAGGAGAGCTGGCCCTTGACCAGCACCAGCGCCGAAATCTTCTGGTCCGCCGTGCTCGGCTCGGCGCCGATGCTGCCCGAGGCGACCTGGGCATTCTGCGCCGTGATGGCCTTGTTGACGTCGTCGACCGTGAGGCCATAGCCGACCAGCTTGGCGGGATCGATCCAGATCCGCAAGCTACGCTCGGTGGAGTACAGCGTGGCGCGGCCGACGCCGGGAATCCGCCTGATTTCGCCGAGCACGCTGCGGATCATGAAATCGCCGAGCCCGACTTCGTCGAGGCTGCCGTCGGTCGAACGCAGCGTGATGATCTGCAGCACCGCGCTGGAGGCTTCCTCGATCAGGATGCCCTGCTGGATCACGGCGCGGGGAAGCCGCGCCTCGACCCGCTTGATGCGGTTCTGCACTTCGACCGACGCCGTTCCGGTGTCGGTGCCCGGCACGAAGTTGGCGATGATCTCGACCTGCCCCAGTGAATCGCTGGTGGATTCGAAGTTCAGGATGCCGTTGGCGCCGTTCAGCTCTTCCTCGATCAGCCGGGTCACGCTGTTGTAGAGGTTTTCCGGCGAGGCGCCGGGATAGCTGGTCGAGATCGAGATCGAGGGCGGCGCGATGATCGGATACTGCGCCACCGCGAGCAGCGGGATCGAGATCGCGCCGATCAGACAGATGAAAAGCGCGACGACCCAGGCGAAGATCGGCCTGTCGATGAAGAAGCTGGGCATCAACCGTTACCGGTGCGCTTGCTTGGTGTGCCTAGCCGTTGCGGTGTCGGCCGAGGCGTCGCTTTCGGTAAACAACTGCGGCCTGACCTTGTCGCCGGCGGCGAACTTCTGGAAGCCCTCGACTACGACCTTGTCGCCGGCCTTCAGTCCTTCGGTCACGAACCACTGGCCGTCCTGCATCGATCCGGTGCGCACCGGCTGCACCGCGACGCGGTTGTCGTCCTTGACCAGGAACACTTCGCTGCCGCCGCCGCCGTTGCGCTGGATCGCCTGCTGCGGCAAGGCGATGGCATCGGTGTCGATACCCTGCTCGATCAGCACGCGGACATACATGCCCGGCAACAGCTCGCGCTTCGGATTGGGAAATTCGCCGCGCAACGTCACCTGCCCGGTATGGGCATCCACCCTGGCGTCCGAGAACAGCAACTTGCCGGGCGAGGCGTAGACCGCGCCGTCATCCAGCACCAGGCGAACCCGGGCCATGTCGGGCGCGATGCGATCGAGTTCGCCGCTCTCCAGCGAGCGCCGGAGCTGATTGAGTTCCGTGACCGACTGCGTGAAGTCGGCATAGATCGGATCCAGCTGCTGAATGGTCGCGAGGTTGGTCTCGTTCTGCACCACGAGCGCACCTTCGCTGACGAGTGCTGCGCCGACCACCCCGTGGATCGGCGCGCGGATCGTGGCGTAGCTCAGATTGAGCCTGGCGCGCGCGACTTCCGCCTTGCGTCCCTCGACCTCGGCTTCGGCCTGCCGCATGTTGCCGATGGCTTTTTCATTCTCGGCCTCGGAGGTGGCCTTCTGGCTCGTCAGTGTCGCGATCCGCCGCGCCTGCTGCGACGCCTGGTCGAATGCCGCAACGGCCTTGGCGAGCGCCGCCTCGCTGGACTGCACTTCGACCTCGAACGGCCGCGAATCGATCCGGTAGAGCGGATCGCCAGCATGGACCTCGCTGCCCTGATTGAACAGGCGCTCGATGACGATGCCGGAGACGCGCGGACGCACGTCGGAAACCCGGGTCGGCGCGACGCGCCCCGGCAATTCGCGCACCAGCGCGCGTGACTGTGGTCTGATGGAGACAATACTGACTTCGGGATCGGAGGTTTGGGCTGCCGCGACCGCGGAGGAAGGTTCATCGCATCCAGCGAGAAGCGGCGCCATCGCCGCCAACATCAAGGCGATGCCCGCCGATTGCGCGCGAAATCCAGTCATGAAAGGGGTCGCCCCAAGTTTGAGTTCGGCGCGGATTGCGGTTCCGTCCGGCGCGGGCCTCAACGACACCGCTCTCTTGAGATCAAACTAGATCAGTCTTGCTGCAATGCAATACGTTTCGCGGCGGCCCAATGTCACAGTCGGTTACAGCGTTGAACAAACGGGATTTTTCGATCCTCACTCGATCGTGAATCAGTTCAATTCCCGCTTCGAGACAGGAGTTCCACTCGCCGCCTTCATCCGGTAATGGCTGACGCCCCATTCGCTGCCCTCGGCGTAACCGAACAGCCCGGATGTGGCGAGCAGGAACCAGCGCCAGCGCCGCATCCACAGCGGCGTAGCGTCACCGTACACGCCGCGCAGGATGCCCTCGATCTCATCATGGTGAGCATCGAAATTGGCCAGCCAGTCGAGCGCGGTGCGCTGATAATGCGTGCCGCTCCAGCGCCATTCCTTCTCGACCTCGAACAGGTCGGCATACTGCCGGATCAAATGATGGCTCGGCATCACGCGACCGCTGAAGAAATGCTGCGCAAACCTGCGATCGATCGAATAGGCGCCCGAGCGATGGGTGAAGACGTGCATGAAGAAGCGCCCGCCCGGCTTGAGCCATGACCGCAGCCGCGTCATCAATTCGCGCCAGTTCATGATGTGCTCGAACATTTCAACCGATACGATGCGGTCGAACTGCGACTGTGGGTCGAACACGTTCACGTCAGCGGTGATCACGCGGATATTCTTCAATCCGCGCGACGCCGCCACCTGTTCGATATATTCGCGCTGCAACGGCGAATTCGACACCGCAGTGATCTCGGCGTGGGGATATTGCCGCGCCAGCGACAGCGCCAGCGAACCCCAGCCGCAGCCGAGTTCGAGGATCGCCTGCCCGTCGGCGAGATCGGCGTGCTCGATGGTCTGGCGCAGCGCTTCTTCCTCGGCCTCCTGCAGCGTGGATGCCGGCTCCTTGTAGAAACATGACGAATATTTGCGGTTCGGGCCGAGCACCTGCGCGAAGAATGTTGCCGGCACTTCATGGTGCCGGGCATCGGCTTCGCCGTTGCGCTCGACGATGGCGCGTTCCGCCATCGCACCGGCGAACGCCGCGTCGTGCTCCGCGCTGCCCTGGGCGAGCCGGGCCGCGGTGCGCGAGCACAGCCGCTGGATCGCGGCGCGAACGATAACGTCGGGCAACGGCACCCGTTCGGCGGTGCCGATCATTCTGGAAACGAAGCCCATCGGCCCCCCTCTCTCTGGTTCCCTCTTGTGGCGGCTGGCATATCGAAGGCGTCGGTGTTTCCCCGGTTCGCACTGCAATATGGAAACTGCGATCAGCCGCTGCCGTGAGCGGCAGGGCGATGGCGGCGAAGGCTTCGAGATACCCCCGCTGTCATGCTAAATCCCTGATATATCCGCGCTAGACACTGCCCATTCATGAACTAGGCTCCTAAACCAAGCCCCGGATTCACCCTGGGTTCCACAGTCCGCCCCGAATCTGGGCGTATCTGAGCTTTTCTCCCGGTCCCGCTGTGCCATATTCAGGCTCAAAACCGGTTCCTCGCAACGGATGACACCGAAAAATGCCTGCAGGCCCCTCTTCCCGCTCCACGATGGAGACCGAACTGAACAAACTGTCCTCGCCCCGGATTTTCCTGGTGCGGATGCTGGTGTTCCTGGTGCTGTGCTCCCTGCTGGTGGTGGTGCTCTACAAACAGGTCATGGCCGCATTTTTCGCCAATCCCGGCCTTAACGCGCTGATCGGCGCCGTGCTGCTGATCGGTATCATCCTGTCGTTCCGCCAGGTGATCCGGCTCTATCCGGAGGTCGCCTGGGTCAATAATTTCCGGATCTCCGATCCCGGCCTCGCGGTCGAGCGGCATCCCACTTTACTGGCCCCGATGGCGGCGATCCTCGGCGGCGAGCGCACCGGGCGGATGACGATCTCGCAGCAGACCATGCGGCATCTGCTGGATTCGATCGCGACCCGGCTCGACGAGGCCCGCGATATCTCTCGCTACATGACCGGCCTGCTGGTGTTCCTCGGGCTGCTCGGCACCTTCTGGGGCCTGATCGAGACGGTCGGCTCGGTCGGCAAGGTGATCGACGGCCTCAAGGTCGGCGGCGACGCCGGCGCGCTGTTCGACACCCTCAAGGAGGGCCTAGCCGCGCCGCTGGGCGGCATGGGCATTTCGTTTTCATCGTCGCTGTTCGGCCTCGCCGGATCGCTGATCCTGGGCTTCCTCGATCTGCAATCGAGCCAGGCCCAGAACCGCTTCTATACCGACCTCGAGGACTGGCTGGCATCGACGGTGCGCGAATATACCCGCGAAGGCACCGGCGGCCCGGGCGGCGAGCTTCAGGCCGCGGTCGAACGGTTGCGGCTGACCCTCGAAGAGGGTGGCGCCAGCCGCGGCACCACCGCGGCGATGGCCAATCTCGCCGAAGCCATTCAGGGCCTGGTCACGCATATGCGGACCGAGCAGCAGATGATCCGCGAATGGGCCGACGGCCAGGGCGAGCAGAACCGCGAGATCAAGAAACTGCTCGAGCGGATCGCGCGCCAGCCCGAGAAGAGTTAGCGAAACCTTTTCAATAGCAGAGAAACGCCCATGGCCCTCGCCCGTGCCCGCCGCAACGAGTCTGGTTTCAACTACTGGCCGGGCTTCGTCGACGCGCTGTCGACGCTGGTGCTCTCGATCGTATTCCTGCTGTCGGTGTTTCTGGTGGTGCAGTTCTTCCTGTCGCAGGAAGTAACCGGCAAGGACAAGGCGCTGGAGGAGCTCAACGCCAAGCTGGCGCAGCTCAACGATCTGCTGTCGCTGGAAAAGCTCGGCAAGCTCAATCTCGACGACCAGCTGTCGCAGCTGCGCGCGGGGCTGGCCTCGGCGGAAGCCGAGCGCGACCGCGTCAAGGGGCTCTATGACGGCCTCGCCGGCGCCGGCAGCGACGCCGCCGGCCGCGCCAGCGAACTCAACAAGGCGCTAGATTCCGAAAAACAGGTGACGTCGCGGGCGCTGGCGCAGATCGAGGTGCTGAACCAGCAGATCAGCGCGCTGCGCCGCCAATTGGCGGCGCTGGAGGAAGCGCTCGAAGCCTCGGAAAAGCGCGACAAGGAATCGCAGGGACGGATCGCCGATCTCGGGCAGCGGCTCAACGTGGCGCTGGCGCAGCGGGTACAGGAGCTGTCGCGCTATCGTTCGGAATTCTTCGGCCGGCTGCGCGCCATTCTCGGCAACCGGCCGGATATCCGCATCGTCGGCGACCGCTTTGTCTTCCAGTCCGAAGTGTTTTTCGACACCGGCCAGGCCTTGCTGCTGCCCGAAGGCCGCACCGAGCTCGACAAGCTGGCGAGCGCGCTGATCGAACTCGACAAGAAGATTCCGCCCGAGATCGCTTGGGTGCTGCGGGTCGACGGCCACACCGACGTCAGGCCGATCCTGAACAGCCCGGTGTTCAAGTCGAATTGGGAATTGTCGTCGGCGCGCGCGATTTCGGTTGTGCAATATCTGATCACGCTCGGTGTGCCGGCGCAGCGGCTGGTCGCGGCCGGCTTTGCCGAATTCCAGCCGCTCGACACCGCGACGACGGAAGAAGCCTACAAGCGCAACCGCCGCATCGAGATGAAGCTGACGGAACGGTAGTGACGGGCATCTTTCAGCTGCGCCCCTATCGCGCCGAGGACGAGGACGCCGCCATCACGCTGTGGCTCGAAACCTGGAAGCTCGCCTATCCCTCGATCGATTTCGACGCCCGCGTGGACTGGTGGCGTCAACGCTGGCGCGATGAGCTGGTGCCCAACGCAGCGGTTATTGTCGCGGAGCAGGCCGGCGCGATGGTTGGGTTCGTCACCATCGACTCGTCAGGCTATCTCGACCAGTTGGTGGTCGCGCCCGATCACTGGGGCTCGAAGCTCGCCACCACCCTCGTCGATGAAGCGAAGCGCCTGTCGCCCGATGGCGTCACATTGAAGGTCAATGCCGACAATAACAGGGCGATCCGCTTCTACGAGCGCAGCGGGTTTGTGCACGCGGGAGAGGATGTGAATCCGGCGTCAAAACGACTCGTGCTGAAGATGGCGTGGGTGCCCTAAGTATTCCCGTCATTGCGAGGAGCCCTTGCGACGAAGCAATCCATCCTCCAACCGGTCCGCTGCGAAATGGATTGCTTCGCTTCGCTCGCAATGACGTTGAGGGGCCGCGGCGAACCTCACACCCCCTCGAACTGCAGCCGCGCTAACCTCGCATAGAGCCCGCCCGCGGCAACCAGCTCCGCATGGGTGCCCTGTTCGACGATCTTGCCCTGATCCATCACCATGATGCGGTCGCAGGACAGCACGGTGGCCAGCCGGTGCGCGATGACCAGCGTGGTGCGGTGACGCATCAATTCCTCCAGCGCGGTCTGCACCAGCGTCTCGCTTTCGGCATCGAGCGACGACGTCGCTTCGTCGAGCAGCAGCAGCGGTGCGTCGCGCAGGATCGCGCGCGCGATCGCGATGCGCTGGCGCTGGCCGCCCGACAGCGTCACGCCGCGTTCGCCGAGCTGCGACTCGAAGCCGCCGGGCAGCCGGCGAATGAATTCGCTGGCATGGGCCAGATCAGCGGCGTGCTCGACTTCCGCATCGCTGGCATCCGGCCGGCCGAAGCGGATGTTGTCGCGCGCGGAGGCTGCGAACACCACGGAGTCCTGCGGCACCAGCGCGATGCGGGCGCGCAACTCGCGCGGATCGGCCGCCTTGATCGCCACGCCGTCGAACGAGATGGCGCCGGAAGCCGGATCGTAGAAGCGCAGCAGCAGATGAAACAGCGTGCTCTTGCCGGCGCCGGACGGGCCGACGATCGCGACCTTTTCGCCGGCGCGCACGGTAAGCGAAACGCCGTCGACCGCCAGCGCATCCGGCCGGGTCGGATAGGCGAAGCTGACATTGTCGAAACCGACATCACCCCGCGCCGGCACCGGCATGGCCTTTGGCGACGCCGGTACTGATATCGCCGATTGGACGCGGAGAATTTCGAACAGCCGCTCCGAGGCGCCCGACGCCGCCGACACCTCGCCCCAGACCTCGCTGAGCTGGCCGAGGCCGGCGGCGGCGAACGCCGCATACAGCACGAACTGGCCAAGCCGGCCGGGGCTGATCGAGCCGGTCAGCACGTCGTTCGAGCCGACCCAGAGGATCGCCACCACGCTGGAGAACACGATGAAGATGATGACGGCGGTGAGCACGGCGCGTGCCCGGGTCGAGCTGCGCGCCGCTTCATAGGCCTGTTCGACATTGCCGCCGAACCGCGCATTGGCCAGCCGCTCGCTGGTATAGGCCTGCACGGTGCGGATCGCGCCGATCAATTCCGATGCATAGGATGTCGCTTCCGCCAGCGTATCCTGGGCATTGCGCGACAGCCGCCGCACCCAGCGCCCGAACGCGACCAGCGGAATCACGATCACCGGGATCGCCAGCAGCACGAAGCCGGACAGCCGGGGGCTGGTGATCACCATCATCGCGGTGGCGCCGATGAACAGCATCATGTTGCGCAGCGCGATCGAGACCGAGGCGCCGACCGCCGACTTGATCTGGGTGGTGTCGGCGGTCAGCCGCGAGATCAGTTCGCCCGAGCGCGCGGAATCGAAGAACGCCGGCGACAGCGAGATCAGATGCGCGAACACGTCGCGCCGGAGATCGGCGACGATGCGCTCGCCGATGGTCATGACCAGGTAGAACCGCGCCGCGCTGGCGCCGGCCAGCACCGCGACGACAGCGATCATCACGCTGAAATAGGAGTTGATCATCGCGATGCCTTCGGGCGTGAAGCCGAAGTCAATCATGCGCCGCACCGCGATCGGCACCAGCAGGGTCGTGATCGCCGCGACGGTGAGCGCAACGAAGGCCAGAATGGCGCGGCCGCGGTAGCGCGCCACATAGGGCATCAGCGCCAGCAGCGGGCGAAGCCGCGCGCGGCTTTTGGCCGGCAGCTCGGTCAGTCCGGCCTCGATGGGAGGGACCTCGGCGCCCGCCGGATCGTGCCGCGGCGGCGTCTCGCCACGCCGCTGTTCAAGCCGTTCCACTGCGCTCATGAGATCCGGACCAATCGCTTTGCCAGCCCCCAGATAGGCCCAGCCGCCGACGCTGGCAAATCCGGTAACATACTCATGCGGGATCGCGGGTGCCCCGGCCGAACTTGGCTTGTTTTGGGGGCCCCGCTGCGTTATAGAGCGGCCCAAATCCGTCCCCACAGCCATCGATAGACAGGCGCCGGCGCGCCGAAGGATCTGCCATGAAAGCCGAAATTCACCCGGAATATCATATGATTACGGTCGTAATGACCGATGGCACCGAGTACCAGACCCGGTCCACCTGGGGCAAGGCCGGCGACAAGCTGAACCTCGATATCGACTCCAAGTCGCACCCGGCCTGGATCGGCGGCGCCCAGCAGATGCTCGATCGCGGCGGCCGTGTGTCCCGGTTCCAGAAGAAGTTTTCGGGCTTCCTCAAGAAGGATGGCGCCGCTTAAGGCTCCGTCTCGAGGCGAGAGATCAGGACGCCCCGGCTCGCCGGGGCGTTTTTCGTTGGCAATGCCATGCTCAGAACCGCCAACCGACGCAGGCGGCAGCGCCGGCCGCGATGATGCAGCACGCCGCGATCCGCCACGCCGTCAGCCGTTCACCCAGAAACAACGCGCCGAGCAAGGCGGCGAACACCACGCTGGTTTCGCGCAACGCCGACACCGCGCCCATCGGATTTGCCTGCATCGCCCAGATGATGGCGCCATAGGCCGCCAGCGAAATCAGCCCGCCGCTGGCCGCCTTGCCGCCTTCGGCAACAGATACCGCGAACAGCGCGCGCCGGCCTCGCGCCAGTTGCCAGATCGGCGCCGCGAGGAAGAACGCGAACATGCCGCCGGTATAGGAAATCCAGTTGCCGGAGACGCGCACGCCGAGGCCATCGACAATGGTGTAGGCGGCAATGCTGACGCCGGTCGCCAGCGCCGCCGGCAGGTTCATCGCCTGCAGTCGGCCCTTCGTGACGGCGAGCATGAAGATCCCGGCGCAAACCAGGCCGATGCCGATGCTGCCGATCAGGTTCATCCATTCGCCCGCAAGCAGGCTGCCGCCGAGCGCAATCAGCGCCGGCGAGGAGCCGCGCGCGACCGGATAGGTCTCGCCGAGATCGCCACTGCGATACATCCGCACCAACAGCGCATTGTAGACCAGATGAATCAGTCCCGAGGCCAGCACGTAAGGCGCGCTCGCCGATGACGGCAGCCCGGCGAACGCCATCATCGCGACGCCGGCGAGGCCGACCGTGACGTTCATGATCAGCATCGACTGCGCACGGTCCGCGCCACCGCGCAGCAAGGCATTCCATCCGGCGTGCAGCAACGCGGCCGTCAGTACCAGCACGATGGAAAATGGGCTCAGCACGGCCGGATCATCTCATGCCGGCGACCGGCGCGTGCGGACCGAGTGCACGCGGTCGACGAAACGCCTCAGCCGCTCTGGCGCTCGAACGCCGCCTTCAGGCGATTGAGCTGCGGCACCAGGGGATTGCCGATCGAGGCGCGTTCAGCCACCGGCGCATGGATGGTGGTATCGAGGCGGCGGACCTTGGTCTGCAGCGCCATCGAGCGGGCGATCAGTTCCTGCAACGGCAGCGGCAGCTTTTCGATGATGTCGTCCGGGCCGGGGTCGGCGGCAGAGAGCTTGACCTTGGTCTTTTCGCGGTTGGCCTGGCCCAGCGTCATCTCGCCTTCCTTGACCGCGCGGTGCAGCAGCAGCCATGACGCCAGTTGCATCAGGCGGGTGGTCAGCCGCATGCTTTCGGTAGCGTAAGTCAGGCTGACGGAACGGTCGAGCGCCTTCGCCTCGGTGCGGCCGTCGCCGTCGAGATAGGCCGCGGTCTCCTCGACCAGATCCATGCCTTCGCGGAACAGGCTACCGAACGCCGCCGAATTGGTCAGCCTCTCGCTGAACTGGACGAGCGCGGTTTCGCTTTGCGAACGGTCTGACATGGTTAACGCCTCACGCAACTGTTTACGCCGCCGGCTTGAATGGGCGCCGGCTTATGATGAACAAATCATTACGCGCCGGCCGGCGAGAGTCCAGCCGCAAGCGCTTTTATGGTTTCCAGTGAGGTACCGCGGACGCCA
>JBBQUA010000141.1:0-13765 GCA_038212905.1 Hyphomicrobiales bacterium
CGGGCATTCGTGTGGGTAGCCGCGCCGGTCGCAGGGTCAATCGCATAGTAGCGGCGCGTGATACCGTTATTTATCAGAACACGGCGCTTTACCGCAGCTGACTGGGATTTCATGTGTCCCAGAACATCTTCGATCTGCTGATTTTCAATTGGAGCGTTGGGAAGGTACGCACCCCATCCACTGATATAGGCGCCGCGAGCCATATTTCTTATCCACTTTGTCGAGAGTTCGCTTCGGCTCCAGCGCCATAAGCTTAATATGTGAAAAATTGTGATTCGGTTCTATGAATAATCCGATCCGACAGCTTTCTGATGACTGCTTCCGGTCGGCTTTGACAGTTTTTTGACGTAAGCGTCCAGGTGTCGTCGCATGACTAACGAAGCGAGCGCCGTACCTGCGATCGCCAATGGGAGCCCGATCAGAATAAGCATGAGCAGAAAAACGGCGAACGCATAAACTCCCAATACCCGTAAAGCTGGATGGATACTCCCCAGCGCGCGAATTGCGACCGCCGAGCCATAGAAACAGTACGACGCCAACAGCTCCGGAACGACTAGCCAACGCGTGACCGAAAGCGCTGGTTCGCCACTTAGCAGCGACGCGCCGAAAGGTCGGTCGCTCTGGAGCCGCTGCCCCATGACCGCAGCCAGTCTGCGGATTCGAGCCCGCTCCGAATCTGCGACACCGGCCTTGGGAAAAACGCCAAGGAGGGAGTCCTTCCGACCGAACAACAGGGCACGGGGCGTACTGACGAGTGTGAGCAACGGCGATCCATGGTGAGTAACCACGACATTGTCGCAATGGACCGCTCCAGCGGTGGCGAGAAGGCCCTTAATTCGCTCAGAAGCCCTTTGCCACATGGCGCGACTGACGGTGATCGTCACGGTTTCGGTGCCACGCAAAACTTCGGCGTGCGGCAGGCGAAAGAAGGCCTGCACCGGTAACGCGGGAGACAAGAACCAGACGGGATAGACCAAAACCACCAGCCTAAAGCGGCTCGTCGGATCGTACCCTGGGAGCCGGATTGGCGGCGGTAGGCCAAGTACGCTCTCAGGCATGGCGTCGAAGAACCGGCGGATCGATCGCCAAGGGTAGGGGTAGGCGGTTTCTGGATCCAGCCGCTCGATCGTCACCTCGACTCCGGTCCGAGAGAGTTCAGTCGTAAACAGGCTTGCTATATCGGCTCCTTCGCCGGATTGTGAATAGTAGAGGACGAGAACTCGGTCCAACTGACCTTCCGACGCGTCTGTCATGACGCTGATCTATCACTTCGTTCCGAACTGCGGCAATTTTCCCGGTACGGCTCGGCACCGCATCGACTGTCACCAGGCGAGATACTCATGGACAAGTCCACTCCACGGGTCGTCGTTATCGGCGCCGGACCTACGGGTCTAACCTTGGCGCTCCTGCTTGCTCGAGCTGGCATCTCATCGACCTTAGTCGAAAAAAACGCCCGGCCTCAGGCACATCCTGCCGCCTGCATACTAAACACGCGTACGATGGAAGTCTTTCGCGAAATCGGCGTCGCCGACCTGATCATGCGCCAAGGCCAAAACGTCTTCGAGCGGGCTTACATCAGCTGGGTGACGTCGTTGGCGGGTCGCGAACTCGGCCGCTGCTCTGCCATGCCGGAGGATCTCCCCTCGCTCCTGGCTCTTAGCCCCGTTCATGCGATGCAGTTCCCGCAGAACCGCCTTGAGCCGCTGCTTTGGCAAAAGGTGAGGGAGTACGAACTGATCCGCTTCCTTCCGGGGCGCGAATGTGTCTCCGTCGAACAGGACGGAGAAGCAGTCCATGCCTTACTCAAAGGCCCCGAAGTCGAGCGTGTGTCGGGCGACTACCTCGTTGCGTGCGATGGGTCCTCCAGCCCGCTCCGAAGAGCAATGGACTTGAAGTGGGAGGGGCGATTGCTCCAGGATATGATCGGCGTTTACTTCACCGCCGACCTGACCGATCTGGTCGCGCACCGGAAAGGCATTCTGTACTGGATTATTAACCCCGCGGCGTTCGGCGTGCTTATCGCACATTGGATACCGCACGAATGGGTCCTGTTCACCCCCTATTTCCCTCCGCAGCAAGCGCCCGAGGACTTCACCGAAAAGAGGTGCCAAGCGCTGGTTGCGGCCGCAGTCGGCCGCCAACTGGCTGATTTAAGAATCAAGCTCATACGACCCTGGGCTGTGTCGGCCAAGCTCGCCTCGGCCTATCGCCGCGGGCGGATGTTCCTGGCCGGTGATGCGGCCCATAGCCTGCCGCCCACGGGCGGCCTTGGGCTCAACACAGGCGTTCAGGACGCCCATAATCTGGCATGGAAACTGTCTCACGCAATCCGCGGCTTGTCCGGTCCGAAGCTTCTCGACAGCTACGAGCGAGAACGGCGACCCGTAGCCCAAACCAACATTCGACATAGCGCGCAGAACTTTGATGAGATGAGCGATCTCCTGGAAGTCTGTGGGCTACATCTAAACGACCTCCGGCGGTTGCAAGCGCTTCAACGGTCAATCACCTTCCGCGTGCTGCCATTCGCTTGGCAGGCTTCCCTGATCGACCGTCTCGTGAGCAAGGCGCTCAAGAAGACCGCTTTGCTTGACGCGGATGACAAGCGCGGCAAGCAGGCACGATCGGAGTTCATCCGAAGGATTCCTGGACAAACAAGGCACTATCATTTTCTCGGCCTCGATCTCGGTTTCATCTATCAGGATGGCGCCGTCATCGCCGAAGCTGGTCGTGTACCGCAGCCGATCGATCCCATTATTGACTATCAGCCGACAACATGGCCGGGAGCACGGCTTCCGCATTTCTGGATAAGGCGCGATGGGGTGATGCTTTCTATTCATGACGTGATCGCCGACGACAGCATGACGCTGCTGGTGAAGCCGGAGGCGAGGCGAGCTTGGCTTGACGCCGTTCAGAGCGTCGATAGTCATGGGCCGCTCGCTGTAAGGTGTCTGGTCATAGGTAGCGGACCAGATGCGGACTACGAAGATCCTCAACGCGCGTGGACTAATTTCTCCGGTACCGATGACTCCGGGGCGGTTCTTGTCCGACCCGATCGGCATGTTGCCTGGAGGAGCCGAACCTTGCCTCTCAACCCCGGCGAAGAACTCGACGTTGCGCTTCGCCAGATCCTCGACATGCATCCGTCAGGTGTGTGACTGTTAATCGGCGTGGGGTCCCGACGCCGATCGGCGCGCTAAGTTATTGATCCACCTGCCGGAGGAGGGGTCATTTTTGGATGCTTATTCACAGCGAGGAGCTGCCAGCGGAGGGCACCGAACCCGCGCGGATCGGCGATCCGGGCGTCCCGGATCGCGACGTGGGTCTCCCGCTGCAGAGCATGGAGGTCCTGGTGCGTCAGACGAGTTTCGGGTTTCGGCCGGTGCTTGGCCTCGGCCGCCAAGTTCGCCCACTCTCGCTCCAGGTCGTCCGAGACGACCGTACTACGGGCGTTGGCCGTTCGGGCGTCGGTCGTCTTTAGCGACAGCCAGATCTCGGTCTTGCCGACCAGGGCGCGGTAGCGCGTCGGCACCTTCTTCCGGATCCAGTAGACGCTCTGTTCCTTGCCGTTCGCCTTCTTCGGGCGGAAGGGGGTGGGCATTTTAGTCGTTCCCATTGGTGTAGACCCTCGGTGTAGAACCGACGGCTCAAGGAACGCCCAAGAATACAGATAAACTTGTATTTACCGGTCTTTTCGCACCCGCGGGGGAGAGTCCCTCCCTCTCCGCCAGCCCCCTGGAAAAGAAATAGCGCGAGCCGAACGAAGCGGCGGTCTGCACGCCGAAGTTCGTGGAAGTCGAGTTGCGGCGGTCAATCCTGCGGCGTGAGCCGGTGCTTATTCAATCTCGGTGTATTAGCGACTACCGCCGATGCCAAACGGAGAGCCGCCGGGTAGCGTGTTGATGCGGCCCGGCTGTTGGGTGTAGCCGACCCCGAGTGACAGGCTGAGATTCGATGCCGGCTGGAATTCGACGCCCGCATTCACGCTATAGCCGGGCTGTGTGCCGGACGTGGAGTCGAAGGAGGCAAAGGGATCGCCGATGCCCGGATTATATTTCAAGGTGTTGAAGCCGGCATAGACCGTGATCGGCAAATTGCTGTTTTGAAAATTATAGCCGAACTGCACGCCTTCGGATTGCAGCGAGGGGGTACTGCTGAACGCGCCGATCCGGCTGATGCCGTTCAGGCCGATGGCGCCAGCTTCGGCGCCGACGAACCAGCCGTTCTGAAAATGGTGGCGCATATGAGAGAACCCGCCGCCACGGGCGCCATTGCGATCAAAACTCGGAAAGTTGCCGTACGTGTTGGAACCCGGGCCGACGGTCAGGTCGCCACCGAAGCCGAGGGGCCAGCTTGGGATCCAGTAGGCTACAGGAGCGGCCTGGGCGTGAGCGGTTCGTGTGCCCAGGCAGAGTGTCGCCAGGACGAACGGCGAGACCAGCGCAACAGCTAATCTGCGTAATAAAATAGACATTCGCGCTACCGCCAAGTGTGGTGAAACTATACTCGCTGGATATCAATACGCCAGTGCGGCGCCGAGAGCCCGTACACGGCGTGGCTTCGCTTCATGTCATGCCGGAATCATCATCACATATCATGTTATGCGCTGCCGATTTACAGCGGCTTGTGAGAGATATGGGGGAACTCGCCCGGGTCATGAAGCGGGCGAGTTTTCAATTTTGAGCCGGCGAACCGATGAGGTGAGTTGGGCCTGCCTGGTTCTCAAGGTCAGTTGCACGCCTCTTCCTGGCTGCGACCACTCAAGGAACCCGGCCATAAGGCGATGGAACCCTGGCCGGCTCGACGATCCGGAAATCGATCGAGCGCGCAGGGGCCGCGAAGACGCCACGTGGTTAACGCCGCAACTCAGGTATTCCGCCCGGTGATTATTCGGAATCATCAGGATAATCAGGTGGTTCCCTGCTGTTCGGGCGGCCGCGCCGCGCAACGAAGTTTGTTGCAATTTTGACCCATTGCGCCTAAAAGCCCGTTCTCACCGGAAAAATCAGGCGATGGCCCACAATTACGCGATCAACGACGATGTCCACCACCAGTTGCAGGGGCCGCAGGGCCGCGCCGTGGTGAAGCAGCGCAGCATCTATACCATCGTCACCTGCCTGCCGATCGAGGCCGACGGCCGCCCGCGCTACCGCATCAAGAGCAAGACCGAGAACGTCGAGCGTGTGGTGACCGAGGAACAGATCAGCCGGCTCGGCTGATCCTAAGCGGTCGGTGATGTCGATCTGACGAAGGCGGATCAGCCGACTCGGCGGATCGTGGCCGTTGCTTTCGTTAGGTTTTTTCATCTTGGCGGGATTCGCTTGCTATTTCTGGCAGAGCCGTGTAAACGCCTGCCATTCGAACAATCGATCTGCCTTGTTGAACGCGCCGAACCGGCTCCACTCCCCAAGACATCGCTGAAATCGGATTTACGCTCGCGCGAAGGTCGTGCGGGCAACTCGCGCATTAGCGCATCTTGGAGAAACTCAAATGTCTACCGGAACAGTTAAGTGGTTCAACGCGACCAAGGGCTTCGGCTTCATTCAGCCTGACGACGGCGGCAACGACGTATTCGTGCACATCAGCGCCGTCGAGCGCGCCGGCATGGGCTCGCTCAACGAAGGCCAGAAGCTTTCGTACGAAGCGAAGGTCGACAGCATGCGCGGCAAGACCAGCGCGGAAAACCTCCGCGCCATGTAACGCAAACCGATCCCACCGATTTCCGCGGATGTACCGGAGTCACAGGGATCGTTTGGCGCTATCAACGACATGAAATTAAGGCCCGCCGGCCAAACCGGTGGGCTTTTTCGTGGCCGTCAACCGGCGATTTTCAGCCCGCGTTGACGAGTTTCCTGCAAAAGGCCGCTCCGCCGGCGAGGGCATCGCGTCCCTTCCAGGCCAGATAGGTCAGGCGGCCGGAGAGGGATTGATGACTGCGCAGGCTGCGCGATCCCAGCACGTGGCCGACATTGTCGGGAAACCGGCTCACTTCCGCCTCGACCAGGGTTGAGGTCGCGCTGATGAGATTTTCCAGCCGCTGTCCCCACTCGGACCGGTCAAGCTGATCGATGCGGACCCGCAGGGCGTATTCGGTGTCGTAGATCTCGGTCAGGATTTCCTTCGCAACCAGCACCCGGTTGTTTTTCAGGGCCATGCGCAACGCCGTTCGCCTGTTGTCCAGGCGATCCAGTACCATCGAAACCGTGATCGCATAGGGCGTGGCGGCGATGTCGACGGCGTTCTTGCTCGCTGCGGCCTTGCTGGCGAGGCGGATCAACTGCCACGGAGTGTTCAGTCGCCTGGCCACCAATGCCAGCGCAAAGGGCAGCGCATCGGCGTGGCTTTTTTCGAACAGTTTCAGCAGGGATTCGACTTTGGAGACCAGCGAATCGCTGAACTCCGTGATCTTGACCGGAAGGGCGTCGTTGAATTTGGCCAGCGCGACGCGTGCTCGCATCGCGCAAAGGAGCTTGGTCAGGTCGTGATGCACGGTCCGCGCAGTCGTATAGGTCGCGAGCTTGGCCCGGGCCTGACTGGTGGCATCCGGCGAGCTCAGCATATTCTCCAGCGATTTGACCACCTTGGTCTGGAACGTGTCGACAACCCGCTGGGCTTCCTTTTGATTGTCGGAAGCGATCAGCTTGTTCATTGCGCCAGCATAGTCGCGCGCCATCGTCGGCAGCAGATCCCGGCTGATCCATTCCCAAATGGGCGACAGCGCGCCGCGCGATATTCGCCCGGAATTGGCATGGTCCGGATCGGCGTCGATCAGCAGCGGCTCCAGCGGAGCGAAAAAGACCCGCGACGGATTGCCGGCACGATTTTGAGTCGACCCATCGGCGCGGAACTCGGCGCGCAATTTCTCCAGCACCGGCGCAACGCCCGTAATCTCGGCGCCGCAGACTTCCAGCCGCTCAAGCTCGGTCAGCAGGCTGCCACGCGTCAGCGGCGTCAGCCGCTGGAGGAACTCCTGGATCTGGTCCGCCAGTGCCATTGCGATTCGGCTTTTTCGCGCGCGATCAAATCTGCCTCAGCGATCGGCCTGTCGCGTGCAGGCGTGAACGTGGTGGCATGGAACCACGAAACAGTTGGCATCGGATTAAGAAGTAAATCCGATGCCCGTGTAACTACGGGGCTTCGTGCCTGCGCCCATGTTGTTTTTTCTCTCAGTATAACTACTGAGATTTTAACGTGAGCCGTGCGTTTACGGCGCAATAAGCATGATTTGGCCCTGAGCCGTTGCCGGCGCCGGCGCGCGGGCTCCGATAAAATCACCGTAGTCTTACTAGGTAAAAAATTAACCCTCACACAGCAGAGGGTTGTTAAACAAACTCCATGTCGCAGCAGGAAAATCGAATCACTGATTCGCACTTTTCGAAGTGGACGGAAGGCAACGCGCCGATCGGCGACGCCGATCTTGAAATTGGCCGACAGTCTGCGGCGCGAACCCAGGCGATAGATGAAGCGGGTGCCGTGATCGCGCGCCAGCTCAACGGGCCATTGACCGCGCTGCTGCTCTACATGGGCGAAATCAAGCAACACAGCCACCAGCTCACGCAAACCGATGGCAATCGGGCTTACCTGCAGCAAGTGGTGGAGAATGCGCTTCAGCAAACCGAACGCGTCTGCGCCATGATGAAGCAGATTGCGGGCACGCACGAGGAAGCCGTCGTCGTGCCAGGTCGCGCGACTGGCTGGGAAGTGCGTACCAGCCGGGCCAAGGATCGCGCCCCGGCCGTCATGTACGCATCGGAGCCGGGTCAGAAGCCGCTGACGAGGCGGGAGCGCGAGGTTCTGAATTTCATCAGTGAGGGGTGCTCCAACAAGGAGGGCGCCTTGCGGATGCGCATCAGCCCAAGAACTTTCGAAAGCCACCGCGCCGAGGCGATGCGCAAGCTCGGCGCGCGAAACACCGCGGACCTTGTCCGCACCGCGCTGCTGCATCCGAGTGGTGTGTAGCCCCGGACGGCGCGGCGCGCTGGCGATCCGTCATCGCCCCCTGTGGTCATGCGCCTGACGGCTTCAGTGTTGTGATTTTTCGATAGGCTGTGAGGCTGGCAATGCCTGGCCGGCAATGCCATGGATCATCTATATCCCGGGTATCCTGCCGCTCAATAAAAGTCTTCCACGAAGGCATGAACGCGAGGCGTCGGCCGCAGCGTCTCGGCCTTGTTCTTGGGCTCGGTCGGCACGATCGTGATGGTCCACTGCGTCGGGACGCTCGACTTGCTTTCCAGCACCGAGCGCACGTGGCCGGTGATCGTCGCTCCGGCAGATCGGATCGTCGCGGTTCTGCCGTTGAACTGCGCGATACGAAAACGCCGGACTTCTTTCTGGTCGGCCGTTTCAAACGTGAACATGAAGCTCTCCTCTGCTCACGCAATATCGCCGCTTATTGTTATCCGTGTGTAAAAATCCAACGCCGTAGTAGTACTGCCGCGTTTCGCCGGGAGCGCGGCGGAGAGCGGCAGGGGCGCCCTCGTGATGGCTACGCGCCAGGCAAAGCAGGGCCGGCAAGATAGCGGGGAAAGAACGAAGTTGACGCCGGCGCGCCGGTGCCGGCAGCGTCGGCCGCGCGTGATCGCGGCCGGTCTTCGGCCCGGGAACAGGCCGGATCGGGCGCCGTATGTTAGCCGGCTGATCCCGGAAATACCGCTTCCATCTTGGTCTTCAGCGTGGCGGCATTGAACGGCTTGACGATGTAGTTGCTGACGCCGGCCTTCTTCGCGGCGATGACGTTTTCGGTCTTCGACTCCGCGGTGATCATGATGAAGGGCGTTTGCGAAAGCTCCGGACTGGCGCGAACTTCCCTGAGCAGGTCATAACCGGTCATCGGCTCCATGTTCCAGTCCGAGATCACCAGGCCGTATTTCTTGCCCTGCATCTTGGCGAGCGCGGCCGATCCGTCGCTGGCGTCATCCACGTTCTCGAAGCCCAGCTGCTTCAGAAGGTTGCGGATGATCCGGATCATGGTGTTGTAGTCATCGACCACCAGGATCGGCATCGATAAATCAAAGGCCATGTAATTACTCCGCGCGGTTCGCAAATTGCCGGCACAAGTGAGATATCCGCAGCATCCGAAAAGAAATATTCGATGCTTTCTCGAATTCACGCCCGTCAGCACCGTGACAACTAGCAGCGGTCATTGAACAGCCCGTTAATTCCGGCTGAATTAATATTGCAGGAATTGCCGGGCTTTCTTGCCGGGTTTCCAGTATTTGTACGGATACGGCGTGGCTCATGGGGCGCGATTTACAATGATCGTCATGCGCGAACGGCCCGGCGGCCACGCCCACAAGCCGGACGATTTCGGTCCGGCAGATCGTCTAGATATGCTCACGCCCGCAGCGGGTGAATCAGCCTCTCGTACTGGGCCTTCACTGTTGCGTAGCATTCGCAGGAGGTCTTGCTGAGGCCATCGAAGTCGGTGATCTCGATATGCCCCCGGCTATAGTGGATGAATTTGGCCTGCTGCAGCGTGTTGGCTACCAGCGACACGCTGTTGCGGCGCGCGCCGATCATCTGCGCCATCGATTCCTGGGTCAGAACGAGGTTGTTGCTGCCCGACAGGTCGCGCGTGTGCAGCAGGCATCGCGCCAGCCGCGATTCCACCGTGTGCGCGGCGTTGCATCCGGCGGTCTGCTGAATCTGCGCGTACACCGCCAGTCCGTGCCGCACCAGGGCCGCCCGGAACGTCGGGCTCTGCTCGGCGGCATTTCGAAGACGATCGATATCAAGCGTCGATGCGGTGCCGGGCACCAGCACGACAGCGCTGTTGAGCGCTGTCGGATCACTCAGCGCAGCGAACGTGCCAAGGATGCTGTCGCGGCCGATCATCGCGATCTGGACGCTTTCTCCCTTCGCGAGTTTCACCACGAGGGAGATCACGCCCTTATGCGGAAGGTAGGCGCGCTTCAGTGCGTCATCAACCTCGACCAGCACGGATTCCTGAGCGAGATCGACGGTTCGCAGATACGGACGGATCAACTCGAAATCGTCCGCGGCCAGCGCCGACAAGAAGCCGTTGGGTGAACGAGGAGCCGATTCCAAAAGGGGGCCTCCTGCCGAGGGAAAGCGCAACCAGTCAGAAGGTTGCCAGCGCATATGCACGGTATCCGACCTAAGCATAAAGCGTGAGCAAGTCATAAGCGAGGAGAATCGATATTTGGCCGCACCTTCTCGCGTCGGGTTCGCTGCGCGAGCCATGGCGGAGCATTCGCAGGAGGTTTCTCTCGACCCGTCGCGCTGGAGGTTTCCATGTAGCCCCGGCTGTCGCAAATTGTTCCCGCCTGTTGCAGCGCATGGGGGACGACCGACACGCGCGTTGCGCCGTGACTGCTCCGATCGCCTGGGGCGGATCGACATATCTCAAGGACGCGCGGCTTCAACAAGGACAGCTTCCCTTACCGGCTCGATCTGGAAATGCGGACACAGCGGTCCGAACTCCAACAGCGGCAGCGCCTGCAGCAAATGGTTGGATGAAGCGGGATGGAGGGCAAGCAGGCATCGATTGGCCATTCGTCAGGGTGCGCCGTTGCTTGTCTGACAATGCATGTAGCCGCACCCGGCTATTGCATTCGACAAGGTGGAGAGTTGTGCCGGAGTTCCAATACACGGCAGAGGGCAGACAGCCGGTCGCATTGAGGCCGAAATGAGAATCACGCATTGATTCGCAAGGTAAAAATTATCGCGCGATCAATACGGGAGTCGGTTGAACGCGTAGAGGGGCGGGAGAAAGCCCGGCATGCGACGCATTCTTGTTGTGGATGACGACCCACATATCTGTCTCGCCATTCGCGCGTGGTTGAAGCGCTATGGCTTCAAGGTTGCGATCGCCGACGGTGGCGCCAGCGGTCTCCTCGCTCTCGACAATTCGACGTTCGATCTGATGATCGTCGATATCTTCATGCCCGATATGCGCGGCTTCGAATCGATCCGGGTGTTTCACGATCACGCCCCGACGGTGCCGCTGATCGCGATCTCGGGCTACGCATTCTCCGGCCTGGAGCAGGCCAGTCCCGATTTCCTGAGAATGGCGCTCAGGCTCGGCGCGACGCGTTGCCTGCGCAAGCCCTTCAGGCCGACGACATTGCTGAGCGTGATCGACGAATGCCTGTCGGAGGCCGCGCCTTATCGAAAGCACGTTGCCACTCCGGCCGCCGTTACCAACGCGCTGTCGGACAAGCCTTCACACGAACCGAGGAAGGACGTTTTTGCAGATTGAGGCTGTCAGGCTTCGACCGGCGGCAAGACGTGGTGCCTGGTGGAGTCCATAGGAAAATTTGAGCTCGAAACGAGGTTCGTCTCGCGACGTGCCCGGCTTTTCGATCCAAATCATAATGGGGAGAGACTCGCTTGCATCACGATTCTGAAATTGCCGAAGCATCGAAGATACAAATCCAGCCTCAGGAGGCTCTCATGCCACGTGTTCTCGTTGTTGACGACGATCCAATGGTCTGCATGACCATTGAGATCTATCTCGAGCGCCACAGCTTTCAGGTGACCGTTGCCGACGGCGGCGAAGCAGGATTGCGCGCGCTGGAAGGCACGACATTCGACCTGATGATCGTCGACATCTTCATGCCGCATATGCGCGGCTTCGAGTCGATCAGGATCTTCCACGAGCGCGCACCGACGGTTCCGCTGATCGCGATGTCCGGTTACGCCTTTGCCAATCTGGACTCGCCGGCTCCCGATTTCCTGAGAATGGCGTTAGAACTCGGTGCAACCCGCTGCCTGCGCAAGCCGTTCACGCCGGCGGCGTTGCTGGCCGTGATCAACGAGTGCATGGCGGAAGCGCAGTCCCGCTTCGCGAGCGTGGTTCAGTTGAGATAGCAGCCTTGCCTGTTGCGGAGGACAGGTGACGCCGGGATCCAATGATATGCCTGGGAATTCCCCGTCGGCTGAGGTCGCTGAAGCGCAAACTGGTCGGGCCAGACGGATGGAGATTGTCGGTCAGTTGACCGGCGGCGTTGTCCACGACTTCAACAATATTCTCACCGTCATCTTGGGCACCGTCGATATCCTGGCCGAGGCCGTTGCCGACCGGCCGGACCTCGCGGCGATCACAACACTGATCCGTGAAGCCGCCGCCCGTGGCGCCAGCCTGACGTCGAACCTGCTTGCGTTCTCGTGCGGTCAGTCCTCGCAGCCTCGCGACGTCGATGTCGCTTCGCTGCTGACCGACGCGGCGCGCCTGCTTCGGCCCACGTTGGGGGAGCAAATCGCGATTAGTGCAAAGCCGGTTGCCGGCGTGCAGCTGGTCCTGGTCGACCCCTCTCTACTGATGGCGGCGATTCTCAATCTCGCGATCCTGGCGCGTGATGCCATGCCGGGCGGCGGCAAGCTCAGCTTCGAGGCCGGGCGCGCCGACCTCGATATATCTGCGGAAGATTTTGTGTTGATCGCGGTCAACGCCTCCAGTCACGGCGGTATCGCCGGACATCCGGCGCCGGTATTCGCCGAGCTCGGCGTGGTCGAGGATATCGTCATGCAATTGCGCGGGCATATCGAAGTCCGCAGCGAAGCCGGTCGCGGCACGTCCGTCAGAATATATCTGCCCCGCGCAACAGCTGTCGCTCAATCGCCTGACGAGGCCGACAGCGAAGGGGGCGGCGAGGCCGTACTGATCGTCGAAGACGACGCGCTGGTGCGCGAATACGTTGTCGGTCAGATTCAAAGCCTCGGTTACCGCGTGCTGGCCGCCGGCAATGCCCGTGAAGCCATGACGTTGATCGACGCTGGCGAGAGCATCGATCTACTCTTTACCGATGTGATGATTCCAGGTCCGGTCAATGGACGGCAACTCGCGATCGAAGCAATCTGCCGCATGCCGCTGCTCAAGGTGCTGTACACATCAGGCTATGCGGCCAGCGCGCTGGTTCAACACGAGCGCCTCGAAGCCGGCGTGATGTTGCTCGCCAAACCGTACCGCAAGTTCGAGCTGGCAAAAATGATTCGCGCCGCACTCGCGGCATGACGCCCGTAGTTTTCCGGACGACACGGTTAAATGATTCTGCCGATAGCTGAAATCGTTGTGCCGCAACGGTTACTGCCGCGTCGCCGTGGCAAAAACCATTTTGCAAGTCACTTCGCGCGACGCCGTTTATTCGCGTTTCTGGGTATTTGTACGGAGTGGGATTTAACGAACAGGTCATACGCGGGGGAACAGTGTTGGCCCGTCGCCGAAGAATAAGCGGCGACGTGTAAAAGTGTAACATCCAGAAGGATCAAACAGTATGTCCGGCATTGTTCTCTCGTCCTCCGTTCGCCAGAATTTGCTTTCGCTGCAGTCGACCGCCGATCTGCTCGCCACCACGCAGAGCCGCCTCTCGACCGGCAAGAAGGTGAATACCGCGCTCGACAATCCCACCAACTTCTTCACCGCCCAGTCGCTCGATGGCCGCGCCAGCGACATCAGCAACCTGCTGGACGGTATCGGCAACGGCGTGCAGGTTCTGCAGGCCGCCAACACCGGCATCACCTCGCTCTCCAAGCTGGTTGATACCGCCAAGTCGATCGCCAACCAGGCGCTGCAGACCACGGTCGGCTACTCGACCAAGTCCAACGTCTCGGCCACGATCTCCGGCGCCACCTCGCTCGATCTGCGCGGCACCACGACCTTCACCAGCGCCACCGCGACCAGCAACGTCATCACCAGCGGCGCGGCCGGTGGTACCACCGCGATCACTTCCGCGATCACGCTCGGCGGCGTTTCCGCTTCGCTGGTCGGCGTTGCCGCGACTGCCGGCGACGGCACGACGGCGCT